>QFNA01000066.1 GCA_003248395.1 Citromicrobium sp.
TTCGACCTGGAAATTCAGATCCTGCGCTCGCAGCGTTCCTTCATCATAATTGAATTCGAAAAACTTGTTTGCCTCTGCACGAGCCTTGTCGGTGAAGAACGTCCCGACCATGGCCTGTCGGCCTGCCAGTACGGCGCTGTCGCATGCGTTCTGCAGCTTGCCGCGTCCCATATAGGCCATGCTGATGTCGACGGCGCTGCCGATCAGGGCGAGCATGGGCAGCAGGGCTGCAGCGGTCAGAATGAGCACATTGCCGCTCTCGTCCGACCGAAGTCGGGTAAATTTTTTCCGCAGGGAATTGCGCATCGTTCCGAGTCGCATGGAAAATTCTCCGGATAAACTTGCTTGCATGCTACAAGCCCGCGCCTAACGAGGCGGAAAGCCACATGCTTAATGTCGGGTAACCGTCGAGATTTCGTAAATGCGGCGCAGCTATGGGCAGCGCGAAAGCGAACGCCTTGAAAGGACACCCTTTTCATTCTCCACGCCTCGATTGACGGAGGGTATGTCGCAGACAGATACGCGTAATAACGCCGATCTCGAGGTCGCGCTTGGCTATGCCGTCGGCAGCGATCGGCACGTATTCGAATCGACGTTCCTGCTCGATCGCGAGTTGGCGAATGCGGTGGCCGCGAGCTCGGAACCGATGATCGGCCAGTTGCGACTTGCCTGGTGGCGCGATGCTCTCTCCGGCACATCCGCTGCGACGCGCGATTCCGCGTTGGTCGCGTCGATCCGCGAGCTGTGGCCGGAGGGCGGTCACGAACTCGTCTTCCTGATCGATGCCTGGGAAGCATTCGCGACGGCGCCCGAATTAACCACATCCATAGTGGATCGCTTCATTTCGGAGCGGGCGTCGATGGGTGCGATACTTGCCGAGCATTTAGACATTCCCGTGACTAAAAGGGTGGTCGATCAAGCAATGAGAGACTGGGTCTGCGCGGATCTCGCAGCGCACCTCACTTCCGAAGAGGAACGGCAATTGGTCCTGTCGCTTTGGGCAAAGTCGAAATCCGCACGGCAAAGCTTGCCCAGACGATTACGGCCCCTGGCAGTTCTTTCCGCATTGGGCCAGCGCGCGCTGAACGAAGGCGGCCGGGCGATATAATTGAAGGCGTTGCAAAAGGGGGCACGGAATGAAGGGCGCGGTGACCGGCGGGATCGTGACATTGATGGCGGCCGGGGTTGGACTGTTCTGGTATCAGGGCAGGGCCGAAGTCGAGAGTGCAGCTCCGCCACCCGATCCCACCCTGTTGGCGAGCGAAACGCCGTCACCCGATGTCTTGCCGATCGCCGATCCGGGAGACATGCGAGGGCCCGCTCCGCCCGAGGCGACCGAACTCACGAAGGAACAGAGCCGCTTCTTCCGTTACGATCGCAATCGCGACTGGCGGATTACACGGAGCGAAATGCTGTCGACGCGGAGCGCCGCTTTCCGCAAGCTCGATCAGGATGGCAACAATCTTCTCGATTTCGAAGAATGGGCGGTAACGACCGTCGAGAAATTCGAGGGCGCCGATGCCAATTCGGATCGCGAGTTGAGCCCGAAGGAATTCGAGATCACCAAGCCCAAGCCGAAGAAAAAGCGCAGCTGCGCCTGCTGATCTGGCGTCAGGCCGGAATGGGCTCGAATGCGCCCAGCCACTGCTGCATGTCCGCCTTGGCGCGGCCGGTGTAGGCTTCTTTCCGCTGTTTCTTGCCGACATCGTGGAGCGGCGGGAACAGACCGAAATTGACATTCATGGGCTGATAGGTCTCGGCCTCGGCATCGCCGGTGATATGCGAAAGCAGCGCGCCGAATGCGGTTGTTCGGGGCGGCGCGGTCCATTCGCGGCCCGCCAGTTCGGCCGCTACCATCAGACCGGCCATCAATCCGACCGCAGAGCTTTCCACATAGCCTTCGCATCCCGTCACCTGCCCCGCAAAACGGATGTGTTCGGCACCCTTGAGGCGCAATTGGCGATCGAGAACGACGGGCGAATTGAGAAAGGTGTTGCGGTGGAGACCGCCGAGCCGGGCGAATTCGGCATTCTCGAGGCCCGGGATGGTGCGGAAGAGTTCGACCTGCGCGCCGTATTTCAGCTTGGTCTGAAAGCCGACCATGTTCCACAAGGTGCCAAGCTTGTTATCCTGCCGCAATTGCACCACGGCATGCGGCCAGCGGCCTTGCGGAAATTCGGGCGTGGTATCGCGCGGATTGTCAAGGCCGACCGGCTTCATCGGGCCGAAGCGGAGCGTGTCGACACCGCGCGCCGCCATCACTTCGATCGGCATACAGCCTTCGAAGTAGGGCGTGTCCTTTTCCCACTCGCGGAATTCGGTCTTTTCGCCGTCGAGCAGGCCCTGATGGAAGGCGCGATATTGCTCCTTCGTCATCGGGCAATTGATATAGTCGCCATCCTCGTTGGAGGCTTCGTTGCGCTTGTTCCAGCGCGACTGGATCCAACAGATATCCATGTCGATGCTGTCGCGGTGAACGATGGGAGCGATGGCATCGAAGAAGGCGAGCCGATCCTGTCCCGTGGCGGCGACAATGCTTTGCGCCAGCGATTGTGCGGTCAGCGGGCCGGTCGCGATAATGGTCGGGCCGGAAGAGGGCAGGGCGTCGATCCGTTCGCGGACGACCGTGACCTTGGGATGGTCGTCGAGCATGCGCTGGACTTCGGCAGAGAACACATCACGGTCGACCGCCATGGCCGAGCCGGCAGGAACGCGAGCTGTTTCGCCAGCCTGCATCACCAGACTGTCAAGTTGGCGCATTTCGTGGTGCAGCAGGCCGACGGCGTTCCTGTCGCTGTCGTCGGACCGGAAGCTGTTGGAGCAGACCAATTCGGCGAGACCATCGGTCTGGTGTGCAGGCGTCATGTCGCCGCTGCCGCGCATTTCGGACAGGCGGACACTGAAGCCGCGCCGGGCCAGTTGCCATGCCGCTTCGCATCCGGCGAGGCCGCCGCCGATGATGTGGATATCGTGGGTCATCGCGCGCCACCTAGTGCTTGTCAGGGCCTGCCTTCAAGCCCTAGCGAGAGGCATGCCGCGCCGCGCCCTCATCGATCACCGCCCCTGGCTGCTGCTGAGCCTAGTCGCCGGAGTGAGCTATTTCTTCGTCAAGGACGATCCGGTGGGTGGATTGTGGTTGATGCTGTGGAAGGGCGCAGGGGTGGCGTTCCTGGCCTGTTATGCAGCACTGAGGGGCAGGGGAACGGATGGCTATCTGATAACGGCGGTCATGGCCTTCGGTGCGATGGGGGACATTGCGCTGGAAGTGAGCTTCCTGGCGGGTGGGGGGCTGTTTGCCGTGGGGCATGTGATTGCCGTGGCGCTGTACTGGCGCAACCGGAGAACGTCTCCCGCGCCGAGCCAGAAGCAGGCGGCCTGGGCCCTGCTGGTGCTGCCTCCGGCGATTGCCGCGCTGATGACCTATCCGGTCGAGAACTGGCAATTGGCAACGGCCTATTCCGCCATCGTCTCGCTCATGGCGGCAACTGCCTGGATCAGCCGGTTTCCCCGTTACCGGGTCGGAATCGGCGCGGTGCTGTTTGTCGTCAGCGACCTGCTGATTTTTGCTGGCGAGGCCGGTAGATTGCCACGCGAGTTCACATCACTGCTGATCTGGCCGCTGTATTACGGGGCGCAATTCCTGATCGCGACGGGTGTGGTCCAGACCTTGCGGCAGCGAATATTTCAGAAGCTTGAACCACCATAACTGACCAAACCATCCATCAAATCTGTCACCTTCGCATAAGCGGCTCAGCCGAGCATCGAAAGGGGCGGATTTGCTCGACGCGCTGAAAGTGCAGCGCCGGTCATATCGACCCGCAGTCGTGTAGGAAAGCGATCCTCAATCGCTGTCGGGCTCACCTTCGATGTTGTCGTCCGAGTGGTAGGTCGTGTGCGGCGACGTCGTTTCGAGCCCACCGCGCGCGGCGATTTCATCGGCAACGGCTTCTTCGGCCTCGTTCTCGGGTTCTTCGGTCTCGTCGATCAGGGCTGCGCCGACGATCTGTTCGCCCTTGCCGACATTGAAGATGCGCACGCCCGAGGAACCTCGGCCCGAAATCGAGTAGCCATCGTGGTTGTCGAACCCGCCTTCGACCAGATGACGGAAATCGATCGGCAGGCGGATCAGCTTGGCCTGATCGGTCACCAGCATCAGCTGCGAACCATGTTTGACGGGGAAGCTGCCGACGACCGGACCATTGCGATTGGGGTTGCTGGTCGGGTCGCCGATATTGGTGAGGCCCTGGCCACCGCGCCCGATGGTGCGATATTCGTAGGCCGAAGAAATCTTCCCGTAACCATTGGCGGTCAGCGTGAGGATGAACTCCTCGCACTCGGCCATTTCTGCGACCTTGGCCGGATCGAGCGTTGCCTCGGTCTCGTTGTTCTTCCACTCGGCCGCACGCAGATAGGCATCGCGGATTTCGGTGTCGCGCTCGCAGGCGTCGAGCACGGCCATGGAAACGACCTTGGCCTTGCCCTTCAGCGTCATGCCGCGCACGCCGATGCCGGTACGGCTCTTTGTTTCGCGTGCATCGGTGGCAGCGAAGCGGATGGCCTTGCCGGCATCCGACGCGAGGAAGATTTCCTGATCCTCGCTCAGCAGGCGGACACCAATCAGACGGTCTCCGCTGTCATCGACGAAGCCCATCGCGTATTTGCCGTTCGACGGCACATTGGTGAAGGCATCCATCGAATTGCGCCGGACCATGCCTTGCTCGGTCGCAAACACGATGTTGAGCCTCGCCCATTCGGCCTCGTCTTCGGGCAGCGACAGGACGTTGGTCACGCGCTCGTCGTCGCCCAGCGGCAGCAGATTGACCATCGGCCGCCCCTTGGTGGTTGGCCCGCCTTCGGGCAGCTTCCAGACCTTCAGACGATAGACGCGCCCGGTGTTCGTGAAGAAAAGCACGGGGTTGTGGGTCGATGTTACGAACATTTCGACCACGGCATCCTCGTCCTTGGTCGCCATGCTGCTGCGGCCCTTGCCACCGCGGTTCTGGGCGCGGAAGGCCTGCAGGGGTGTGCGTTTGATATAGCCGCCATGGGTCACGGTGATGACCATGTCCTCGCGCTCGATCAGATCCTCGTCCTCGATCCCGTCCCACGCCGGGGCGATCTCGCTGATACGCGGCGTCGCGTAATTGGAGCGAATTTCCTCGAGTTCCTCGCGCATGACGCCGTAAAGTTTCACGCGATCGGCAAGGATCGAGAGATATTCCTCGATTGCGACCGAGAGTTCCTTGAGCTCGTCGCCGATTTCGTCGCGCCCGAGCGCGGTGAGGCGGTGGAGACGCAAGTCGAGGATCGCCTTAACCTGCCGTTCGGAGAGACGGTAGGTACCGCCCGTCTGTTCGTCGGTTGGCTCGATAGCTTCGACCAGCGCGATATATTGCGCGATGTCGCCGATCGGCCATTCCTTGGCGAGCAATTTCGCCCGCGCATCGGCCGGATTGGACGAGCCGCGGATCATCGCCACGACCTCGTCGAGATTCGACACGGCGACGACAAGGCCAAGCAAGATATGCGCCCGCTCGCGCGCCTTGTTCAGTTCGAACTTGGTGCGGCGGGTGATGACCTCTTCGCGGAAACCGATGAAAGCCTGGATGAATTCGCGCAGCGTCAGCGTTTCCGGCCGACCACCGCGGATGGCGAGCATATTGGCCGGGAAGCTGGCCTGGGCCGGGGTGTAACGCCAGATCTGGTTGAGCACGACTTCGGGCGAGGCATCGCGCTTCAGATCGACGACGACACGCACGCCTTCGCGCGAGCTTTCGTCGCGAATGTCCGAAATGCCCTCGATCCGCTTTTCCTTGGCGGCCTCGGCGATCTTTTCGACCAGTCCGCTCTTGCCGACCTGATAGGGGATCGAGGTGAGAACGATCGAGCGACGGTCGCCGCGCTTTTCCTCGACCTCGTGCCGAGCGCGCATGAGAATAGAGCCGCGACCTGTGGTGTAAGCAGCGCGCGCGCCCGATTTGCCGAGGATCAGCGGTGCGGTGGGAAAGTCCGGCCCGGGAATGATTTCGAACAGTTCCTCGCTGGTGATGGGGGGATTGTCCATAAATGCGAAACAGCCGTCGATCACTTCGCCGAGATTGTGCGGCGGGATATTGGTCGCCATGCCGACCGCGATCCCCCCGGCGCCATTGACCAGCAGGTTGGGGAAGCGAGCCGGCAGGACCGTGGGTTCCCGGCGCGAGCCATCGTAATTGTCCGCGAAATCGACCGTATCCTTGTCGAGATCGTCGAGCAGAGCATTGGCGACGCGGGCGAGGCGCGCTTCGGTATAGCGCATCGAGGCCGGCGGATCGGGATCCATCGAGCCGAAGTTCCCCTGACCATCGACCAGCGGCACCCGGAGGGACCAGTCCTGCGTCATGCGGGCGAGCGCATCGTAGATCGCGGCATCGCCGTGCGGGTGATAGTTGCCCATCACGTCGCCGACGATCTTGGCGCTCTTGCGATAGGGCCGTCCGGCGACGAAGCCGCCTTCCTGGCTGGCGAAGAGAATGCGGCGATGGACCGGCTTCAACCCGTCACGCACGTCGGGGAGGGCGCGGCTGACGATCACGCTCATCGCGTAATCGAGGTAGCTCGTCTTCATTTCATCGACGATGTCGATGCGCGTGTAATTTCCGCCGTCGAAGGCGGGGGGATCGAGGACGTCGGTTTCGTCGGACAAGACTGGAATTCCGTATTGCGAACTGCGTGTGTTCTGTGTGGAACGGGATTAGGCCAAACACCCGAAAAGCGCCACCGAAGGCGGGAACCATGCGGCGGTTTCGTGCGCTTTTTCCACATATGGTTGCCATTGCGTCGCAGACCAGCTGGACAATGCGGAGATGAGTCGCATTCAATCGGCGTTCAGCGGCAATTTGGCAGAAAGATCGCAATGCTGGCGTATGATGCCAGAGTTTTGTTTCTAGAAATTTGATGTTTTGTTTGGGAGTTATTCGATGTTTTTCACACGTTTTGCAAAAAGTTCGAGCTCGGGTATCGCGATGGCCGCGGCACTGGCGGTCGTCGGCGTTTTAGGCGTCACTGCAATCGAACAGCCTGCCGCTGCGCAGAAGAAGGACAAGAAGCAGAAGGAAGCGAAGCAGAATTATTCGAAGGGCTTTGTCGCGGCTTACCAGCCCATCGCCGAACAAGCGCAGGGTGAAACTGCGAACTGGTCTGCCTTGGCCGGTCAGGTTCCCGCTCTCGTCCAGACGATCGAGACCGAGGACGACCGCTTCGCAGCCGGGCAATTCATCTACCAGGTCGGTTCGAAGAACCAGGATGCGGCAATGCAGTTGCAGGGCGCGGAACTGATGCTGGCGAGCGGCAAGGTGCCGGCCGAGAGCCAGTCGCAATACAATCTGCTCGCGGGCCAGCTTTCCTACAATGCCAAGGATTACGGCAAGGCGCGGACGTATCTGACCAAGGCTGCCGAATTGGGTGCGGCGGATGCGCAGGGGCTGATCGCGGAAACCTATTTCAACGACAACCAGCACTCCGAGGGCCTGACCTATCTGAAGCAGGCCATCGAAGCCAAGCAGGCTGCTGGCGAGACGGTCGAGGAAGACTGGATCCGTCGCGGTCTGTCCATCGCCTATAACAACAAGCTGCAGCCGCAGATCGCGGATTTCGGCCTGATGTACGTGCGCAACTATCCCAACGCGACGAACTGGGGCGAAATCATCGCGATTAATGCCTACGGCGGCGGCTATGCGAATCCCGAAATCCTCGATTTCATGCGTCTTGCCCGTGAAACGGACGGCATGCGCGATGAGAAAATGTATGCCGACTATATCGATGCAGCTGACTATCGCCGTCTTCCGGGTGAAGTCGTCGCCGTCATCGACGAAGGCTACGCAGCGGGCAAGCTCACCCAAGACGGCTACGCGGCAGAAATCCGCGGCATGGCTGCGGAGCGCGCGACTGCGGACAAGGCCGACCTGCCCGGCATCATAAGCGGTGCACAGAGCGCAAGCGACGGGCAAAAGATCCTGACCGGAGCCGACGTGGCGCTGAGCTATGGCGACAACGCCGCTGCGGAACTGCTTTATACCAAAGCGCTGAATGCATCGGGTGTCGACAAGAACCTCGTCTTGACCCGCCTGGGCATTGCGCAGCTGGAACAAGGCAAGGCTGCCGAAGCCAAGGCGAGCTTCGCGCAGGTGCAGGGCAAGCGGAAGGCTTTGGCCGATCTTTGGACAGCATACGCCGAGCAGTCTGCGTCCTGAGCCAGGTTCATCCCCGAACGAGGGATTGAGAGAGCGGCGCGGTTCCAATTCGGAGCCGCGCCGTTTCGCGTTTCAGCGAAGCCGTTTTACATAGAGGTGATTGTCCCGCCGCTCGACCTTGAACTGGTCGATCGACTGGAACAGATCGGACAGGCGCTTGAAGCCGAAGTTGCGCACATCGAAGCTTGAGCGGTTGCCGGCGATATTGCCGACTTCGCTCAGCGATGCGTAGCCATCCTCGTCGCGCTTCGCCGCCTTCCATGCAGTGGCAAGCAGATCGACAAGCTCGTCGTCGATTTTCGACTTGGCCTGGCCCGAACGCGGCCTGTCACCTTCGCTTTCGTCGGACGCCCCCTTGATCAGGGCATCGATGTCGATGAAGCGCGTACAGGCGCTCTTGAACGCGGCAGGCGTCTTGCTGGTGCTGCCGAAACCGTAGACGATCAGCCCGTCCTGTCGCAGGCGCGTGACAAGCGGGGTAAAATCGCTGTCCGAGCTCATGATGCCGAAACCATCGACCTTTCCCTGATACAGCAAGTCGATCGCATCAATGGTCATCGCCATGTCGGTAGCGTTCTTTCCCGCAGTAAGATCGAACTGCTGTTGCGGGCGAATGCCGTAGGTGTGGGTAATCTTGTCCCAGTTCGCGAGATTGTTCTTGGCAAAATTGCCATAGGCCCGCTTGATATTGACCTGGCCGAGCTCGGCCATGACGGTAAGGACCGGGTCGATCCCCTTGGGCGTGGTGTTGTCTGCGTCGATCAGCAGGGCGATATTCTGAAGCATCTTTTCGGCCATGATCGCCCCATGGCGGGGCTTGGCAGCCAGTGCAAGTCAGGGTGCCGGACTGAAATCTCCCGTGCTCTCGTCGAGCAAGTGCAGCACGCCGTCCGAGATGGCGAAATAGGCTCCGCGCAGAGCGAGCGTACCGTCAGCTTCCTTTTCACGGACACAGGGGAAGCTTCGCAGGTTGGCAAGGCTGACCTTGACCGCGGCAAGTTCCATCGCGCGCTCGGCCTCGCGTCCCGACGTCCCGAGATCACGCGCGATGGGTTCGCGCACATCGTCGAGCATATCGATCCAGTGCGCGACGAATCCGCCCTTGCCGGGTTCGTTGCCATGCAAATCCTGGGTCAACGCAGCCTGGCAGCCGCCGCACATGCCATGGCCCATGACGACGACCTCGCGAACATTCAGGAACTGGACTGCAAATTCCAGCGCCGCCGATACGCCGTGGCGGCCGGGCGTGGTCTCGAACGGCGGGACCAGCGCGGCCACATTGCGGACGACAAAAATCTCGCCGGGATCGACGTCGAATATCTGCGCCGGATCGACCCGGCTGTCAGAACAGGCGATCACCATGACCTGCGGCGCCTGCCCGACCTTGAGCTGTTCCCAGCGGTCGTGCTGATTGCGCCATGCTCCTTCGCGGAAACGGCCATAGCCGTGAACGAGTTCATCGAAGCTTTTCATGCGGATGCTGCTGCATGGAAATGGCCGCTTTCGCAAGCCCTGCGCGCCAATCAACCGTGGGTTGCGGGAGCCATTGCAGACGCCTAGATGGAGGCCGCGATGAACGACCTCTCTTCCGTACCGACGCCCGATGGCGAAGCCCCGCGCAAGCAGCGCAAGCCCGACTGGATCCGCGTAAAGGCACCGGTCAGCAAGGGGTATCACGAGACGCGCAAGCTGATGCGCGATCTCAAGCTCAATACGGTTTGCGAAGAGGCGGCCTGTCCCAATATCGGCGAATGTTGGGATAAAAAGCACGCAACGGTGATGATCCTGGGCGACGTTTGCACGCGAGCCTGCGCGTTCTGCAACGTCAAGACGGGCATGCCGCGGATCGTCGACCCGATGGAGCCGGAAAATGTCGCCATCGCGGCAGGCCAGATGGGGCTCAACCACATCGTCATCACCAGCGTCGACCGCGACGATCTGGCGGATGGCGGTGCGGATCAGTTCGTCAAGGTTATCAAGGCCCTGAGGCGCGAGACGCCCGACACGACGATCGAGATCCTGACACCCGATTTCCGTGGCAAGATGCGCCGTGCCGTCGAGGCGATTTGTGAAGCGGGGCCGGACGTTTACAACCACAATCTCGAAACCGTACCACGGCTTTACCCGACCATTCGGCCCGGGGCACGCTATTACGCATCGTTGCGACTGCTCGAAGAAGTCAAGTCGCACGATCCCATGATCTTCACGAAATCGGGCATCATGCTGGGCCTTGGCGAGCAGCGACTGGAGGTACACCAGGTGATGGACGACATGCGCAGCGCGGATGTCGATTTCATCACGATGGGCCAATATCTCCAGCCGACACCCAAGCACGCCAAGGTCGAGGATTTCGTGACCCCGAAGGCGTTTGCAGCATTCGGTTCGATCGCACGGGCCAAAGGTTTCCTGCAGGTTGCCGCCAGCCCGCTTACCCGATCGAGCTATCACGCCGGCGACGACTTCGCGCAGATGCGAGCCGCGCGCGAAGCCAAGCTTGCCAAGGAGCAGGCGAGGGCGGGGGACTGATGCCAGGCATTCGCCAGACGCGGCGGCTCCCTTACAGTCCTGAGCAGATGTTCGACTTGGTCGCCGACGTCGCGCGCTATCCGGAGTTCCTGCCCTGGGTCATTGCCACGCGCGTCCGCAGCGACAGCGAAACCGAGATGGTTGCCGACATGCTGGTCGGGTTCAAGGCGATCCGGGAGAAGTTCACGTCGCGGGTCGAGAAACGGCGGCCGACCCAGGTGGAAGTGTTCTACGTCGACGGCCCGCTGAAGGACCTCGACAACAACTGGCAGTTCCGTGAAACGGAAGATGGCGGTTGCGAGATAGATTTTTGCGTCGATTTCACCTTTCGCAACGCGATATTCGAAGCGATGGCAGGCCAATATTTCGACCGGGCATTTCGCAAGATGATGGAGGCGTTCGAAAAGCGCGCCGATGACCTTTATGGGCGCAGCAACGCGGCTGCCAACGCCTAGGGGAGCAGCAGCTCCAGCGCGCAGATTACCGCGTCGCGGCGGATCGAAGCGCGCGAGAAGGGCTCGAATTTCTTGAGTTCACCCTCCGGGTCACCTTCATCTCCACGGATCACCCGAGCAAAAACGACCGAGCCTACGGGCTTGAATTCGGTGCCGCCATCGGGGCCCGCGACGCCGCTGATGGCGACCGCGATATCGGCGTCGCTTTTTTCCAACGCACCCTTGGCCATGGCCCAGACGCACGCAACCGATACGGCACCGAAAGTCTCGATGATGTCGAGCGGAACGGCGAGCGTGCGCATTTTCGCTTCGTTCGAATATGTGACAAATCCGCGGTCCAGAACAGCCGAGGATCCGGGTATTTCGGTGATCGCCGCGGAGACCAGCCCGCCAGTACAGCTTTCGGCGAGCGCGATCTTGCGACCGATGGCACGATTTTCTTCGACTACGCGTCGGGCAAGTTCGGTAATGTCCGGCGGGAAAAGCGTTTCGATGGTTTCAGCCATGGACCAGCCCTATCAAATTCGCTGCAACGTTGCGACCGCCTGGGCGGCGATGCCTTCTTCCCGGCCGGTAAAACCGAGCCGTTCGGTCGTCGTCGCCTTGATGCTGACCAGGGCCACATCGATTTCGAGCAATTCGGCAATGCGCGCACGCATGCTGTCGCGGTGCGGCCCAATCTTCGGAGCTTCGCACATGATGGTCAGATCGACATTGGCCAGCATGTAGCCCTGATCGTCGACGAGTCTGGCGGCGTGACGCAGGAATGTCGCGCTCGATGCGCCTTTCCATTGGGGATCAGACGGCGGGAAATGACTGCCGATATCGCCCAGGGCGATCGCGCCGAGCATGGCATCAACCAGTGCGTGGATGGCGACGTCGGCATCGCTGTGACCCGCAAGCCCTTTGTCATGGTCGATCTGCACGCCACCGAGCCAGAGCTCCTCGCCGGCGGCGAGCCGGTGAACGTCGAAGCCCGTTCCCGTGCGCACGAGAGGGTGATCGGTCATAAAGTCCTCGGCATAGGTCAATTTGGCAAGACGTTCGTCACCGGAAACCAGCGCAATTTCTCCGCCCGATGCGCGGAACACCTGTGCATCATCGCCTGCGTCGGGCTCGCCAGTCCAGTTTCGATGCGCGGCAAGGATCGCTGCCAGGTCGAACGCTTGTGGAGTCTGGACGCGGCGCAGGTCTTCGCGCTTCGCGCTCCCCGTCATCATGTCGTCCTGCGCGATCGCCAGGCTATCCGTGACCGGCAATACGGGGATTGCACCCTGGTTCGCAGTGACATTCTCGACGAGGCGGCGGGTGACCTCGCTAGGGAGATCGGGCCGCGCGGCGTCATGAATCAGGACAATACCATGCGATATGGCTGCCAGGGCCTCGAGCGCCCGGAGAACAGATTGCTGGCGCGTTGCGCCCCCGATCACCAGACGAAATCCGTCCAAGCCCGACAGGCATTCGGTGGCGATGCTTTCCGCACCTTCTGGAATGGCGACCACCACTACCTCGGCACCGTGCCGAAAAAGCTTCTCGACCGAATGGCGCACAACCGGTTTGCCGCGCCAATTGGCAAATTGCTTCGGGATGGGCTGTCCTGCGCGCAGCCCCTTGCCCGCGGCAACGACGATCGCGGAAAACGGGGGTAGGGGTGAGGCCTTGCTCATTGCCCGCATCCGCTAGCGGCTTGCCGATTTCGCTGCAACGCACTATGTGCCTGCCCAAGTGCGCCGCTATGGTTCGGGCCTGAACGTGACCGAGATGATCGCCAGCGAAGCGGCGATCCGCGAAACCCGGCAAAGCGTCCAGAAGGCCGCGTGGGATCCGATCGAGGAACCGGTCTCGATGCAGCTCGTGGGCTGCGATCCGGGCAGCATGGCCGAAGCGGCAAAGCTGCAGGCTGGCAATGGCGCGGATATCATCGACATCAATTTCGGCTGTCCGGTCCGCAAGGTGGTCGGACAGCTTGCCGGGTCTGCGCTCATGCGCGAGGTGGCGGTCGCGACGAAGCTTATGGAAGCGACCGTCAAGGCAGTCGATGTTCCGGTGACTGTCAAAATGCGGATGGGTTGGGACGATACCGACCTCAATGCCCCGGAACTGGCGCGCATCGCAGAAGATCTTGGCGTCAAGATGGTGACTGTACACGGTCGTACGCGCAACCAGATGTACAAGGGTAGCGCAGACTGGGCCTTCGTCCAAAAAGTCAAGGATGCGGTTTCCATCCCGGTCATCGTGAATGGCGATATCTGCACTGTCGAGGACGCTGGGCGCGCGCTCGAGGAGTCCGGTGCAGACGGCGTGATGATCGGGCGCGGAGCCTATGGCAAACCCTGGTTGCTCGCCCAGGTGATGCATTGGTGGAGGACCGGGCAGATGCTCGAAAGTCCCAGCTTCGACGAGCAATACGATGTGGTCATCGAGCATTATCGGGAGATGCTTGAACTTTACGGCGAGAATGTCGGCGTCAAGATCGCGCGAAAGCATCTCGGCTGGTACACCAAGGGCATGCATGGTTCTGCCGAGTTCCGCAATCGCGTGAATTTTATCGAACAGGCCGCTGAAGTGCTTGAGGAACTCGAAAAATTCTATGAACCGTTCTTGCGACGGCGTGCTGCTTGATCGAAGAAGCGGCCATTCCCGACGCCGCGGCACAGATTGCCGGTCTGATCTTTGCGGTGCTGCTGATCGACGAGGACGGCAGAATTCGAAACGCAAATCCGGCAGCCGAAGAGATGTTTGGCCTGGCCGCCTCCCGCATGCTCGGGCGGGCATATCGCGAAGTCGTTTCCATTTGCGAAAGGCATGTTGGTGCGGCGCTCAAGGATTCGGAGCAGCCGTTGATTGCTCGCGGCGTCCTCATCACTACGGCCTTGGGTAAGGAGCCGATGAACCTCTCCAGTTCGCCGGTTATCGCGCATCCGGGATGGCGCGTGTTAACCCTTTCGCGTTCCGGAGCGGAGGGGACGCCGTCGGTCACGCCGCAACCCAATGAGGTCGGAGCACCTGCCGTTCTGGCGCATGAGATCAAGAACCCGCTCGCGGCGATCGGAGGCGCCGGCCAGTTGCTGGGCCGTCGCGTCTCGGAGAAGGATCGGCACCTCACCGACCTCATCACCCGGGAGGTCGAACGTATCGCCGGATTGATCGACAGGATGCAGCAGTTGGGCAGCAACGCGTCGATCGATCTCGGCCCCTGCAATCTCCATGCTTCTATCCGCAATGCCATGGCCAGTGTTCGAGCTGCCAGACCCGACGGTTGCGAGTTGATAGAGCAGTTCGATCCGTCGCTGCCTTTGGTGCATGCCGATGCCCGCAGCCTCGAGCAGATCCTGATCAATCTGCTGACCAATGCCTGTGAAGCGAGCGAGGGCGCCGAGACGAACCATGTCGTCGTCCGCACCCGCTTCGTCAGCGGGATCGTCCATTCGACCATCCAGTCCGGCAAGCCCGTGCGTCTCCCGGTCGAAATCTGCGTCCTCGACCATGGTCCGGGTATCCCCGAAGAATTGCGCGACGATGTGTTCGAGCCGTTCGTCACGGGCAAGTCGCATGGGCAGGGGTTGGGCCTGGCACTGGTGCGCAAGCTGGTTCGCGACCTGGGTGGTCGCATCACGCACGAGCGCAACGAGCGGGCAGGGCAAACGCTATTTCGAGTCAATCTGGCGTTGGCAGAAAAGGATGCGAGAGGATGACATGGGCTGTACTGCTGGTCGAGGACGACAAGTCCATTGCGGCGGTCATCACCGAGGCATTGACCGAAGAGGGTTTCGAGGTGACCTGCTGCGCGAGCGTGGTGCAGCGCGACAGCCTGCTACGAGCGCGACAGTTCGACGTCATGGTGACCGACGTGAAATTGGAAGACGGCGACGGCCTCGCCGCGATCGAGCGAGTTCGCGATCTCGCGCCGGACATGCCTTTCATCGTCCTGTCGGCCCAGAATACGCTCGATACGGCAGTTCGCGCCAGCGACAGCCGCGCGTTCGAATATTTTCCCAAGCCTTTCGATCTCGAGGACCTTGTCCATGCTGTCAGGCAAGCTGTTTCGAGCGGCAGCAAAGGTTCGGCGACCGTTGACGAAGTCGAGCAGAACCGCCTGCCGCTGATCGGCCGGAGCCGGGCGATGCAGGACGTCTATCGGATGATCACCCGCGTTCTGGGCAATAATCTGACTGTCCTGGTGACCGGCGAAAGCGGCACGGGCAAGGAACTGGTCGCCGAGGCCGTTCATCAACTGGGTGCGCGCAAGTCCGGTCCCTTCGTCGCGATGAACATGGCAGCCATTCCTCACGAACTGCTGGAAAGCGAACTTTTCGGCCATGAGCGCGGCGCCTTTACGGGAGCGATCGCGCAACAGATCGGCAAATTCGAGCAAGCGAACGGCGGGACCCTCTTCCTCGATGAAATCGGCGATATGCCTGCCGAGGCACAGACGCGGCTCTTGCGAACCTTGCAGTCCGGGCGCATCCGCAGGGTCGGTGGCCGGCATGAAATCGGCGTCGATGTGCGGATTATCGCAGCGACCAATCGCGACCTCCTGTCGATGATTGCCGATGGTCGTTTCAGAGAGGACCTTTATTATCGGCTCAACGTAGTGCCGATTGCAGTTCCCCCATTGCGTGAGAGGCGCGACGACATTGATTTGCTCGCACGACATTTTTTGAATCAGGCAGAAATTGAGGGGCTGCCTGCAAAGCGCTTCTCTGCCGATGCGATGGCCCAGCTCGAAGATCGCAGCTGGAAAGGGAATGTTCGCGAATTGCGCAATGCGGTTTTCCGGCTCGCACTGATGGCGCGGGAGGAAGAAATCGACTCCCAGGCGGTGTCCGATGTCCTGGGACCGGAGAATTCTGCTGAAGATCAACATGTCGGTCCCTCTCTTCCCGCAGCAATCGAAGAATGGTTCGAACAGGCAAAGCCCGCGAGCGGAGAAGTCTACACCGACGCAATCGCCGCGTTCGAGCGGCCGTTGTTCGAACATGTTCTGCGCGACACGAATGGCAACCAATTGCGTGCGGCGGAACGGTTGGGGATAAATCGCAACACCCTGCGCAAGCGGCTAAGCGATCTGGAAATCGACCCTGCCGCGTTCACACGCCGCCCTGACAATGCGGCTCGTCGCTTTTGAACTTGCAAGATTGCCACAGAAGAGTTGTAAAGTAGCCACTATGGCGACGCAGCCCGGATTTCAAAATCGCCAGACGCCCCGTTGGCTGCGCAAGTTCGTGGTCTCGTCGCGCCGCGCCAATTTCATCACGATGATCGAGATCGCCGCGCTGGCGATTTTCCTCTTCATGATCGTGATGACCTGGACTTCGTTCACATCGGAGTCCCCGACCGGGCAATTGCTGCCTAGCATACAGGTCGCCGGGCTACTGATCGGCACGCTGATCCCGGCAATGGCGCTGCTGGTACTGGCCGGTCGGCGCCTGGCGCTGAAACGTGCAGCTGGCAGCACGGCAAGATTGCATGTGAAATTCGTGCTGTTTTTCTCGCTGGTTGCCGCAGTGCCGACCTTGCTCGTGGCCGGATTTGCCGCAGTGCTCTTCCAGTCGGGATACGATTTCTGGTTCTCGGACAATTCGCGTGGCCTGATGGAGAACACGCATAGCCTTGCCGAAAGTTACTACGAGGACAACCAGCTCGATCTTGCCGAAAACACTATCTCTATGGCCATGGACATGCGTTACAGCCTGCAGCGCGTTTCCGTTACCGACCCCGACTTCATGCTGGTTTACGAGTACCAGGCGCAGCCGCGCGAGGTTGTCGAGAGCGCGATCCTGCAGACGTTCCCCGACGGGAGTGCTCGCACCGCAGTGGTCTACGGCCTGAGCGAGAATAGCGATCCGGTCCCGTTTGCAGAAGCGAGCCTCAAGGCGCTGCGCGCCGGCGAACCCGTCGCAGTGCAGGGCAGTCCCGAGCGGATCGAAGCGATCGCCCCGATCGACCGAACCGCGGGGATCTATCTTTATACCGCCCGCAACGCGGAAGCAGCCAGCTTTCGCAGCTGGGAAAGCGCACGTGCGGTCTCGGCCGCGTATGAGGATTTGACGACCCGGGCCCGTGCGCTGCAATTGCGTTTCAACCTGGCGCTCTTCGTGATCAGTCTGCTGTTGGTTGGCCTGGCAGTGTGGTTCGCTTTGCGTTTCGCCGATCGCCAGGTCGAGCCGCTTACCGATCTCGTGGCGGCAGCGCGCAAGGTCGGTGCCGGCAATTTTTCGCTGCGTGTCGAGGGGCGTACGGGGGCAGACGAGATCGGCCTGCTGAACCGCGCATTCAATCGCATGACTGCCCAGCTGGAAAAGCAGACCGATGCGCTCGTTTCTGCCAACGAGCAGCTTGAGGAACGGCGCAGTTTTATCGAGGCGGTTCTTCAATCGGTCAGCGCGGGCGTCATCACGATCGACGGGACGCGGCACGTTCTGTTCATGAATGCACCAGCCCGGCAAATGCTGTTGCAAGGTGGCGAAGAAAGTCCGCATCCGGACACACTCGACGAAATGGCACCGCAAATCGGTGTCATGGTCGAAGCCGGGCTCGATCGGGGTGTGGTCAGCCACAATCGGCGAGGCGAGTTGCTAACCTTTGCCGTCAAGCTGGTTCGCGAAGGGGACGGCCACGTCATCACTTTCGAGGACATCACGCGGCAATTGCTCGATCAGCGACAGGCCGCCTGGTCCGACGTCGCGCGGCGGATTGCCCACGAGATCAAGAACCCGCTGACGCCAATCCAGCTTGCGACCGAGCGGCTCAAGCGTCGCTATCGCAAGCAAATCGATCAGGACGGTGATTTGTTCGATGAATTGACCAATACGATCGTGCGTCAGGTCGGCGATCTGCGGAAAATGGTGGACGAGTTCTCTAGCTTTGCGCGGCTTCCCAAGCCTGTTTTCCGGCCGGAGGATGCCATCGATCTCGTCCGCCAGTCGATTTTCCTTCAGGAAGTCGCTAATCCCGAAATCAATTACGGTATGACGAGCGAAGTCGACGGTCCGCTGATCCTGCAGGCAGACCGGCATCAGTTGGGTCAGGCCGTGACCAACATCCTCAAGAATGCGGCCGAAGCGATCGAAAGTCGTTCCGCGGCGGCGGACGCGGACTATCGCGGGCGCATCGCGGTCGAAATCGCCGAAAGCGATGACGATATTCTCGTTTCGGTGACGGATAACGGGATCGGACTGCCGCAGGATCGGGAACGTATCCTCGAGCCTTATGTCACGACCCGCGAGAAGGGCACCGGCCTCGGTCTCGCGATCGTGAACAAGATCGTCGAAGAGCATGGGGGCGACATGAGTTTCTCGTCAGTGGACGACGGCGGCACGCGGGTCACGCTGCGCTTCGCACGCGATCCCCATGGGGCGACGAGAACCGGGCAGGGCGGGGCAGGGGAAACGCGTACTGAAATGAAAGCAGGAAGCTGATTATGGCACTGGATATTCTCATCGTCGACGACGAGCGTGATATTCGCGAACTCGTTGCTGGTGTCCTGAGCGACGAAGGATACGAATGCCGCACTGCAGCCGACAGCACTACTGCACTGGAAGCTGTCGATGCAAAACGCCCGAGTGTCGTGTTGCTCGACGTGTGGTTGCACGGCAGTCAGATGGACGGTCTGGAAGTGCTCGACGCCATCAAGCAGCGCGAGCCCGAATTGCCGGTGATTATCTTTTCAGGACACGGCAATATCGACACGGCCGTGTCAGCCGTCAGCCGCGGCGCGATGGACTTCATCGAGAAGCCCTTCGAGGCGGAGCGCCTTCTCTTGCTGGTGGAACGTGCAACCGAAACCGAGCGCCTCCGCCGTGAGAACACGCGTCTGCGGGAGCGCATGAGCGAAGGGGGCGAATTCACGGGCAATTCCGCCGTGATAAATACCGTGCGTGCGACATTGAAGCGCGTCGCAGCGACCGGAAGCCGCGTCATGATCAGCGGCCCTGCCGGATCGGGCAAGGAAGTCGCTGCGCGCCTGCTTCACAGCTGGTCGACACGCGCCGATAAGCCATTCGTCATTGTCAACTCTGCCCGAATTACCCCCGAACGTTTCGAAGAAGAATTGTTCGGCGAGGAGGCTGAAGGAAAGCTTGTCCGCCAAGGTCTGCTCGAAACTGCCGACGGCGGCACGCTGTATCTCGACGAGGTTGCAGACATGCCGCTGTCGACGCAGGCACGTATCCTGCGCGTGCTCACCGAGCAAAGCTTTGTGAGAGTCGGCGGTTCGCGGCAGATCGGGGTGGATGTTCGTGTCGTTTCCTCGACTGCTCGCGACTTGCAAAAGGAAATGGACGAGAAGAGGTTCCGCGAAGATCTCTTCTATCGCCTCAATGTCGTGCCAGTCGAGGTTCCCTCTCTGGCAGAGCGCCGCGACGATATTCCAGCTCTCGCCGAACACTTCTTTGCCCGTTACGCAAACGAGCAGGGCTTGCGACCGCCAGCGGTCAACGAAGAAGCAATGGCCGCTCTGCAAGCCTACGACTGGCCGGGCAACGTGCGCCAGTTGCGCAACGTCGTGGAACGCACGATCATCCTGACCCCGCGCGAAGAGCTCGAAACGATCGAGGCAGAGATGCTGCCCGAAGAGGTGACCGGAGAAAGGATTAGCGGAACGGGCGGCCTATCGTCGCTCATGGGGTCGCCGTTGCGCGAGGCGCGGGAGAGTTTCGAACGCGAATATCTGTCGATCCAGATCCGGCGTTTTTCGGGAAATATCTCGAAGACCGCGAGCTTCATCGGAATGGAAAGATCAGCCCTGCATCGCAAGCTGAAATTGTTGGGCATGGCCGAACGCAAGGGGAGCGAACGCAAATCCTGACACTCGAGTGTGACCCGACAAAATTTTCGTTGCGATTAGCAATGGGCATGCCCACATTGCGGACGTAGTCAGGTCATTGACCCGGCACACGGGCGCGGTGGGTGCGCCCAGACCGCGGACCGTACTGGCGGCCGCCAACAACAGGAGGCCATGAATGCCCGGGGAACGTACTCTCTCCGCCCGTCCGCGTCCGAAATCCGAAGAGCCAAAGCGAGACGCCCGTGACGATCTTCCTCGTCAAGGGTGTCAAGCTGCAGGGTATCGTCACCTGGTTCGACAATTTCTCGATCCTGCTTCGTCGGGACGGCCAATCCCAGCTTGTGTACAAACATGCCGTCAGCACCATCATGCCGGGACAGCCGATCGATGCTGCGCAATTCGCCAGCCAGGGATCGGGCGCGAAGCAACGTCTGCTGCAGGACGTCTTTCTGAGCCGCGTGAGCGAAGCCGAAGCACAGGTGACGATGTTCCTTGTGAATGGCGTCATGCTGCAGGGCCGCATCGCAGCTTACGATCTGTTTTGCATGATGCTCGAACGAGACGGCTATGTGCAGCTGGCCTACAAGCACGCAGTCTCGACCATCCAGCCCGCAACCGCGGTGGATTTGAGCGAGGATTGGGAAGAAGAGGACGACCACTGAGTTTCGATGACGACCTGATGGGCGAGGTGTCGCGCGGCGCGCGGGCCCTCGTCGTGTGCCCCGACATTCGTGGAATGTCTTATGATCTCGATGCGGAAAGCAGGCTGGCAGAGGCTGAGGGTCTTGCATTGGCCATCGGCATCGAGATTGCTGACAGCTTCGTGCTCCCGGTCCGCGAGGTGCGACCGAACCTGTTGTTCGGAGCTGGTCAGGTCGAGAATATTGCCACCGCTTGCGAGCAGAACGAGGCGGAACTGGTCATCGTCGATGGCGCTCTGAGCCCGATTCAACAACGCAACCTCGAAGAGAAGCTTGCGCGCAAGGTCATCGACCGAACCGGGCTGATCCTGGAAATTTTCGGTGAACGCGCTGCGACTGCCGAAGGTCGCTTGCAAGTCGAACTTGCCCATCTCGATTATCAACAGAGCCGCCTGGTGCGAAGCTGGACGCACCTGGAACGCCAGCGCGGCGGTTTCGGCTTCCTCGGCGGACCAGGCGAAACGCAGATCGAGGCTGACCGACGCATGATCCGGCAGCGGATGGGCCGCCTGCGCAAGGAACTCGAACAGGTGCGCAAGACGCGCGGACTTCACCGCGAGCGGCGAGAGCGCGCCCCGTGGCCGGTCATTGCACTGGTCGGCTATACCAATGCAGGCAAATCGACACTGTTCAACCGGCTGACCGGCGCAGAGGTGATGGCCGAAGATCTGCTGTTTGCCACGCTTGATCCGACCATGCGTTCGATCTCGCTGCCAGGGGTTGAGAAGGCCATTCTGTCGGACACGGTCGGCTTCATCTCGGACCTGCCGACCCAATTGGTTGCGGCTTTCCGTGCGACGCTGGAAGAGGTGACAGCCGCGGATATCATCTGCCATGTCCGGGATATTTCCAATCCATCCGCCGATGCGCAAAAGACGCAAGTACTGGACGTGCTGAAGGAACTGGACGTTCTGAACGGGGAAGGGGAAGCCGCATCGATTCCCATCCTCGAGGTGTGGAACAAGTGGGACCAGCTGAGCAATGATCGTGCTACGGAGCTTGCCGCGCTAGCGGATGCAAGTGAGAACATCGTGCCGGTAGCCGCACTGACGGGCGAAGGTTGCGATGCCTTGCTCGAACGCCTCGGCGAGATGCTGACCGCCGAAGCGACCACGCGGGTCATCGACCTTCCAGCAACGGACGGCCGTCGCATTGCCTGGCTTCATGCGCATGGAGACGTTTTGGCCGAGGAGGATGCCGGATCGGGCGAAAGCGGTCCGCTGCGCCGCTTTACTGTCCGGCTCAACCCAAAGGAATTCGGACAGTTCGAAACGCTCTGATCAGGCTGGCTTTTCGGATTGCTTGACCCGTCGCCAAAGCCGTTCCTGTTCATCGAGCGGGAGCGACGGAAAATCGCCCGCCGCCAGATCTTCCATGGCACGAAAGCGACGCTCGAATTTCCGGTTGGCTCTGCGCAGAGCTGTTTCCGAATCGATTCCATGTGAGCGGACAAAATTCACTACGGCAAACAAAAGGTCGCCAGCTTCCTCTTCGATTTCTTCCGAGGCTGCATTTTCAAGCTCTTCGATTTCCTCGAGAATTTTCGCCTTCGGCCCTTCGGGATCGGGCCAATCGAAACCAACTCTGGCCGCGCGTTTCTGTAACTTCTGAGCTCGCAAGAGTGCTGGAAGGGCGAGGGCGACACCATCGACCGCGCTGTCGGAACCTGCATTTTTCCGCTCCGCAGCCTTCAGTTCTTCCCATCTCGTTTCGTCATGGGCGTCGGTACCTGTGCCGAAAATGTGCGGATGCCGGGCCACCATCTTATCGCTGATGGTCTCTGCCACGCGGTGGAAATCGAAGGCATCCTCTTCCTCGGCAATCTGCGCATGGAATACGACCTGCAGCAAAAGGTCTCCGAGTTCGCTTCTCAGGTCTTCAAGATCGGATCGCTCGATCGCGTCGTGGACCTCGTACGCTTCCTCGATCGTGTAAGGTGCGATCGTGGCGAATGTCTGCGCGCGATCCCATTCGCAACCGGTCTCGGGATCGCGAAGACGCTTCATGATCGAAAGCAGGCGTTCGATTTGGTTGGTCATATGTGGTCTATCTTGAGGATCAGAAGAGAAATGATGGGGAAACCAGCGTGCGAGCCCACACTCGCTACAACCCGAGATTGATAATATATATTATGTTAAATAGATTCTACATTGAGGGTCAGGACGCTCCGGTCAGCCATGAAACCACGAAATAGCAAACAGTAATCAATCCGGCCCAAATGGCCGCATGGCGCAGCATCGTGCCGCCAGAAATGCCATAGGATCGGACGCCTGTGAGATAAGCGGCGACGAGAAATATCGACATGATGGCCCAGGCCCACATCCCGCCGCTCATAACTTAACCTCCATGCCGTCATACCCGACGAGCGTATTTTTGGGCAATTCTGCTGCCAGACTGCGATAATCCATGCTCTTGTCGAGATGTGTGAGAACCGTCCGACCGACTTTGCATCGACGAGCCAGCTCGAGCGCCAGCTCCAGATGAGCATGCGTCGGATGAGGCTTTCGCCGCAGACAGTCGACGACCAGCAGATCGGCATGACTGAAGCAATCGATCATGTCCTTGGACACTTCTGAAAAATCAGTAGCATAAACGATGCTCCTGCCATCAGCCTCGAAGCGATAGCCGGTGCTGAACACGGGCCCATGCCGCATTTCTACTGCATCGAAAGCGAAACCGGCCACAAGGGTGGCGTCAGCTACATCCTTCAGTTCGATCAGTGTCGGATATCCGAATTGCCCCTCGAACGCGTAGTCGAAGCGCAGGCGCAATCGCTTGCACGTGACCGTGCTCGCAAAGCCAGGCAACGGGTTGCTTCTATCGTATCGCATGACACGAAGATCGTCGATTCCATGGCAGTGATCGGCATGGTCATGCGTCCAGAACACCGCATCGACCCGATCGATCTCGTTGGCCAGCAATTGCATCCGCAAATCGGTCGACGTGTCGATCAGAATTCGCTGGCCGGCATCGTTTTCCACGATGATGGAAACCCTTGTGCGCCGGTTGCGCGGTTCCTCAGGATCGCATTCGCCCCAATCATTGCCGATCCGAGGCACGCCGGTCGACGTGCCAGAGCCGAGCATCAGCATCTTCACCGGCGGACTGCCTTCGTGAAAAGGCGATAGAAATTGTCGGTCGTGTAACGCGCCAGTTCTTCGACAGGCTCGCCACGGAGGTCGGCTAGGAATTCGGCCGTGTCTCGTACAAAAGCGGGCTCGCATGGTTTCCCGCGGTGGGGGACAGGCGCGAGAAATGGACTGTCGGTTTCGACAAGAATGCGATCTGCGGGAATTTCCTTCGCAAATTCCTGTAGTTCCCTTGCATTCTTGAAGGTGACGATGCCCGAAATCGACACGGTTAGTCCCAGCTCGAGAACAGCCTTTCCAAAAGCCGCGGACGCGGTGAAGCAGTGGATCAACGCCGGGAAGGCGCCCTTCCCCAACTGCTGCTCCAGGATGCTGAGCGTATCTTCCTCAGCATCGCGCGTGTGAATGATGACCGGCAGCTGCAATTCGCGCGCGGCATCGATGTGCATTGTAAAAAGCTGCTTCTGCGCATCGCGATCCGAGTGGTCGTAATAATAGTCGAGACCTGTTTCCCCCACACCAATAACCTTTGGATGCTGTAAGGCCGCCAGAAGTTCAGCCCGCGTCAGATCGGTGTGCTCGTCTGCGTTGTGCGGGTGGATACCGACACTCGCGTAGACGTCGTCGTGTTCGCTGGCAGTTGCAACAACCTGATCCCACTCCGACTGCTTAGTCGAGATGTTGAGCATTGCGCCGACACCGGCCCTCCTCGCGCGACCGAGCGCTCCCTCCTGATCTTCAACGAGGCCTTCGTATTCGAGATGGCAATGGCTATCGACCAGCATCACGCCGGCTCTGCTTCGGGAAGCTCGAGACGCGGGAATACCGGAACAGGCTTTTCGATGACATGGCCAGCATCGAGGAGTGCCTGCATCCGGCCGTCGTCTGCCAGATCGGCATAGGTCCGCCGGTCTTTAGCGATGCCCAGTTGATCAAGCGCAGCCGCGGCCTTTTCGGGTATGACGGGCTGGATAGCGATAGCTAGATCCCGGATCGCCATGAAAAGAACCTGCAAGACAGCCTTCATCCGGGGTGGATCGGTCTTTTTAAGAGTCCATGGAGCCTGCTCGTCTACATAGGCATTGCAGGCGAAAACCGCCTTCAGCCAGGCTTCGATTCCCACACTGAAGTTCAAGGCCTCGAATTCGGCGGGTAACGTCTCGCGGCACGCGCTCTGTACCTTTTCGAGCAACGCCTTGTCATCGCTATTGGTCGCGAAGGTTTCTAGCTTTCCGTCCATGTTCTTTTGGATCATCGACAAGGTGCGCTGCGCGAGATTGCCGAAACTGTTCGCAAGTTCCGCATTCACTTTGTTTACAAGCGCTTCCGCCGAATAGCTTCCATCT
>QFNA01000067.1 GCA_003248395.1 Citromicrobium sp.
GTGCAGGTAGATCGAGAAATCTTCGGGCAGCACGCCGTTGTCGTAAATGTCTTCGAGCAGACCCTGATACCGCGGGCCGAACAGGATCATGTGATGCGGTATGCCGGGCCAGGTGCCCTCGATCCCGAAATGGACAACGAAGAGGCTGGGGCTGAAGCGCTTGCGCGAAAGGCTTTTCGCGTATTTCCGGCCGCGCTTGGTTTCGCCGAGTAGTGTCTTGTAGCTGTGCATGATGTCGGCATTGCTGGCGACCGCATCGAAGCGATCCTTCCACCCGTCGGCGGTTTCAACCTCGCTCGCGCGGCTGCCGACGGTATGGATGCGCTCGACCGGATCGCCTAGACGGAGGGTGCCGCCGAGGCGTTTGAAATGCGCGACCATGGCGGCGATGAGCCTGTTGGTCCCACCCTTTGCCCACCAGACGCCGCCATCCTTTTCCAGCTTGTGGATCAGCGCATAGATGCTCGACGTCTTCATCGGATTGCCGCCGACGAGCAACGTGTGAAACGACAGCGCTTCGCGCAGCTTTTCGTTTTCGACGTAGCTTGATACCATCGAGTACACGCTGCGCCACGCCTGCTTCTTTGCCAGCGCGGGGGCAGCCTTCATCATCGACTTGAAATCGAGGAAGGGCACGTGGCCGAGCTTCACATAGCCTTCCTCGTAAACGCCGGCGGCATAATCGAGGAAGCGCTGGTATCCTGCGACATCGGCGGGATTGAGCTCCGCGATATCCGCGAAAAGCCGGTCCTCGTCGTTGGAGTAATCGAAATTGGTGCCGTCGGGCCAGTTAAGCCGGTAGAACGGCATGACGGGCACGAGTTCGACATCCTGCGCCATGTCGTGCCCGGTCAGGTCCCACAATTCGCGCAGGCAGGCGGGATCGGTGATGCGGCCGCCGGGCCGGTGGCGTCCCTCGATCACTGTGGTCTGGATCCCGGCTGCCTGCAGGCGGATGGCGAGAGCGAGACCGCCGAAGCCTGCACCGACAATACAGGCCGATTTAGGTGGGCTATCAGTCTGATCGGGCTGGATTTCGCTGGCGGTGCTGGGCGCGTCAGTCATGGCTGCTGTCCTTGGACGAGCGGCGCGCCGTTGCCAAGCAATGCCTTGACGGCGCGGCTGACGGGCACGGGCGGCCTGCCGGTGAGAATGCGTGCCTTGTCCAGCGACGTCGAGCGTGCGGCGTAGAAGCGTTCGATGAGCGGTTCGGGCAGGCGGTAAAATCGCTGGAAAATGCGATATCGCTGTTCGGGCTCCGCCGCGTCGAACAGCATCTTGCCGAGCAGGCGGTAATAGGCGGTGGCGCGCCAATGTGCGTGGGCGCGATCGGCGACAAAGTCCGCGAGGCGGTGTCCGGGCAACGCACAATGGCGGGCGATGGCCAGCGCGTTGTCGACCGCGATCGGCAGGGTGTAGCTGGTCAGCGGATGGACGAAACCGCCCCGCGCGCCGGCAAGCGCAACGCCTTGAATCTCATGGCGTTTCCGGTGCGCGGCGAAGTCACCGCCAGTGATTACCGGCAGCGTGCCATGTTCCTCGTGGAGGACGCGAATCTCCCAGCCCCGTGCCGCGGCATATTCCGCGATACGGGCGCGAAGAGCGCCGCGACTTGGGGCGCGACCGGTTGCAGTTGCGCCGCGACCAGGCGCGTCGAATGCGTGACTGTCGACGTAATAGGTATCCTCCACGAACACCTCCGACGGGGCCAGCGGGAGGACATAGACGAAGCGGTATCCGCCGATCTGGTCGACAGTCGCGTCCATGATGATCGGGCGGTCCAGCCCGTGAGGCGCAGCAGTAGCGAGATTCTGTCCAAGAAAGACCTGCCAGCCGCCGCGCAGATGCCCGCCAGGCGCGCCATTGCGGCAATCGATGACCGCCCGCGCGCGCCAGGTTTCGCCCGCGGCGGTGGTAACGCCATCGGCAGCGAGCGTGGCGACGGGCGTGGCGGTGTGGATGGACCCGGCAGGGAGCAGGCGCTGCAGGGCGGCGTCGAAATCGCGGCTGTCGAGCGAGCGGTAATCGGCGCTGAGGCGGCGGGTGTAGGCAGGGAAGCGGACCTCGTTACCGTCCGACCACTGCGCCTTTGCGAAGGGATCGAGCAGCGCGGTGCCCGCCGCAGACAGGTCGGCCCCGAACCAGCTCCACCGGTGATTGCCGCCGAGCTGCTCGCCCGCCTCGAACAGCGCGAGCGACATCTGCGGCTGCGCGCGGTGCACGGCAAGCGCGATGAGGCCACCCGCGAGCCCGCCGCCGACAATGGCCAGATCGATTTCGCGTGCGCTCATGCAGATGGCTTAGGCACGGCGGGCAATCGTCGCAATTGCTTTGACACGCGGGTTGGCAGCGCGCAGGGGAACGCGATTGCGGCCAAGTCGTTGTCGCAGTTAGAGTAAACAGGATTCCCGACATGAAATTTGCCACCCCCGCAGCCGCTGCAGCGATTGCTTGCGCCCTCGCTCTGCCGACCGCCGCATTGGCGCAGGACAGCGACGAGGCGCGCGTCGATGCGCAGGTGCCGACCGAAACCGTGTTCGACGGCGACTTCGTCATGGTGGGCGTGGGCGTCGGATATGGTGCGAGCTATTCGGGTTCGGATGATTACACCGCATTCGCCGTGCCGGTCGTCGCCGGATCGATCGCGGGAGTCGACTTCACGCCCAGAGCCGCTGGACTGGCTTTCGATCTCATCCCCGACGCCGAGGAAGGCGTTTCCTTCAACGCCGGGCCCGTCATCAAGCTCAACCGCGATCGCGCGGATATCGACCAGATCGAGGACGACGTGGTCGCCGCCTATGGCGAACTCGACACGGCGATCGAGGTCGGGCCGAGCGTGGGCGTGCAGATCCCGCAGATCCTGCATGGTTACGACTGGATTTCGATTTCCGCCGATGCGGCGTGGGACATTGCCGGAGCGCATGAGGGCATGTCGATCAGCCCCGGCGTCAACTATTTCACGCCGCTGAGCCGCGGCATGGCGGCGTCGCTGGGCGTCAACGCGACCTGGATCGACGACGATTATGCCGACTATTATTACTCGGTCTCTGGCGTGAATCCCGGTCTGTCGAAGGCCGATTTGCTGCCGGCATTCGATGCCGAGGGCGGATTCGAGCGGATCGGCGTCAACGCCTTCCTCGCATACGATCTCAACAACGATCTGACCGATGGCGGTCTGGCGATCGTCGGTCTGGGTTCCTATTCGCGCCTGCTGGGTGATGCGAAGGACACGCCGTTCACCAGCATCCGCGGCGATGCGAACCAGTGGCTGTTCGCGGCCGGGATCGGGTACACGTTCTAGTCGGGTAGACGAAGCGACGGCGGATCATTCCGCCGCCACTGCAGCGCGTGCGCTTTCCATCATGGACCGGAGCGCGGCGAGATGTGCCGACAGGGCCTTGTTGCCGCGACTTGTGATGCTGGCCCATGTACGCTGGCGCCCGTCCAGCTTGGCCTTCTTGATGCGGATGTAGCCGGCATCGGACAAGGCCGACAGATGTTTGGACAGGACGCTGTCGCTCACCTCTATGACATCGCGCATGGTTGCAAATTCTGCTTCGTCGCATGCAGCGAGGGCGGCCATGATCTGCAGGCGCGCAGGCGGCTGGAACAATGGTTCGATCTTGCCGCTCATGCCGCGCCCCTCCGCAGATCTTTCTGGTAAACGAATTGCCAGACATAGCTCATTGCCGTCGAGAAAACGAAGATGGCGCCTGTTAAAAGCCAGAAGAGTGGGTCCGCAATCCCATCATCCACCCAGCTGTTCATCGCAAAAATCGCTGTCATGAAGCCCATTGCGATGCCGATCAGCACCCAGATCGTGCGGCCTTTCTGGTAACCGCTGACATACATGCCGTGACGTTTGCGATCGTCGCGAATAATAAAGAAAACCATGACGATGACGATGGCGTAAAGGACAGCCTGCCACTGGGTAGAGAGAACGATGCCTGCCAGCAACAGAGCGAGCACGAAGCCGAAGGCTGCATGTCGCCACAGCGGCCAGCGCATCCGCTGAGCCATCTTCTCTTTGGTTTGGTCGATACTGCCGAGAGCGTCTCGTGCTTCATCGGGTGTCATAATCCTGCTCCATCATTTTCCAATAAGGAAAGTAATAGGCATCATTTTCCAATTTGGCAAGAGATAATTTTCCAAATTGGAAAATGAGAGGCTCGCGGCCGGATTTCCAGCCGCGAGCCCGGTCACCTGACGGATCGAAGTGTTCTTGCTAATCGTCCTTCTTCGTGGTGCCGACTGTGCCTTCGGCCAGTTCGGGGCGCGGATCGGGCAGTTGCGCGTCGCGGTCGCCGGTCTTCAGATAGGTGTCGAACCAGTCCATCATCCGCAGATTGTAGTCGTAGCGCGCGGCAGCGCGGGTGTTGCCGTGCCCCGCGTGTCTTCTGCACCGTGCATGATGAGCAGCGGGGTATTCGCCTTGTCGACATGGTAGATGGGGCTGACTTCGAGCATTTTCTGCCAGTCGTCCCACGGCCAGGCGCGCGCGTGGACTCGAAATGCCCACGAACATCACGCCCGCCGCAAATTCCTCGCTCAGCGCGGTGGAGGCCCAGCCGGTCGCGTAGCCGCCGTAGGATCCGCCGGTGATGCCCGTTCTATCGGCATCGGCGATGCCTTCGGCGACCAGCGCCCGTTTTGCATCGACCAGATCGGTGAATTCGGGATCGGTGTAGCGGCCCTGGTGCTGCTTGGCGAATTCGGTGCCGTAGCCAGTCGACCCGCGATAGTTGGGCAGGAAGACGGCATAGCCCTGACCGGCGGCAACCTGGCCTGGCTTCGAATAGGCGGTCTGCCAGCCGTTGCTGTCATGCGCCTCCGGCCCGCCGTGGACATTGAGGATGAGCGGCGCACCACCGCGCGGCGCACCGCCGACCGGTTCGATCAGCACGCCTTCGACCTGCTGGCCATCGCGTGCGGCGTAGGTGAAGGTGCGCTGCCGCCCGAAATCGATTTCCGAAAGCCAGGGATTGTGCTGCGTCCAACGCTGGAATGCGCCATTCTGCCAGACGAAAAGTTCGGTCGGATGGCGCGGGGCGTTGGCTTCGAATGCGAGCGTGTCGCCACCTGACTCGACACTGGTGAGGATCAGTTCGCCGCCATCGTGTTCCTCGGCGACGCTGCCATCGGCATTGTAGATACGCAGTGCGCTTTGCGCGCCCTTGTGGATGACGGCGGCGAGCCTGCCGTCGGCCAGCCATTCGGCATCGACAGCCGCCTCTGGCGCGTCGCCGTTGAGCGCGCGATAGCTGCCGCTCGCCACATCGACGAGATGCAGCGTGGTATCGGCGGGATCGTTGATGTCGACACCGGCAATCATCGACAGCTGGTTGCCGTCGGGTGACACTTCGATGTCGCCGAGCTTGCCCGGCGTTTCGACGACACGAACCAGCCGGCCGTTGGTGAGGTCGACGACATGCGCGCGTTTCGAAGTATAGGCATCGTCGATCTGCGGTGTCGGGGCGCTTTCCACCACTGCCGTGCGACCGCCGGGCGTGACCTTGAACCCGCTGACATAACCGGGAATTTCGACTGCCTTGGGCTCGCCGTCGACCTCGGTCCCGACGCGGGCGGAAAAGAGCCGGTTGAGCCGCGCCTCTTCCTCGTAGACGATCGCATTGAACCCGGCCTTGGCCTGTTTGTCGCGCGCCTTGTCCTTGGCCGAAGTCGCGAGCATCCAGATGGTGCTGCCATCGGGGCTCCAGGCAAAGCTGCGCACATTGGCGTCCTTGACCGCAGCCAGCTTGCGCTGTGCACCGCCATCGATCGGGATGCCCCACACCGCGCGATCCTCGTCATCGTCGGCCCAGACGAAGCTGATCATCCGGCCATCGGGCGAGAAGGCAATGCCCGCGACATCCATGTCGTCGGGCAGAAATTCGCGCGCATTGTTGGCGGCGTAGGCGAGTTTCAGTCGTTCGCGCGTAGTGCCGTTTTCCTCGCCATCGGTGACGTCGGGCAGGCTCGCGGTCGTGTACGCGATCCGCGAACCATCGGGCGATACGGCAATGGTGCCGACACTTTCCAGCCGGGCGACATCTTCCGCCGTCATCGGGCGCGCCTGGGCCTGGGCGGTGAGCGAAGCGGTAGCAAGCAGTGTGGCGGCAAAGGTGCAGCGGCGAAGGGTCATGAAATAGTCTCTCCTGTTACTTGCGGCGCACCATAGCGGGCCAAGGCGCGAAGGCAATGCGGGGCTTGTGGGCGACGAGTGGAACAGGCAGGAGGCACCAAAGAGGAGAGGAATCATGCGCAAATCGACCGCCGTCCTGGCCCTGCTGCTGAGCGGCATCGCCGCGCCCGCTCTGGCGCAAACCACGGTAATCCACGCAGGATCGGTGATCACCGACGCCGACAGTGCGCCGCGCGGGCCGGCGACAATTACCGTCACCGATGGAAGGATCGTCTCGATTGCGGACGGGTTTACTGCTGCGCCTGCCGGGGCGGAGACGGTCGAACTGCGCGACAGCACGGTGCTTCCCGGGCTGATCGATCTGCATGTCCATCTGACCGGCGATCCGGGCGGCGATTTCTGGAAGGAAACCGTCGAGCCCGACGAATGGGGCGTGGTCGTGGGCGCGAAGAACGCCGAGAAGACGCTGCGTGCCGGTTTCACGACCGTGCGCGAGGCGGGCAGTTCGCAGCATGGCGCATTCAGCCTGCGGCGCGGGACCGAGGAGGGCCTGATCACCGGCCCGCGGATCATCGCCGCCGGCCCCTCGCTCGCCATTGTCGGCGGCCATGGCGACGTCACCGGTTTCCGGCCCGAGATCAATGCCATCCTGTCGAGCGGTTATACCTGCACCGGCGCGGTCGAATGTGCCGAAAAGGTGCGCCGCGCGAGCCAGAACGGGGCGGACACGATCAAGATCACCGCCGCGCGCGCGGGGATCGATACGATCGAACACGGCACCTATCTCGACCGGGCCGCTGCCGAGGCGATGGTCGCCAACGGCACGGTGCTGATCCCGACGCTGATGGCGTTCCAGGGCATCAGCGAACGGCTGGGCAAGGGCATCTATACGCCGGTCGTCGAGGAAAAGGTGCGCGCCGTGGCCGAAACCGCGCGCGTGTTCATGGGGAGGGCGCGCGAATGGGGCGTGCCGATCGCCTTCGGCACCGATGCCGGCGTGTTCGATCATGGACGCAACGCGGGAGAATTCGCGCTGATGGTGGGGCAGGGCATGTCCGATCGCGAAGCGCTGGCGAGCGCGACGACGGTTGCGGCGCGCGTGCTCGACATGGAGAACGAGATCGGCCGGATCGCGCCGGGCTATTCGGCGGACATCATCGCGGTTTCGGGCAACCCGCTCGAGAATGTGCGCGTGCTGGAAAATGTCGACTGGGTAATGGTGCGGGGCCGGGTGGCGGATTGAGCCGCCGGCCTTGCGGAAACGAGAGAAGCGGAGAGACGAGATGACCCTATTTTTCAGAGCGCTGGTGGGCGCATCGGCGCTGGCCCTGACGGCTTGCGCAACCAGCGGGGTCGACCGCCCGCCCGTCGCCGCGACCAGCGATGCGGCCAGCGCGCTCGACAGGCTGCTCGAACGCAGCGAAGCCGCCTATCTGGAGCGGAATCCGGTCTCGGCTTTCGTCCGCGGCGATTTCTCCAACGCGGAACGGCTGGGCGATTTTTCGCCCGCGTCCTTCGCCGCAACGCGGGCCGCGGCACAGGCCGATCTGGCCGCGCTTCGCGCGATCGATCGCAGCGCGCTGAGCGAGACCGATCGCATCGTCTACGACACGTTCGAATATACGATGAAGCAGCGGATCGCCGAAACCGATCCGTCGGTGCTCCCCAATGTCCTCGCGCTGCCGATGGACCATTTTCGCGGGTTCCACCTGTTCTATCCGCGGCTGTCCGCACCGGGCGCGCTGATGCCCTATGAGACGGTGGAGGATTACGAAAACAATCTGTCACGCCATGCAGAGGCGGCGAAAATCATCGACCAGTCGATCGCGCGGTTCCGGACCGGCGCGGCAGCGGGTATCACCCTGCCGCGACTGTCGGTCGAGATGATGATCGCGCAGCTCGATCTGCAACTAAAAGCGCCGGACGAGAGCAATAGCTATTACGCTCCGCTCGGCGCGTTTCCGGATGCCATCGGCGCGAGCGAACGGAGCCGGCTGACCGCAGCGTACCGCGAGGTCGTCAAGGGCACGCTGTTTCCGGCGATGCAGCGTCTGCGCGATTACCTGGCCAGCGAATATCTGCCCAAGAGCCGCACGACGATCGCCGCAACCGCCAATCCCGGTGGCGAGGCCTATTACCGATACCGGATCGGCGATTCGACGACCCTGCCGCTGACGGCCGACGAAATCCACCAGACGGGCCTTGCCGAAGTGGCGCGGATCAATGCGGCGATCGCAGAGGCGAAGAATGAAGCGGGCAATCGCAAGGTGCCGACCTACACGACCAAGGCCGAACTGCAGCAGGCATGGTACGAAGTGGCGAAAGAGGTCGACCCGTTGATGGACCGGCTGTTCATCAACCAGCCGAAGACGCCGCTGCGCATCGAGCCGTACGAAGAATATCGCGAGGCATTCAATCTGGCGGCGTCCTATTTCCCGGGCAAGGTCGACGGGACCCGGCCGGGCACGTTCTATTTCAGTGGCTACAACGTCGCGGAACGCCAGCTGGGCACGTCGATCAATCTCTACATGCACGAAGGCAATCCGGGCCATCACTTCCAGACGATGATCGCTTACGAGAACGAGGACTTGCCCGATTTCATGCGTTACGGCGGGTTCACCGCCTTCAGCGAGGGATGGGGCCTCTATGCCGAGAGCCTGGGCTATGAGCTTGGCCTTTACGACGATCCGCTGCACAGGCTGTCGGCATTGCAGGGTGGCGAGCTGCTGAGGGCAGTGCGGCTGGTGGTCGACACCGGCATGCACGCCAAGGGCTGGAGCCGCGAGCGCGCGATCGAATATATGGTGGCCAACGGGCAGGAGCGCGACTTCGCCGAGAGCGAAACCGCCCGCTACATCGTGATGCCGGGGCAGGCGCTGGCGTACAAGACGGGCGAATTGAAGATCAAGGCGCTGCGGGCGAAGGCAGAAGCCGCGCTCGGCGACCGGTTCAACGTCGGAAGGTTCCACGACCAAGTGCTGAACACCGGCGACGTCCCGCTGGCGGTGCTCGAGGCGAAGATCGACAGATGGATTGCAGACGGGGGGCGGTGAACATCTGACCAACCTTCGGGAACCTGATCGGCGAGTCGTGCGTTATGCGCGATAGAACGTTGGTCCGGTTATGGAGGTAACCCATGTCGAGTCTGTCATTTCGCAGCAGCCGCCCGGATAGCTGGGTGTCGCCGAAGCCTTATAGCGACAGTTCGCTCCGCATGCGTCAGCACGGCAGGATCCTGCCCATGGAGCAGGACAAGCCTAGCTTCTTCGCCCGCCTGCTTGGCGTGCGCTAGGGAGCGTAACGCGAAAGAAAAAGGGGCCGACGGCGCTGGCTGTCGGCCCCTTCTTCATAGGCGTTGCGGAGAGCTGCGGTCAGTATTCCTCCGGCTCTTCCGGCGTGACCTCGGTATGGGTCTCGCCGGCATTTTTCTCGCCCTTCGCCAGCTTGAAGACTACGCCGCTTAGCAGCGCCAATGCCAGCAGGTTCGGCAGTGCCATTGCGGCATTCGAAATGTCGCCCAGCCGCCATACCAGCTGCGAGGGTTGGGTCGCACCGATGAAAATTGCCACGCACCACAGCACGCGCCAGGCAATGTGCAACACCTTCTCGCCGCCGCGGGTCGAACCCGGGATCCGGTCGTAAAGGAAGGTGATCGCCCGTTCGCCGTAATAGCTCCAGGTCAGCAGCGTGGTGAACACGAACAGGATCAGCGCCACGCTGGCGACGAGCGTGCCGAGCGGTACCCCGGCGATCAGCGTGGGGAAGGCGGCTGCGAACGCGCCCGACGTCGTGACGAATCCCGACATCGCAGTCGTCCCGAGATCGGATTGCCAGACATGCTCGACCGCCTGCCCCTGATAGGTGAAGTCGCCCTGCACGGTCAGGATGACCAGCGCGGTCATGGTGCAGATGACGATCGTATCGATGAAGGTGCCGAGCATGGCCATGCGGCCCTGCGCGATGATGATCATCGCGCCCGCGAAACCGCCACTGGCGCTCTGCATGTTGAACGCGCCGTTGAAGATGCGGCCGAAGGTTTCCGGCAGGTCGCCGAAATTCATGGCCAGAGCGATTAGCGCCATGACGATGTAGGTCGCGGCCATGAAGGGCACGACCTTTTCCGCCACGGTCCCGATCGACTTGATGCCGCCGATGATGACGATGAAGACGAGCACGGCCACGATCAGGCCGCCCAACCAGCGTTCGATGCCGAACAGCTCGTTGAGGCCGCTGGCGACCTCGTTCGCCTGAATCGAATTGCCCGTCACGAGTGCGGAAAACAGCGTGCCGAGACAGAACAGGATCGCGAGCCAGGTCCATTTCTTGCCGAGGCCCATCATGATGTAGGTCATCGGGCCGCCACGCAGCACGCCGTCGCTGGTGCGTTCGCGATAGCGGATGGCGAGGCTGCCTTCGGCAAAGCCGAGCGCCATGCCGAACAGTGCGGTGATCCACATCCAGAATATCGCGCCCGGCCCGCCGAGCGCGATGGCGGTGGCAACACCTGCGAGGTTGCCGGTGCCGACCTGGCCGGACAGCGCGGTCGACAAGGCGGCGAAAGGCGAAATCTCGCCCGCACCGGCACTCTTGCGCCCGGCGAAAAGCCCCCTGAATGCGCTCCCGAGTTTGACGATCGGGTAAAAACGCAGGCCGACCATGATCCACAGGCCGATGCCCAGCAGGATGATGGTCATGGGCGGGAAGGGGAGGATCTCCGTCCCGTTCCATGTCCCGACCCAGATGAAATCGGATATATTGGTGACCGGCGCGATCAGCTGTTCACCCAGGCTTTGCGGCTGGCTTGTGGCCATTATCGAATTATCCCCTCGTACGTCCCATTATGTCAGGCCGGTTACGCTAGAGGTGCAGGGCTTGCTTGCAAAGACCCCAATGGCGCGGCGTCCCCCGCTTGCCTTTTTCCGGCGCGCCGCCTAGATGCATCCGCGTCTTCCGACATCGGAGCCCTGAATTGCCCTCCCGGTCTTGAATCGGGGCGGCGATGAGCCCATCCCGGAAGGCAGGAAACAGTCACTGCGCGAGCGATAGAAACGATGGCCGAGAAAGTCGACAAAGCCAACAAGACCTCTCCTGCGGAATTCATCCGGCAGGTGCAGACCGAAGGTCGCAAGGTCGTGTGGCCGACGCGCGAAGAGACGATCCGCATCTCGATCTTCGTTTTCATCATGATGGTGATACTCTCGCTCTTCTTCCTCGGCGTCGATTCGCTGTTCGGCGCCGTGGTGCGCTGGCTGCTGACGCTGGCCTGAGAGCCCGCCGCGCTTCAAATTTCGACAGGATAAACCGATCCCATGGCTGCACGCTGGTATATCATCCACGCCTACTCCGGCTTCGAGAACAAGGTCCGCGATTCGATCATCGCCGAGGCCGAACGTCTCGGTCTGTCCGAGGGCGTCGAAGAGGTCGAGGTCCCGACCGAGACCGTGACCGAGATCAAGCGCGGCAAGAAGGTCCAGACCGAGCGCAAGTTCATGCCCGGATACGTCCTGGCCAAGCTGAACATGACCGACGATATCTATCACCTGGTCAAGAACACTGCGAAGGTTACCGGCTTCCTCGGCAACAACAACAAGCCGCAGGCCATTTCCGAAAAGGAAGCAGCGCGGTATTTCGGCGGTGTGGAAGAAGCCAAGGCCGCGCCCAAGAAGCAGGTCGATGTCGATTACGAAATCGGCGATCAGGTCAAGGTGCTCGACGGCCCCTTCGCGAGCTTCAACGGGCTGGTCGAGGAACTCGATTTCGACAAGCAGAAGGTCAAGGTTTCCGTGTCGATCTTCGGCCGTGCCACGCCGGTCGAACTTGAATTCGAACAGGTCGAACTGGTCAAGTAGAGGCCAGCCCTCGCGCCCCTCTGGTCGAGGTGGTTCACGTTGCTGCGCCCGTGTGATACGGGCGGCAGCCCATGGGCGAGCATCATGAAAAGCGGGCCGAATCCGGTTCTTCGGAAGCAGCTTCGAAGGGCAGTGTTCTCGATCGCCTGACCGCGTTGCGCGGGTTTCCGCAAATCCCCCTGGGGATCGCGGTGCTGGTCGTCGGGATCGTCAATCTCGGCGGCCTTGGCGAGCAGTTGCTGGCGGGTGGTTTCAGCCTGCAAAATCTCATCGACGTGACGGGTGAGCTGCTGTCGGCTGTCGCGTCGGGCGCGGAACAGGCGGTCTCGTGTCGGTCTGGGTGCGGGCATGCTGGTATTCCAGGCGATCCTGCTGGGCCTGCTGTGGCTGTTTCGCCGAACGTTCAGCGAAGACAGCCTGGCGACCGCCAGCATATTTTCCGTCGGGAGTATCTTCCTGCTGTTCGGATACGCGATGATCGGATCGATGATGCTGGGCGACCAGTTCTCGACCCCGATCGAGGACTGGACGACGGCGTTCTATTTCTCGATCGTCACCATGTCGACGGTGGGATATGGCGATATCAGCCCGACCACTGCGAATGCACAGCTTTTCGTCGTATCGTTGATCATCCTCGGACTGACGGTTTTCGCGACTTCGCTGTCGACCGTCGTCGTTCCGCTCATCAATCGACGCCTGCATTCGCTCATCCACGGAAAGGCCAGCAGAATGAAACCGACCGACCATTTCGTCATCGTCAGCGACAGCGTGCTGGCGGAAAACTGCCGTCAGGACCTGATCGCGAAAGGCGAAAAAGTGGTCCAGATCCTGCCTGAAGAGAGCGATGACGACGATGACAGCGGCGCGTTCGTTTTCGGCAATGCCAACGATCTCGACGTGTTGCGCGAAGCGAATGTCGCGGATGCCAAGGCTGTCCTGGCGCTCGGTCCCGACGATGCGGCGAACGCCTTCATCGTGCTGGCAGTGCGCGAGGTCGACGATCACGTGAAAACGGTGATCGCGGTCAATGAAACGCAATCTGCAGCGCGTAAAGCGGGTTCAGCCGGACATCGTCATCGCGCCGACCATACTCGGCAGCGAGGTCCTGACCATGGCGCTGACCGGGCAGGAGGTCGATTCGCATTCGATCATCGGCAAGCTGCTGCACGTCGCCGACTGACCCCCACAAAAAAGGGGCGCCCCGTCGTGACGGGACACCCCTTCCTCCGGCCGCCGGGCAGTCACCGATGGCTTGGGACCTGCCAGCGACCGGGTCGCGATCGGTTATTGGCGGAGCCGGGGAGGTATCCGGCTCCGCCCTCCTGGTCCGCAGGAGTTACCAGGCGATCTGGAAGCCCGCACGGGCCCCCACTTCGCCGCTGTCGAAACCGACGCCAGCACCGGCAGAGACCGCGGCATTTTCACCAGCGCGCACGCTCATGGCGACTGTGCCGGCTGTGCGATCCCCGAAATAACCAACTCCGCCCGAGAGGCCGAAGCTGGTGCCCGGCGGCAGCATGGGCGATTCCATCGCGAGGGCCATGGCGACACCTTCATTGGCGCGTTCGATATCCTCACGATTGCGGTTCGACTGGTCGAACAGGCTGTCGATCTGCGCGCCCTGGCTGGCGGTGAGCTGCTGAAGCGATCCGATTGCCGAGGTGTTCGAGGCGATGGCATCGCTGTTGGTGTCGATGGCCGTGCGATTGGCATCGACTGCCGACTGTTGTGCGAAGCCCGAGAAATCCGGACCCATCGCGAGCCCCAGCGTCCCGTTGGCATCGGCGGTGACGAAGCCCAGGCCGCCGGTCTGCGACGCCGTGCTCGTGTCGAGCGAGGAGATGACCACCTGCCCGTCATTGGCCGCGGTCGCGCCATTGCCGATGGCAATCGCATTGGCGCCCTGTGCGCTCGCCTCGTTGCCCATCGCAACCGAACCTTCACCAGCGGCGGCAGCAGCTTCACCGACAGCAACCGATCTGACGCCGGATGCATTGGCGAGGTGTCCCAGAGCCGTCGATCGTTCCGCGCCGGCCTGAGACTGCCAGCCATAGGCTGTAGCGCCGGGACCGGTCGCCACGCTCTCGCCGCCGACAGCAGTGGTCGAATTGCCCATCGCCATGGCGGTATCGCCGATGGCCAGAGCGTCGGTTCCGTTCGCGATGCTCTCGTTGCCGATCGCGGTCGAGAGATCGGTCTGCGCGTCGGCATTCTCACCGACCGCGAGCGAACGAACGCCCTGTGCGGTGGCGAGGTGGCCCAAGGCTGTGGCCCGCTCTGCGCCGGCTTCGGATTGCCAGCCAAACGTCGTTGCGCCCGGACCGGTGGCAACGCTCTCGCCGCCGATTGCAGTCGTCGAGTTGCCCGTCGCCATCGCATCGGCACCCATGGCCATTGCGTCGACACCGTCGGCGACAGCACCGTCGCCATCGCCGTCGGCATCGCTGCCGAGCGAAATCGCGCCGACCTGACGTGCTTCGGCGTCGCTGCCGAGTGCGATACCGGCATCATCAGTGGCGAGTGCGCCGAACGATCCACCATCGGTGTTACCGCCGATGGCGATTCCGCCGCGACCCTGCGCGGCGGCCGCTTCGCCCACGGCTACGGCAGCAAAGCCATCGGTTGCGGCGAGATGTCCAAGCGCGGTCGAACGTTCGGCATTGGCCTGGGCCTGCCAACCGTAAGCGGTTGCGCCCGGACCGGTCGCGACGCTTTCGCCGCCGACAGCGGTGGTCGAGTTGCCCATGGCCATGGCCGTGTCGCCGACTGCGAGCGCATCGGTTCCGTTGGCGATGCTTTCGTTACCGATAGCGGTCGAGAGATCGGTCTGTGCGTCGGCATTTTCACCGACCGCGAGCGATCGCACACCCTGGGCGGTGGCGAGGTGCCCGAATGCCTGAGCGCGCTCTGCGCCGGCTTCGGATTGCCAGCCGACTGCGGTGGCTCCGGGACCGGTTGCAACGCTTTCGCCCCCGATGGCCGAGGTCGAGTTGCCCATGGCCATCGCGCTGTCGCCTACCGCGAGAGCATCGGTGCCGTTGGCGATCGTTTCATTGCCGATGGCGGTCGAGAGATCGGTCTGGGCATCGGCATTCTCGCCGACGGCAAGCGAGCGAACGCCTTGCGGCGTGGCGAGGTGGCCAAGCGCGGTTGCACGTTCGGCACCCGCTTCGGATTGCCAGCCATAGGCAGTCGCGCCCGGACCGGTGGCGGAGCTTTCGCCGCCCACTGCGGTGGTGGAGGGCCCGTTGGCACTCGCGTCGAACCCGCAGGCAAGTGCGTCTTCGCCCGCGGCTGTCGCGTTGGTATCGTCCGGCGTGCCGTCGCCATCGGTGTCGAGCTGGCACGTAGAGCCGTCATTGGCGGTTTGCGCCATCGCCGGTGCGGCGACGGCCATCATTGCCGTGCCGCTCATCAAGGCAAGCACGAGGCGTTTGTCGATTGAAATCTGCATGGAAGTACCTTTCCTGTCTTTCGGACCAGAAGGCGTCCCCCGTTCAGCATCCTCTCCCGTCGACCGGTGCCTTGTGGAACTCGATTTCGCACGCAGCCCCGTTCCCGACGAATGCCGTGGGTTCGGCCTGCCACCCTGGCGGATGACGCGCGCAGCTACGTAAGCCGGTGCGGTTTGGATGCGTCGGGTCGAAATTTTTTTGAAAATTTGCGGTTCGCGGGGTTAGCGCGAGGAATTCAGGCGAAAATTCTCAAACTTGGTTGAGAGCGCCAGCCACTAGGATGGGCGGTGTCGGCTCCTCGTGCGGTGCGCCTGTATCCTCTTCGAAAGTCACCGCGAGGCTTGCGCCGTCATCGAGCAAGCCGAGCTCAGCATCGGTCAACTGCCGCGCAAAATCACCACTTTGCGGAATATAGCCGAGCGAGCGCGGAACCCCGTCCGCCGGAATGACCCAAAGCTCGGGTGCCTGCCCGGCCTCTGGCGAGAAACCGTCAATCGCGAGCGAGATATCGCCCCGCTGCTCGTCGACGATTGCCGCGAGCGAGCGACCGGACTCTTCATCGGAAAGCTGAGCGATAAGCAGCGGCGAACGTTCGGGCGCGGACGTCTCGATCGGCACGGGTGGCTGCGCACCACGTGGAATGTCGAGGAAGACGAACGCAAGGGCTGCCGCGATTGCGCCCCCGAGCAGGGTAAAGCCGAGCGCGCTGCCAAGGGGTAGCTTCTGCTCGGGCGGTGCGGATGGGAGGGGCGCGGGACTGCCGCTGACCGACCCTTCGTCGGGCAGGCGCGCGACCACGCCGCGCCAGACGTCTTCCGATGGCTGCGCGCTTCCCGACGCCTCGGCAATCGGACCGAACTGCATGGCCCACCATTCCACGGCCTGGGCAAAATCGCGTTCAGCCAGCACACGGTGGCGCGCGGTAGCCAGTTCGTCACCCTCGAGCAGACCGAGAGCATATTCGCCTGCGAGCGCGAAATCGTCGTCGCCCATACCGGGAAGCAGATCAGCCATCGAGGCATCCCCGCAGAGCGATCAGGGCACGCCGGATACGGCTCTTCAAGGTGCCGAGCGGCACCCCGATGCGCCGGGCGAGCTCGGAATGGGTGAGGCCCTCGAAAAAGGCGATGACGACAGGTTTGCGCTGGTCTTCCTGTAGATCCTCGAGGCATGCGCGCAGCGCGTCCGCATCTTCTGCCCGGCACAGCCAATCGTCGGCGTGAGGCGCGTCGTCGGCGACATCTGGCAATCGGTCGGCGCCATCTTCCTCGCGCCTGCCGCTGCGCCGAACCTCGTCGATGGCGCTGTTGCGCGCAATGACGCAGAGCCAGGTAATCGGGCTAGCCCGCTCGCGATCGAACCGACCGGCGCGGCTCCAGACCTTGATATATACGTCCTGCAGCACATCCTCGGCCACCTCGCGGCTGCGCACGATCCGCAGAATGACGCCGAATAGTTTGGCAGAGGAGGCATCATAGACTTCGCGCAGCGCCGTGCGATCGCCCGATCCGACGCGGCGCAGGGCATCGGAAAGCGCTTCGCGCCGAATGTCCATGCTGTCGGTTGCGTGCCCCATTGCCGCGCAGCTTACACGGGTGCGAAACAATTGAAATAGTTAAGTTCCCTGTCGGATCGGCGTCGTGTGTGCAGGGTGAGGTCGGCTGCATTTCGCTATTGCGGGTCAGGTCGCTGGCGTCACCACATCGGTGCGCCTTGCAAAATTCCCCGAAGCCGCTATGTGCGCGCCTTCCCTGGCAACAGCTTCGGAACAATCCATGCGGGAGAAGGCGCTGTCCTTCGCTCGACCGCTCAACATGAGGCAGTTTCGAAAGAGCCTGCCGACAGTGTGAAAGGAGGCCAGTAGTGGCCAAGAAGATCGAAGGCTATATCAAGCTGCAGGTGCCTGCGGGCACTGCCAACCCCTCACCCCCGATCGGCCCTGCGCTGGGTCAGCGCGGTGTGAACATCATGGAATTCTGCAAGGCGTTCAACGCCGCCACGCAGGATCTCGAAAAAAACGCTCCCATCCCGACCGTGATCACGGTTTATGCGGACCGTTCGTTCAGCTTCACCACCAAGACCCCGCCGGCATCGTTCTATCTCAAGAAGGCTGCCAAGCTGAAGTCGGGTTCGAAAGAGCCGGGCAAGGTTTCGGCCGGAACCATCAAGCGCAGCGCGGTGAAGGAAATCGCCGAAGCCAAGATGGCCGACCTCAATGCGAACGACGTCGATCAGGCCATGAAGATCATCGAAGGCAGCGCGCGTTCGATGGGCCTCGAAGTGGTGGAGGGCTAAGACCATGGCAAAGCAGACGAAGAAACAGCAGACTGTAGCGAAGCTCGACAACGAGAAACTCTACACCGTCGATGAAGCGATCGCCACTCTACGCGAGCACAAGGCGAAGTTCGACGAAACCGTCGAAGTCGCCATGAACCTCGGCGTCGATCCGCGTCACGCCGACCAGATGGTCCGGGGCATGGTCTCGCTCCCGAGCGGCACCGGCAAGGACGTCAAGGTCGCCGTGTTCGCCAAGGGCGACAATGCCGAGAAGGCGCTTGCTGCCGGAGCCGACAAGGTCGGTGCCGAAGATCTCATGGAAGACATGCAGAACGGCAATCTCGACTACGACCGCGTGATCGCCACACCCGACATGATGGGTGTCGTCGGCCGTCTCGGTAAGGTGCTCGGTCCCAAGGGCCTTATGCCGAACCCCAAGCTCGGCACCGTCACGCCGAACGTGGAACAGGCCGTGAAGGACGCCAAGGGCGGCCAGGTCGAATTCCGCGTCGAAAAGATGGGCATCATCCACAGCGGCATCGGCAAGCTGTCGTTCAAGGACGACGCTCTGAAGGAAAATTTCAAGGCGCTGACCGATGCGATCGTCAAGGCGAAGCCGTCGGGCGCCAAGGGCAAGTATGTCCGCAAGGTCACGCTGACCAGCTCGATGGGCCCCGGCCTCAAGGTAGACCTCGGCGAGGTAGAAGGCGCCTGAGCCTTTTCCTACTAGGGTTTGAAAAGGGGCCGGAGAGAAATCTCCGGCCCTTTTTTATTGGCTCTGGACATTTTCCTTCGATGCCTCAGGGGATCGCAGCTGGCGCGAATAGAACCAGCCAATCCCGATGAGGCTGGCGCCTAGCGCGACGAAGCTGGCGATGCGCAGCAGTCCCTCGAGCCCTGCCGTGTCGAACAGGAACACCTTGACGACCGTGGCGATCATCAGGACCAGCGAGCCGACGCGCCAGCTGCGTTCACCGCGATGGCTGCCCACCAACAGAAAAGCCGCAGCCAGAATAATGCCGATGAGCGACCGCAGAAGGTCTTCGGTTTGCCCGATGGATGTATTTGCGAGGATCGTGCCGGCGAAGAGCTGTCTGAGCAAGCTTATCGCGCCAAGCAAGGCGACAATCATGACCATGGCGTCGATCCACCGTCGCCATTGCGGCATCCAGATACGAAGCGACAGGAGTCCGCCGAGTGCGACGCCAGTGCAGGCCAGCGCGAGGTTGGCCAAGGGGATCGAACCGACCGCCTGTGCTGCCCACAATGGATTGTGGAGTATGCCCGTAAACCAGGCGAAGTGCGCGACAGACAGGCCCGCGAGCATGGCAGCGGCACGGATGTTCGGCTTCAGCGGTCCGACACCCTTGGCGAAAAGCCACGCCGCTGCGAGCAGCAGGGCTTCCCAGACAGTCCGTTCCGCAAGGCCGCGGTCGATGAAGTCCGTCATGGTGTCGATGGCAAATATATGGCGGTAGAGAATGTGCGCGGCTATCACCGCCACAGCTAGCGCTGCTGTCCATTGCGGGGCGGGTCTTGCGCGCTTGCTCTCGATGCCCATCGATCCGGCGGCAAGCGCAATGGCAAAAGGCAGCAAATAGCCGAGCGTCGATCTAATGGTGGGAAGGTCAGGCAGCAGTAACGGCTTGCCACCCGCCGCGGAGACTGTGCCGACCAACCATGCAAGAATCGGCAGGGCCGCCCAGCCGAACATGCACGCGGTCAGACCAAGTATCGCCATATCCCGGTTCGGAAGTTTCCACCGAAGGCCGATGACAAGCACCGCTGCGCACCAGAGCAGGGCGACAGGCATCAGCAGCTGAGCCAGCGCAGCAAACAGCATGATGGCCGCACCGAATTCAGCGACGGCGCGGTGCCACCGCTCGCGTTCCAGCCAGGCTAGTGCTGCGGCCGGCGCAGCCCCCGCTAGCCAGCGTGCCGCAGCCAGAATGTCGGGCGAAGCGGTGCCACTGACGAGCGCGCCCATTTCATGCAGATCGCCATCGGTCGCAGGGACCATAATGGCGGTGGCGAGCGCGCCGATCCGCAAAAGCGTGGCGCTCCGATCGTCGTTCGAGGCCCTGTCGTGCAAGAGGTGGAGCAAGCCGAGCGCAATGCCAGCGGCGGCAAATGGCGCGGCGGACCAATGCAAAACGCAGGCCGTCGAAAGAAAGGCTAGAACGGCAGCCGAGGCGAGCTGAAGCGGCAGTTGGGCGTTTTCGTCCGAATGCCATCCCTTCGAAGCGGCGAGCGCGGGGATCCCGGCGAGCAGCATCAGCGCTGCTGCTTCCCACGGACGGGTTGCATCCGGATACAGCGTGTCGAAGAGGTAGAGCGTGACGATCCCGACTGCGAGAGGGACGGCCGCGACCATCAGCCTGTCGACAAGCCGATCGTCCGCGCGCCAAATGTGCAGCAAAGGGACCAGCGCGAAGATGCAGACGAGTGCGCTGGCGACAAGTGCAAATTCGATCGGCGGGGCTCCTGCCCAGAATGACAGAAGTATTATCGCCACGGCAGCAGCCATCGCACTGGCTATCCGCAGGGATGGTCGTGACCAGCCAAACCAGGCAAGCGCCGCGCCCAGCAGGGCGTAGAGGCCCCAGCCCAGCATCGAAAATCCGCCACTCTCGACAAGAAAGGCGAGCTGGAGGCTGGCTATGGCTGCCGCGCCCAGGCGCATCGGCTGTTCGAAGCCTTCGTTCGATAAGATGGCCGGGAGAACTGCGCCGAGTGCAACGAAATAGAGTCCCAGCGCAAGGAGATCACCCGTTGTAAATTCGCCTGCGGCAAGCAGCAGTGCCCCCCATCCAAGTCCGCCGATCAAGGCCGATAGTCCGAGCCAGGGCCTTTGCTGGCGATTGCCGGTTAGCGTGAGACCTGCAGTGACCAGCGCGAGATAAAGCGTAAGGAGCGGGAGGTTGGCATCGTCGCCACCGACCAATGCCGGCGCGGCAAATCCGCCGATTAGTCCCAGAACGGCACTGGGCAGTCCGAACCTGTAGGAGAGAGTGATCGCGAGGGCGGTCACGGCGGCAAGGCCGATGAACGCGACTGTTTGCCCTATCAGGCCATACTGCGACCCGGCGAGGTAAAAACCCGCATAAAGGGTCGCCAGACCGGCACCGGCGAGCGCTTGGCGCACACGCTCGTCGGCGACGCGGTGTTCAAAGCGGTAGGCGAGTTCCGCTGCCGCAAGGAGTAGCAGACCGAACAGGAACGACAAGACGACACGTACAACCGGCGTCAGCAGCCCCGCTTCGATCGAATAGCGAACGAGGAACACCCCGGCGACCGCAAGGGTGATTCCGCCTGCCCAGATCGGCAGGCGGCGACCGAAAATTTCCTCGAAATCGAGATCGAGGCGAGGACGTCGCGGTGCCGAACCACCTTGGCCGAAGGTTCGCGCGCTGCTTCTTCGACTGTCGGCCGGGCCGGGGCAGGCGGATTGAATTCGGCGGGCGAGCGGCTTTCATTATTTGAGTTGGTCAGATCGCGACGCCCGTGTTCGAGCGCTTCCTCAAGGTCTTCGACGCGACGCAGCAGGCTCTGATGCTGCACCCACAGGTAGCAGGCAGCTGCGATCAGGATAAGGATAAGCAACCACGCCATCACGACGTCCTTTCAGGGCGAAGGGTAAGGCCGTTGTCGCGGCAGGCAAGCGCCGGCATGTAATTGTTCGCCGATAACGCGCGTCTTTCGCGCTCGGACTTAGCGCACGCGAACCCTGTAGCAGGGGATGACCACTGCCAGCGTTTTGTCCAAACCTATCGCGCGAGTTTGCATTTGCTTGAATCCGTCAATCAAACGCCACCTGGCGTGAAATCGAAGCCAAGTGCTGCGAGCCCATCGCACAAGGCGTCGACACAGGCGTCGAGTTGCGCACGGTCGGTCGAGCGAATGACGAAATTCGAACTCGCTTTCGGGAATGAACCCTCCGACGGTTTCGGAAAGAAGCGGTGCACCGCCTTCGAGCGTGCCTGTCAGCGCGTCGAGCATGCCGGCGGTGATATGCGGTACGCCGGCCATCAAGTGGACATTGTCGATCCTGATTCCGGGTGCCCCCGACATCCGATTGGGAATGAGTTCGGCCCCGGCAGGGGTGCGCGCCATCCGCAGGCGGCCTTCGTTCAGCCCACCCTTGTCGGCGTAATATGCTTCGAGAATTGCACGGGCTTCGGAATGGACGATGACATCGACGCCGAGCGCCTGCGCGACAGCGTCAACAGTGATATCGTCGTGGGTCGGGCCGATGCCGCCGGTGGTGAAGAGATAGTCGTATGCCTCTCGTAAAGCATTCACGGCATCGACGATGCGATCGATCACATCGGGGACGACGCGCACTTCTGACAGGCGAATGCCTTGCACCTGCAACCAGCTTGCGACCTGTGCAATGTTCTTGTCGTGCGTCCGGCCGGACAATATTTCATCGCCGATGATGACGAGGCCTGCCGTGTAGATGCGATCGGTCATTCCAGCATCGCTACTGCAGGAAGCTTGCCAATTCTACTCTGCAGCTTCCAATTCGGTGTGTTCGGCACTGGACGGGCGCGCGATCCGCCGAAATTCCAGGATTCCGTCATCGACCGGCTCTTCGCTCATCCGTCGACGATCCTCGACGTATTCCTGGTTCAGCCTCCAAGGGTAGTCGACGGCATTTTTCGGCATGATCGATTTGCTGCGCTGGATATAACCCGATGAAAAATCGAAGATGTCGTCTTCTTCGAGTTCGTGATCGACCGGCAGGATGGGTATGGCGACATCAACGTCCATGCCCTCCATCAGGTTCAGCACGCGGCAGATGTAATCCGAAACGATATCCGCTCTCAGCGTCCAACTGGCATTGAGATAGCCGAAAACCATCGCAAGGTTGGGGACGTTGGAGAACATCGCGCCCTTGTAATAATACCGCTGCGCAAAATCGATCGGCTCGCCGTCCAGCGAAAGATCGATCTTTCCGGCTATAGCGAGTTTGAGACCGGTGGCAGTAACGATGATATCGGCGGGAAGGAAACGATCGTCGCTCAGGCGCACGCCACCCTTGTCGAACGCCCTGATTTGTCCGGTGACGATGTCGGCCTTGCCCGCTTTCATTGCATCGAACAGATCATCGTCGGGTACGAGACAAAGGCGCTGTTCCCACGGGTTGTAGGGCGGTGTGAAGGGTGCGAGGTCGTAGTCGCTGCCCATCGATTTGCGGATGCGCTTGTGCAGACCCTGCTTGACCTTTTCAGGCTTGTTTCGCGCAAGTTTGAAACTGAAATCCTGAAGCTTGATGTTCTTCCACCGCGTGATGCGGTAGGCGCGTTCCTCCGGCAGGACCTTGCGCAGCAGATTTGCGACACGGTCCTTCGCCGGACGGCTGAACATCCAGGTCGGCGTGCGCTGGAGCATCGTCACCCTGGCAGCTTTGGCGGCCATCGAAGGTACGATCGTAACCGCCGTTGCGCCGGAACCTACAACGACGATTTGCTTGTCGTGGTAGTCGAGGTCCTCCGGATAGAATTGCGGGTGCACGACTTGCCCGTCGAAGGCACTGAAATCGAAACCGGGATCGTAGGGCTGGTCGTAATCGTAATATCCCGAACCCAGATAGAGCCAATTGGCAGTGACAAGCTTTCTTTCGCCGTCGGCGGCTTCCAGCGTCACGTGCCAGTGTGCCTTGGATTGGCGCCAGTCAGCCGAGATGACCTTGCGCCCAAACTGGATGTGCCGGCGGATGTCCCGCTCGTCGACAATGCGGTGGAGATATTCGAGGATCGCTGGTGCATCGGCGATCGATTTTTCATGCCGCCAAGGTTCGAATTCGAAACCGAGCGTATGCATGTCGCTGTCGGACCGGATTCCGGGATAGCGAAACAGATCCCATGTGCCGCCGAGATTTTCTCGTCGCTCAACGAGCGCAAAATCGCGGGTAGGGCATTTCATTTTCAGATGGGCGGCCATGCCGATACCGGAAATACCGGCGCCGACGATCAGGACGTCGAAATGGTCGGGCTTTTCGCTCATAGGTCGATCTCCTGCCATTCGTTTACCCGAAGCAAGGCGTGAGTGAAAGTGTCGGTTGCAGCTTGCAACCTTTGCCAGCGAATGGCGGTTGACCTCTCCGCGTTTCGCGAACATTCCCTGGCGAGCAACGATGCACCAGGATCATTGGGGTGCACCGGTTCAAAGTTTTGGGACAGAGGATTGCTGCATGAGCCAGGAAGGCAATGCCAGGGCGCACCGCGTTACGTCGATCGATGTCGCCGAACGCGCGGGCGTCAGCCAGTCGACCGTCAGTCGCGCGCTCTCCGGATCCGAAACGATTACCGAAGCAACGCGTCGCAAGGTCGAACAGGCCGCGCTCGAATTGGGCTATCATGTCAACATGCGCGCGGCGGGTCTGCGCAAGGGCGAGACTGGTTCGATCGCAGTCGTCGTCATCGGGCGTGCAGGGCAGGGCGTCTCGGCCATAAATCCGTTCTACTACAGTCTTTTGGGTGCGACCTGTGCGGCTGCCGCAGAGCGCGGTTACGAGGCGCTCGTTTCCTTTCAGTCGACCGAAAACGACCTGTTCGGACACTACGTGGCCCGTAGGCAGGCTGACGGGGTCGTCGTGATCGGCACGGCAACCAACGGCGACGCCTGGGAGTATTTTCGCAAGGTCGCAGAAGGCAGCGACTCGATCGCCTTCTGGGGCTCTCCGTTCGACGATGCCGTGTGGGTCAGGTCCGACAACCGCGAAGGTGGCCACATCGCCGTGAGGCGGATGATCGAGGGCGGCAAATCGAAAATCCTGTTCGTTGGCGATACGCATTCTTCGCAGCGGCAATTCAGCGAGCGGTTCGACGGCTATCGCGAGGCGGTCGAGGAAGCAGGCTTGAAAGCGAGTGAGCCAATTGTCTCTGATGGCGAAGACCGCGTGACCCAGGGCCGAAGCGCGATCGCAAAGATCGTCGACGCTGGAACCGAGTTCGACGGTCTCTTCTTTGCGTGCGACGCGATGGCGCTGGGGGCTCTCGAAGAACTCGCGGCGCGCAATATCGCCGTTCCCAGCGACGTTGCAGTGATCGGCTTCGACGGGCTCGGTTCGGGCGAATTCAGCCGACCTCCGCTCACGACGGTCGAGCCGGATTTTGCCGAGGCCGGACGGCAATTGGTTGAAACCGCGCTTACCGCGGCAGCCGAGCAGGCCGAGCGAAGAGTACCCGTGCGACTTGTCGAACGCGCCAGTGTGAGTTGATGCGCCGTTCGTCGATTGGCGGTTTGCCAATCGCCACGAGGCACGTCTAAGCATCTCCTCGAAACCCTGGGGAGAATTTCATGAAGTTCCACATCGCTTCCGCCCTCCGAAGAAGACGGTCCAGCAGAAGGAAGCGGAGAGCAGGTCGATGCCGCGCCGGCGACGGTGCCGATGGCTGGTGAAGAAGATGCACCGGAAAAATGGGACGTCAACGCCCCGCGCGGCGCGAGCCTGCGCGAGGTCGCTATCCGGACCGACGAAGGGACGTGGATGGACGTCGATGTCTCGCCTGACGGGCGTACAATCGCATTCTCTCTGCTGGGCGACATTTACACCATGCCGATCGCCGGCGGCACACCGCGCCGCATTGCCGAGGGACTAGCCTGGGAAATCCAGCCCAGGTTCTCTCCGGACGGTAGCCGTATTGCCTTCACCTCGGACCGCGGAGGTGGGGACAATATCTGGATCATGAATGTCGACGGGGGGAACAAGCTGCAGGTGACGAAAGAAGATTTCCGCCTGCTCAACCAGCCGAGCTGGTCGCCGGACGGGCGCTATATCGTCGCCAAAAAGCATTTCACGACGTCGCGTAGTGCCGGGACGGGCGAGGTATGGCTCTATCATGTGTCGGGTGGCGGCGGCGTTCAGCTGGTCGAGCGAGCGAGCGAAACCGCGCAGAAGGAACTCGGCGAGCCGATCTACGCACCCGATGGCAACGCGATCTATTACACGCGCAACATTACGGCGGGGCCGATCTTCGAATATGCGCAGGATTCCACGCAGGGCATCTTCAACATCGAGCGTTATGACATCGATACGGAGGAAGTGACCACTGCCGTTGGCGGTTACGGCGGCGCGGTGCGTCCGACACCTTCACCGGATGGCAAATTGCTGGCGTTCGTGCGACGCGACAAGGACCAGTCGCAATTGTGGGTCAAGGACCTTGCCAGCGGTGGGGAGCGAATGATCTATGGCGATCTCGACCTCGACCTGCAGGAAACCTGGGCTGTCTACGGGGTCTATCCCATGATGGACTGGACGCCCGACAGCGAGGCCATGGTGCTCTGGGCAGGGGGCAAACTCCACCGGGTCGCCGCCGATGGTTCGGGATCGAGCGTGATACCATTCAGCGTGGAAGATACGCGGAGCGTAGCCGACGCGCCGCATCCTGTGATTCCGGTCTCCCCAGAGAGCTTTACGGCCAAAATCCCGCGATTTGCCAGTGTTTCGCCCGATGGGAGGACGGTCGTCTTCGAAAGCCTCGGCAAGCTCTATTCCAAACCTGTCGGCAGCGACGCTGCGCCTCGACGCCTGACTTCGGGCAGCGAGGATGCGCTGGAGCTGTGGCCTTCTTGGTCGCGGGATGGTCGGCGCATTGTTTTCGTGCGCTGGACCGATGAGGGCCTGGGGCGGATCATTACCGCCAATGCCAACGGAGGCGGCGAGCGTGTCGTCACCGACGCTCCTGGACATTACGCCGTCCCGCAATTCTCCCCCGATGGCGATACCATCGTGTTCGAAAAGCGAAGCGGCGGCTTCCTGACATCGCCCGAATATTCCGACGACGAAGGTATTTACGCAGTTTCTGCCGACGGCGGAACACCGGATATGGTGGCGCGCGATACAGCCAGCCCTCAGTTTGCCGACGACGGAGACCGCCTGTTCATGCTCGCTCGCGAGGGTGGCAAGCTTCAGCTGCTGTCGAGCGATATGAATGGCGAGGCGCGCCGCGTTCATGCCGAAGGAGAGCTGGCGAGCGATTTTCGCGTCAGCCCCGACGGCCAATACGTGGCATTTCGCCAGAACTACGAAGTTTTCGCCATGCCTTTGCTACCCGGCGGACAGGCCGTGACAGTGGGAGAAAAGGCGAGCTCTCTGCCCGTCACCCGCGTCAGCAAGGGGGGCGCCGATTACATCGGCTGGGCGGAAAACGGGTCGACGCTTTATTGGTCGATGGGGCCCGTACTCTATCGCGCCAGCACGCCGACGCTCACCCCGCGTGCGCCGCAGGCAGAAAACGCGCCGAAGTTCACGCCGCCGGATCAGGGCACCTCGCTCGCCAGGACGGTTCGCACGGAAAAGCATGATGGCACAGTCGCGATCACCGGCGCGACAATCCACACCATGGCGGGCGATGGCGCCGGCACTATCCAGAATGGCGTGATCCTGATCGAGGGCGATCGGATAGCCGCGGTCGGTGCTGCGGATGCGGTAACGATCCCCGCGAATGCGCAGCGCGTCGATGCGACCGGCAAGACGATAATTCCCGGACTGGTCGATGCGCACGCACACGGCGCGCAAGGCGTGGGCGACCTCGTACCGCAGCAGAATTGGTCGTTGGTGCAGAATCTCGCTCTGGGTACGACAACGCTGCACGATCCCTCCTCTTCGGCGAGCATGATTTTCGCTGCGGCAGAGCGCCAGATGGCGGGCACGCTTCTCGCCCCGAGAATTTTCTCGACCGGCGAGATCATTTACGGCGCGAAGGCGGCGGGCGTCTACGCGCGGATCGACAGCTACGAAGATGCGCTCGCCCATATCCGCCGGATCAAGGCGCAGGGCGGCATCTCGGTGAAGAACTACAATCAGCCGAGGCGCGAACAGCGCCAGCAAGTGGTCGCGGCCGCACGGGCAGAAAATATGCTGGTGGTCGCCGAGGGTGGATCGATTTTCGGCATGGACATGAATATCGTCGCCGACGGAAACTCGACGCTCGAGCACAACATCCCCGTCGATGTCATGTACAACGACGTGTTGCAGATGTTCGGCCAGTCGCAAACGAATTACACGCCAACGCTTGTGGTGACCTACGGGGGCCTGGCGGGCGACCCGTATTGGCGGCAGGCGACCGACGTCTTCGACAACCCCCTGCTCGTACACACACCGCCCAAGATGCTGCTTGCCCAAACCGCGCGTCGCACCAAGGCGCCCGATTGGGCATTTGTCGACGACAACTCCGCGCGCGAGGCCAAGAAACTGGCAGATCGCGGTATCAGGGTGAGCATCGGCGCGCATGGCCAGCAGGCGGGAATTGCAGCCCACTGGGAGTTGTGGAGTTTCGTGCGTGGCGGCATGACGGCGGCGGAAGCGCTGCGCGCCGGGACCATCGAACCGGCCCATTCGCTTGGCATGGCGCGCGATGTTGGTAGCCTAGAGGTCGGCAAACTGGCCGATCTTCTGGTACTCACGGCCGATCCCGTCGCGGATATTCATAATTCGGACGATATCGAGCAGGTGATGCTCGGCGGCAGGCTCTACGATGCGCGCTGGGAGTGAACGCTACACTCAGCTCTGGCGGATGAAACGCAGGAAATCGTCCGATTTGCCGCGCATGGTCGAGGCCTGATTCTCCAGATCGCCGGCTGAGGACAAGAGCTGGCTGGCGGCGACGCCAGCCGCCATCGTGTTCTCGTTCATCGTCTCGAGATGGCTCGCGACGTCTTCGGTCCCGCGCGCCGCGAGATCGATGCTCCGGGCAAGATCCTGCCCTGCGACCGATTGCTGGTCGACGGCACTCGCGATGGCAATTGCTGTGGTTTCGAGCTGCTTGACCTGGTCTCCGATCGCACGAAGTGCTTTGACGCTCGCTCCAGTCGAACCCTGAATATTGCGGATCTGATCCGCCACGTCCTCGGTCGCCCGGCTCGTTTGCGCGGCAAGTTCCTTTACCTCGCTTGCGACGACTGCAAACCCGCGACCTGCTTCGCCGCCGCGTGCCGCTTCGATCGATGCGTTGAGAGCAAGCAGGTTTGTCCGCTGGGCAATCGAATGGATGAGTTCGACGATTTCGCCAATTTGATCGGCCGATGACGCCAGAGCAGATATGGTTTCGTCGGTTTCTTCTGCACTGTCCGCCGCCTGTCGGGCCAAGTCAGCGGATTGCGAGGCCTGCCTGCTGATCTCGCCGATCGACATGGCGAATTCATCAGATGCGGATGCAGCCGCTGTAACGCCGGACGAGGCGCTCTCCATGGCCTCGCTGATTTGCCTCGCCTGCCTTGATGCATCTTCGACCGTTGCGGCGAGGCCCGCGGCCGTCGTCTTGAGCTGGCTGGAGGCGGCCGCGACATGACCCGACACGTCGCCGATCGTCGTTTCGAACGAATCGGCCAATCGAAGAAGGCCGCGATTGCGTTCTTCGCCCGCCTGTTTGCGAGTCTCGAATAATTCGTCGAGCTTCTTGCCGGATTTCACGAAGAGTTCGAAGGCACGGGCAAGCTCGCCGATTTCGTCTGCGCGTTCGGTGCCGGCGATGTCGAAGTCGCGATGGCCTTGAGCAAGACGAGTCATATTCTGCGTCAGTTCGGTGAATGGCGTGACGACGTAATCGAGGATGAGCTTCACCCCGTAAATGGTCGACAGGGCTGTCACGATGCACATGATGACGAGTCCGAGTCTCGCTGCGCCCGCCGCTTGAGGCGAAGACATTCCGTATAATGCCATCAGCATCACGATGATGATGCCGATCACGTTGAGCGAAGTAATCAGGCGCGCCTTCTGCATCATGCTGAGTTCGAGTAACCATTTGCCGATACCGCGTGCATCGCCTGAATCCCGTTTCCGATCGAGAGAAACAGCGGCAATTTCATCCTGCAGTTCGGCGTACATGTTGGCGTCCTGAATCAGTTCGCGTCCAGATTAGGCAATCATGGCTAAATCATCGTTAAGGCGATCGCAGAGCTGGCTTAAATAGCCTGTATTGCTGGAACGGGGGACGGTGTCGCGAGCGGGCTGCCGTTGAATCCGATCGGACGACCCAGATGCTGGGCAATCTCAAAAGCTGGCATGGCGCGGAAATAGAGCCAGCCCTGGATCTGGTCGCAACCGGCAGCGCGCACCATTTCGGCTTGCTGTTCGGTCTCCACACCCTCTGCAGTTACGCCCATCTTCATTGCGCGCGCCACGGTTATGCTCGACAGCATCATGGCACGCGATCCGTCGTCATTGCCGGCCTGTACTACGAGGCTGCGATCGAGCTTGAGCTTTTCGAAGCGGAACTGGCGAAGGAACCCGATCGACGCATATCCCGTACCAAAGTCGTCGAGGGCCACGCTTACACCAAAAGATCGGATCAGCGCGAGACTGCGCTCGGCCACGACGGGATCAAGAACCAGGCAGGTTTCGGTGATTTCCAGTTCCAGACGTGCGGGATCGAATCCCGTTTCTTCGAGAATCGTTCCCAACTGGACAGGAAATTCCGGGTTGCGGAGCTGAGCGGCGGAAATGTTCACCGACAGCCTGATTCCATCCCACTGACTCGCATCGACGCACGCTTGCCGCAGCACCCATTTGCCGATCGCATTGATCAACCCCGACTCTTCCGCAATCGGAATGAAGATACCAGGGCCGACAGGTTTGCCGTCGGGCCGATCCCAGCGCAGCAGCGCTTCGACGGCGACGATATGCTTTGTTTCTGTGTCGACGAGCGGCTGATAGAGAAGCGAGAATTGGCCGTGGGCCAATGCGCTCCGCAACTCGTCGTTCATAGTGGAAAGTTCTTCGCGGCTGCGGTCGAAGGCTTCGTTGAACCAGGTGCAGCGCATGCGACCGCCGCGCTTGGATGCATACATCGCGACGTCGGCGCGGCGGAGCATTTCCGAAGTGTTTACGGTGCCTATCCCATCGCTTCGCACGAGGCCGATGCTCGCCCCGAGCATCAGACGGCGATCGTCCACCTCGAGAGGCTCCGACATACGTTCGATGATGCGTCGGCAATGACCTTCGATCAGTGTTGCCGCCGCCGGTCCGACCTGCAGAATGGCGAATTCGTCTCCGCCGAGCCGAAAAACCGACGCCTCTTCGTCGCAGATCGACAGCAAGATACACCCGGTTTGGCGAATAGCTGCGTCGCCGAGGTTGTGACCATGATGATCGTTGGTCTGCTTGAAGCCGTCGAGATCAAGCAAGGCCAGCCCGATTTCTTCCCCGGCATCGAGGGCCACGCGCATATCGTTGTGCAGCGCGCGGCGATTGGGCAGGCCGGTCAGGCTGTCAGTCAGGCCGAGTGCCTGCAGCCAGCGCAAGTGACGGAAACCAAACCAGCCTATGGCAAAAGACGCAGCGATGAAAAGCGCAGCGCCGCACCACATTGCGATCGACATATAGGGCGAACCGATCGCATGCAGCCAGCTAGTGAGGACGAACGTACCGAGCGCAATGGTACCAAGCACAACAAGCGGCGCGAACACGAGGGCATTTGCCCCGTGGCGATTGATGACGGATTGCGGGCCCAAGATTGCGCTCCCGGATTGGCCTCATTGTCGAAACAATGTGCTAATCCATTGGGACTAATGAAGTGTAAATGTGTGCTTTTGTCATGCCGCCGCGCGGTCGCGTGAGGCGGAAGCCGACAACACCCCGCCGGAAACGAGCCTGTAGGTCGCCGAGCCGCAATCGGACGGAGTGAAGCGGGTGGTTTGGCCGATCACGGTTTCACCCGCGCCCAGCATGAGAAAGCCATCTGGCGCCAGTGCCGACGCCATGCTGTCAAAGGCCCTGCGCCGCGTTTCAGGATCGAAATAGAGCAGGACATTGCGGCACAATATGAGGTCGAAGGGCGCCGATGCCGGTTGGTGATCGAGGATGTTGTGTCGCTCGAAGCGGGTCGGACGTTGGATGCAGTCCTTCGCCTGCCAGCCGCCGGGCGAATCAGTGAAGAATTCGATCATGCGTGTGACGGACAGTCCACGCTGGATTTCGAACTGCGAGTAGGTTCCGCGCCTTGCCTGCTCGATCGCCTTGCCAGAAATGTCCGTGCCCAGAATTTCGACTTCCCATTCTGCCCATTGCTCTTTCTGCGCGTCGAAAATCATTGCCAGGCTGAGAGCTTCCTGTCCGGTCGAACAGCCCGCAGACCATATCGACAGCCTTTTCTTGGCAGCGCGTTTCCGCGCGAGCTCCGCCAGCACGTGTTCGGCAAGTGCTTGAAAGTATGCCGGATCACGGAAAAAGTAGGTTTCGTTGTTGAGCAGGGCCTCGACGACCTTGGTCGCGAGGCGGTGCTCGCCAGGGTTTTCGAGCATGCATGCCAGCTGGTCGGTATTTTCGATGCGAAACTCGCGAAAGAGGCCGGAAAGCGCGGTGGCAATGCGCCAGCGTCGGCTTTCAGCCAGCGTCTGGCCCGTATGGGCATGAAGCAGGTCAGTGATGATACGGTAGGAGGCGTCGTTTTCCGTCATCCCGCGAGGCCCGCGGCGTGAGCGAGTTGCCGGGCGAGTTCCTGCGGAGCGCCTATGCCGGTGGCCATACCTCGCTCTGTGATGGAGCGCGGCATCCCCCACACCGCGCAGCTTTCGGCACTTTGGGCGTAGACAGCGCCGCCAGCGGCGATGATGGCGTCAGCGCCATCGCTGCCGTCGCGGCCCATTCCCGACAGGAGCACGCCTGCCACCGCGCCTTCATAGGCTTTGGCAAGGCTTTCAAACATGGGATCGACCGAGGGCGTGCAGCCGCTCCTGACGGGATGGTAGGCGAGGCCGGTGACGGGTCGGCCGAAGGAATGCCGAACGATCAAATGGCTATGCCCCGGCGCGATAACGACCTGATTTTTCCGGATTTCCGTGCCCTCGTCGGCAAGCACGGCGCGTCGGCCCGAGACGGTTTCGACCTGACGGGCGAAAACGGGAATGAAGCTGTCGGGCAAATGCTGGGTCACGAGGATGGGCAAATCGAAACCCCGGGGGAGGGCGCGGAGGAGGAGATTGAGGGCATGGATCCCGCCAGTGGACGCGCCGATAGCGACGATCTGCGGTCGCTTGGCAACGGCGCGCGGCAGCGCCGCGCGAAATGGAAGCATTGGTGCAGCTTTGCCGCCCAAAGCCCTGATCCTGGCGAGAATCTGCGCCTTGTATGCGTCGGAAAAACCGCCCGGGCGGGGCTTGAGCATAGTGTCGGCCGCACCAAGGCGCAGGGCCTCCAGCGTCTGCTCGGCTCCCGTCGCGGTCAGCGATGAAATAACAAGCACTTGAATGCCTGGCGACCGTTCCAGAATCAGCGGCAAGGCCGCCAAACCGCCCATCCCGGGCATCTCCAGATCGAGCAGGACCACGTCGACCGGATGGCTGCGCAGTGCATCGAGTGCACGCTCTGCCGTACCCACACTTACACCGACATCCATGTCGATCACGCTCTCGATCAGGCGACTGAACACCGTCCGAACGGTCAGCGAGTCGTCGACGATCATCACCCGGATCGGTTCGGCCAGCTTGACTGGTGTCGGGACGGCTGGCGAAATGCGATTGGCGAGAGGGAGCGTTGCGACCATGTGCCCTCCGCGGTCAGGCCATGCCGACGAGCTGAAGTTTGATCTGCAACGTTTCGTGATCGAAGGGCTTCATGACATATTCGTCGGCGCCTGCGCTGATCGCCTCGCGGATATGCGCGACGTCATTCTCGGTGGTGCAGAAGACGACCTTGGGTTTGTCGCCGCCTTCGCGCTGGCGCAGCTGCGTGATGAATTCAATGCCGGTCATGATCGGCATGTTCCAGTCGAGAAGAACGACATCGGGCATGGTCTCCATGCATTTTGCCAAGCCTTCCTGCCCATTCTCCGCCTCGTCGACAGTGAAGTCCAGAGCTTCGAGGATGTGCCGTGACACTTTGCGGATAACCCGAGAATCATCGACGATCAGGCAGGTCTTCATGAGCTTGTATTCCCTCCAGCAACCTTTGCAGGGCCTAAGCGGAAAGGGTAACTATTGGCTTAAGCTGCCTGCGCGCAAATGCCGGAAACCAACCGGTCGATGTCGAGGAGCAATGCAGGGCCAGTAGCGGTTTCGACCATGCCGAGCGCGACCGCGTTCCACTCCTCGCCGAAGCCGCCAGCAATGGCTGCAGGATCGCCGAGGGGTTCGATCACGTCAGATGCGCTTTCGAGCATCAGCGCATAGGGATGGCCATCGACAGCGACCACCGCCGCGCGCCTGCCGAAAGAATCGCCCTGTGGTTCGCAGCCCAGCGCGATATTGCAATCGATGACGGTAAGCGCCTGGCTGCGCAGCGCAGTGATACCGAGCACCGCTGGAGCAACGCCGGGAACGGGGGTTATCCGATCGATCTCGATCACCGTGCGGACTGCAGCCGCGGGCAGCGCGGCGCGGCGACCGGCAATCGTGCAGAGGAGCACGAGGCCGGTCATGCAACGCGGTTCCGTGCAGCGCGCTGGAGTGCAGCCATCAATCTGGTGCTGTCGTAGCGATAGATGGTGTCATCACCGTTGTCTTCTGGATCGGATCGCAAGCGGATGACTCCAGCGCGCTTGTCGCCAACGGCTGCGGCGGTTTCGGCAAAGGCGATTTCGACATCGGCATCGTCCGCATCGCTGGCGAGGCGGTAGCCCGCGGACTGGACAAGCGGCGCGAGGATGGCGCGAGCCCAGTCGCTGTCGTCGGGAATGCGGCAGGTCAGCGGATGGTCCGCGGTCGGCGGAAAATCCTGCGCAGCGAAAAGCGCGTGGCCCGAAAGTAGCGAAACCGGTTGGCCGTCGACCAGCATAACCGCCTCGACCAGGCTGTCGCCCGAATGCGAAAGCGTATTTTCGGCCACGTCCACCGCATCATGGATTTGTGCAACGGCATAGGCAAGTTCGTGCTGACCGTCGCTCAGGCGCAGCAGTCGGTAACGCTCACCGAGGAGATGTCCCGCATCGATCCCGACGAGAGGAATGACGCGGCCGTCTATAACCACTTGGGGACGCGCCGAATCCCCGTCGATGGCATCGGGCGAGACAGTCTCGATCCGGCGGAGCAGTTCGAGCCGGATGGCGCGTCTACGATTGTCGAGCCCGGTGAAGAGCATCACGGGAAAGGTCGGTTCCTGTACCGCGATGTCGGTCGGGTCTTCGGCGTGATCCTGCGTCATGTCGCCGGAGAGCCCCGCGCCGGCGGCAATACCCGGCAGATCGAGCAGCATGGTTGGCTGGCCATCGTCGAGCAGCGTCGTGCCCGAATAGAGCCCGCTGTCCATGATCGCAGGAGCGATCGGTTTGACAACCACATCCTCGTGATCGAACACGCGGTCGACGGCGAGAGCGAAGGTGGAGTTGCCGGCAAGCCGCACAAGTACCAGCGTCGTCTTCGGCCAGTCGATCGACGCGTCCGGTGCCCCGTAGAGCAACTTGGCCAGCGCGATGCACGGGACGCGCCTGCCGCGAAAGCTGACGAGCATCCGGTCGCCTGCCTGCACGAAATCGACATGCGCCGAACCGCCAGCGATGATTTCTTCGATGTAGCTTTGCGGCAGCGCATAGCGGTTGTCGCCCGAGCCGACGGTGAGGGCGGCAAGGATCGAGAGCGTGAGCGGCAGGCTAATGGTAAAGCACGTGCCATCGCCCGGCGCGCTGGTGACGTCGATCGATCCGCCGACGCGTTCGATATTGGCGCGCACCACGTCCATGCCCACGCCGCGACCCGAAATCCTGCCAACGCTTTCGGATGTGCTGAGACCGGGGAAGAATATGAGCTGGTGGCGCGCAGCTTCGGGCATGGCCTCGATCTGCGATTGCGTCATCAGACCGCGCTCGACTGCTTTATTCGCCAGCCGCGCCGTGTCGATGCCGGCCCCGTCGTCGCGCACCGTCAGTACGATGCGGTTGCCCGACTGCCGAGCGGCGAAGCGAAGCATGCCAATCTCGCGCTTGCCATTGCGCAGACGGTCGGCGGGACGTTCGATCCCGTGATCGATGGCATTGCGGATGATATGGGTCAGCGGGTCGCGAACCATATCTACCATTTCGCGGTCGAGTTCGACCTCACCCCCTTCGAAATCGACCATCACCTGCTTGCCGAGTTCGGTTGCGAGATCGCGGGTCAGGCGCGGGATTGAGGAGAAGAGATGTTCGAGCCGTTGCATCCGCATGCGCGTGATGGCGTTGCGGACATCGGCGAGAATGGTCGAAAGACGTTCGAACGGTCCATCGATGGTTGGCTGCTGGCCTGCGTCGCGCAGTCTGCGCGCCAGGTCGTTGCGCGCGAGCACCATGTCCGAGACACCCTTCATCACCTCGTCGAGCAGGTCGACGGGCAGACGGATCGAGCGCTGGACGCCCGGCCGCTCCTGGCTGGTATCGTCGGGTCGGGTTAGTTCAGTAAACACATGCGGCTCTGCATCTTCGGCGAGCGCGGCGATCAGGCCGTCGTCATCGCCAAAGGCGGGCGGTTCGCCGTCGCGTTCGAGCGCGTCGTTGATGGCGCCAATGCGGTCGATTATGGCGAGCACGGCGGAGACGAGCGCGCTATCGGGCTGGCGGCGACCCGCGCGGCATTCGGCCAGCACGTCCTCCGCCGCGTGGCTGAGGCGTTCGAGGCGCGGAAAGTCGAAGAAGCCGCAGTTCCCCTTGACCGTGTGGACGAAGCGGAAAATCGTGTCGAGGCGCGCGCGATCCGCGGGATTCGCCTCCCACGCGACGAGCTCGCTACCGCTCTGCTCGAGCATTTCGCGCGTTTCCGCGACGAAATCGGCCAGCAGATCATCCATTGCAGTCGGACCCCTCTCGAACAGTCGAGAGGCGTTTATGGCGGGCGATAGTTAATCTTTGGTTTGGATCGCGGACGTCTGGATGGCGGGCGCATTGCTGGGCTGGCGCTGCAGCACGCGCCAGACCAGAAAGGCCGCAAGCGCGCCCCCGGCCAGGTTGGCGACAAGTTCGGCGGCGTAAATCGCATCGGCACCCCAGCTGGCCCGCAGGAGCCAGCCGAACGGCAGCATGACGAGGAACACGCGCGCCGCGCTCTGCGCGAGCGCCAGCGGAGCGTAATCGACCGCGTTGAGCGCGCCATTGCCAACGATCAGCAGGCCGAAACCGGCATAACCCCACACCGAGATGAGAAGGTACGTGGAAAATTCGTCGACCACCGCCGGATCCTGCGTGAAGAATTGCGCGAACCAGTCGCCGGTGAAGAACAGCAGCAGGGCGATGGCGAGCCCGTAGGCCAGGCAGAACAGCCCCGCCCACCACATGGCGCGGCGGGCACGCTCGGCCCGTCCTGCGCCCCAGTTCTGCCCGACGATGGCACCGATCGATCCTGAAAGGCCGAGCAGCGGGACGACGGCGAAGCTTTGCAGGCGGCCAGCCGCACCGAAGCCCGCCACGGCGGCGTCGCCCTGGCTGGCGAGCAGCGCGGTGAGGACCGAGAGGCCGATGGGATTGATCGCATTGGAAAAGGCCGCCGGACCGGCGACGCGCAGAATGGCGGAACTGGAATCGGCAAGGTTGCTGTCGCGAATCAGGCCGGGGTGGATCGAGAGCTGCGACCCGCGGATCAGCCAGAGCGCCATGACGATGGCCACGGCAAACCCCGCAATCGTGGCATAGGCGGCCCCGGCGACGCCAAGGCCGCCGAAACCGAAGGCCCCGGTGATAAGGATGGGATCGAGCACCCAGTTCACCGCCGAGTAGGTGATCGAGACGTAGCTGGTCTTGCGCGCCTCCCCCTGACCGCGCAGCACGCCGTTGAGCCCCATCTGCAGCAGCATGAC
>QFNA01000068.1 GCA_003248395.1 Citromicrobium sp.
ACCGTAATCGCTGCGATCAGTCTGCTGGTCGGCGGGATCGGGATCATGAACATCATGCTCGTCAGCGTGACGGAGCGCACGCGCGAAATCGGCATCCGCCTGGCAATAGGCGCGCTGGCAAAGGAAGTGCGCATGCAGTTCCTGACGGAGGCGGTAGTCCTCTGCTGCTTCGGAGGGCTCATCGGTATTGTCCTGGCGCTCGGCCTGTCGATGGCGCTGGCGAATGCCATCGACTTGCCGTTCCTGTTCGACCCCGTGGTCAATGTGATCAGCTTCGTCTTCAGCGCCCTGATGGGCGTGATTTTCGGGTACTACCCGGCGCACCGGGCCAGCAAGCTCGATCCGATCGACGCATTGCGCCACGAGTAATCGGGGCCCCGACATTAGAACGCCATGCAAGGCAGACCTCGGTTGAGAGGTGCCGGGCGGGACACGGTGCAGGCATAACTGGGCAAAAGAATCCGGACCAAATCCTCCGGTAGACGGAGAACGGTGGAATTCTGCGGATACGCGTCGAAATAGAAGAAAAATGGTCGGGGAGACAGGATTCGAACCTGCGACATCCTGCTCCCAAAGCAGGCGCGCTACCGGACTGCGCCACTCCCCGACGCCATGCATAGTTCGTCCCGGTGAGACGCCGGAAGGGTGGTGGGCCCGGCAGGACTCGAACCCGCGACCTAGCCGTTATGAGCGGCCAGCTCTAACCAACTGAGCTACAGGCCCGACCCTATCGCGTCCAAGACGAAAAGGCCGCCTAGCCGCGCTTTCGTAACAGGGCAAGCATTCACGCGCGCAAAGCGTGATCGATTTCCCCTATCGTGGTGGGTCTGACCCCACGCTGGCGCAAGTACGCGTAGATGCTTCGAAACCAGTCATACAGGGTTTCGACGTCATTCCCGGTCCTTACGTAGGGTGTGTGCCCCGGTGCGAGCGAAGGGCTGTGGAAGCTTATAACCAGGACAGGCAGCTGCTCATCGAGCGCGATGTCTATGCCGCGAATGGCCTCGTGCTTCGTCACTCCCTCGGGCGTGAGAGTGATTCGTTCGAGCAGCCGAAGGCGTGCTGCAATCCCGCCTGACTTGCGCACCTGGCCGAGAAACCAGTGAAGAAATCGTCCCTGTTTCCGCAACAGGCCCCAATAGACCGAGGTGAGGGGGAGTACGGCGAGATCGTGATGATGATCGCACCAGTAAGGGCGAGAGGGATGGCGGGTAAAATCTGGCCCGCCGAGTGAAGAGAAATCGTGCAAGGCACGAACCGAGCTATCGAAGCGAATGCCGCGCTGCTTTAGCATCGACGCGCTGTTAGGGCCGATGCCATATCGGCCTGCACGAAAGGCGACGGGCGTGACGCCGAAATTGCTTTCGATGGCATCGGCGAGCCGGTTGAACTTTTCCGCTTCGAGATCGGCGGGAAGATTACCCGCAAAGCTGTTTTGCGCCGTGACCTCTTCCTGAAAAGGCGGGTTTACCCATGGGTGCAACTGTACACCGACTTCAGCCCGGCCGCTCTTGGCTGCATCGCCAATGATGCGCTGTGCGGCAGGGTCCTGGGCGACGGGCCAGTCGACGAGATAGAGGGGCGATATTCCCGCCTCGTCGCAAAACGCCTGGAAATTTTCGATCCGAGCGATGTGCGACAGGCCATGCGCGTCCCTGTCGAAAGGCGCTTGCCAGTCGAACTCTTCCTCCACATCGACTGTGAGCAAGACGCGCTGCCCGAAGTCTGGCGGAAACACCGCCTCGAGCTCCGCCGCAGGCGGTTCGAGCAGGTTGCAATCGTCCAAAACACCCCCCGGTTTTAAAACGACCCGACGATCATATTCACGACCCGTCATCGGCATTGCTGCCGATCTGCCTCTCCGGACTAGGGAGACTGTCCTTTGCGGTCAAGAGAGGCAGGGACAAGATAAGTCGGTCCTCGATTCTGGAAAGTTCCCCGCCGCCGGCGCGCGCCTCTGCGCGTGCAAGTCGGAGTGAAAAGCCGGCGCCAAAAATGCCCGCACTCAATGCACCCGCACTACTCCGGACGTCAGCCGAGAACACGTCATCGGCATTGCGCAACAAGGCCGGTAATTCGAGTGCCAATTCGGTGTGATTGCCTTGGGTGGCCAGCGCAATGCCGACGGTTTCGCCAGCACCCATTGCAGCTGCGACCGTCGCGAGCAAACGCCAGGCGAGCCGTTCGACCTCCGGCGTCGAAAGGTTGATCGGCGCACTTTGCTCGCCAAGATCGAGTTCGAAACGCGATATGCGCGGGCTAAGCACACCTTGCAGCTGCGCCAGCTGAAGTCGCGTAATCTCCGCGAAGTCGGCTTGGCCGTCTTCGAGATCGAGGGCACCCGTCTCGAGACGCGCGAGCCTGTCGAGTTCATCGAAGCCGGCAAGGATATGGGCGGCATCGCCAGCGATACTTGCCGCAATCGCGCGATATTCATGCGGCACCGACCCCATCATCTGCTGCTGGATGATTTCAGCATAGCCCTGCATGGCATTGACCGGCGTGCGCAGTTCATGAAGCAGCTGCCTCATGCGGTCCGCCTCGTCCTTTTGCGCGTCCTGTTGCTGGGAAATCGCCCGTCTGAACTTGCCGATGTAACCGACGAACCGTCCTTCGCCCGGCGTGAAACGTGGAGTGGCTTCGATCATCCATTCGCCTTCAATCGAAGACGCTCCCCGCAATGCGACGGGCGTGCCGCGTATCGGTTGCCGCTTTTCAATGGAGCGCGATAGGTGGCTTCCCGTCCCGTGCAGTGCGGTCAGATCAATACCATAGACCATCGGCAAAATCTCGGACTCAGCCCGATCGATGCGGCCATGTGCATTGGTGGCGAAGACGAAATTATCGAGCGGTTGGTCACGTGAACTGCCTTGCGGCTCGGCGCTTTCGCCGACCTGGTTTCGACCGGACCGAGCACGTTGAAATTCTTCGATCCTGTCGACGATGGCGCGGATGCCTACTTTCGGCTCCGAGGCGGTAGCCGGTTCGGCCTCGACATCGCTGGGGGTGGTCGCCGCGACTTCTTCAGAATCAGCACTGGGTTCGGGATCGATCGCCTGGTCTTCCTCCACGAGCTCCAAAGGTTCGGGAAGGGGCAATCCGCGATCCGATACGCCGAGGCGATCCAGTACTGTCAGGGCTTCGTCGGGCAAATCATTGCGATGACGCAGAAACCCCCGTGCGCGGATAGGAAGGGTTGGAATGAGCTCGGCCCATTCGCTGCCAGTCAGCTGCGCACGGCATAGGGCGGCAGACGCAATGTGCGGATGCGCTTCGCCGAACCAGCGAACCAGTTCGGGGTTGCGAAACCGCCAGCCGCTTTCGCCAACGATGCGCGCCCGCTCTTGCGTCGGAACCATTTCACCCAATGCGATAAGGCGCAGATATGCCGCGGCCTTCAGCGCGCGGTCGCCAGCCATGGGCCGCTCACCGAGCAGGTCGATCAACTGGCGAAACTGCGTCTTTGCCGCCCGCTCGCCAGCGGCGCGGTGGCGCAGCACAGTGGCGAGGCGGTCGTCGAAAAGCATTGATTCTCCGGATCTTGGTTAAGGGTAAGCGGGTGTAGCCTTGGCATTTCCGCCTTCAGCAATGGCAAATATATATGGTAAACAGTCGGTTTACCCTACGTGGCTGTGCCGACGCGTTGCAAAGCGGAACAATTGCTGGCAATTCTAATTTTGTTATCCAATCCGGCCTTTTTGGCGGATAAGATTTCAATCGCGCATGCCAATAGCGTTGGCGTGTCGCAATTTTGGGGAATGTGTCATGGCCAATCTCGACGATATCGATCGTCGCCTTCTCGCAGAACTGCAGGACGAAGGCAGGATCACCAATGTCGAACTTGCGCATCGGGTTGGTCTGACTGCACCGCCTTGCCTTCGCCGGGTCCGTTCACTTGAGGAAAGCGGCGTCATCCGTGGCTATCACGCCGACCTCAACCCATCATCGCTGGGCTTTTCGATCACGGTGTTTGCAATGGTCAGCCTGAAGAGCCAGGCCGAAGATGCCCTCCGCGAATTCGAACAGGCGATGCACGACCTTCCCGAAGTGCGCGAAGTGCACATGCTGAACGGCGAGATCGACTTCATAATCAAGATTGTCGCGCGCGATTTGCAGGCGTTCCAGGAATTCCTCACGAGCAAACTTACGCCCGCGCCGAATGTGGCAAGCGTGAAGACTTCGCTGACGATCCGCACCAGCAAGAGTGAGCCGGGAGTGCCTCTTGAGCGATAGGGTGATCAGTGGCGCATGCCTCTGTGGCAAGGTTACCGTAGAATTGCAGGCGTCTGCGAACGAGGTGGAGATCTGCCAGTGCTCGATGTGCCGCCGATGGGGTGGTTCGTTTTATGCCGGCCTGGCTGGCGAGAAGTTCGAGATTGGCGGGAAAGAATCGATTACCGCTTACAAGTCCAGCAATTGGGGGGAACGCGCCTTTTGCCAAACCTGCGGCAGCACGCTCTGGTTTCGTTTTCTGCCCACAGACCATCGCAGCTTCTCTGCAGGGCTTTTCGATGACGCAGCAGCACTCGGCATCAAGAAGGAAATTTTCGCCGACGAAGCTGCCGACTGGTGCCGCTTGCGTGGCGACCACCCCCGCCAGACTGGCGAGGAAGTGATGGCAGAGGCCAGGGAAGCCGGCTTCACTTTCGACTAGGGATTACGTTTGTCGCGCAGGCCCTTCGCCCTCAGGTCTCGCGCTCCGCGAGCCATTCCTCAAGCCATTTGATCGAATAGTCACCGCTGAGCACGTCGTCCTGATCGAGCAGGGCCTGGTGCAGCGGGATCGAGGTCTTGACCCCTTCGATGACCATTTCATCGAGTGCCCGTCTCAACCGCATGATGCATTTTTCGCGGCTCCGGCCATAGACGATCAGCTTGGCGATCATGCTGTCGTAATATGGTGGGATCGAATAGCCCGCGTACAGCCCGCTATCGACACGTACGTGCATGCCGCCCGCCGCGTGATAATAGCTGACCTTGCCCGGACTCGGTGCGAAGCTGAACGGATCTTCGGCGTTTATGCGACACTCGATCGCATGCCCTTGAAACCGGATCTGCTCCTGTGTGCAGGATAGGTCCTTGCCATCGGCAATCCGGATTTGCTCGCGTACCAAGTCTACACCGGTAATCATCTCGGTCACCGGATGTTCGACCTGCAGGCGCGTATTCATCTCGATGAAGTAGAACTCGCCGTTCTCCCACAGGAACTCGATCGTGCCTGCCCCGCGATAGCCCATTTCGGCCATGGCCTTGGCACAAATGCCGCCCATGCGATCGCGCTCTTCGTCGGAAAGGACAGGGGAAGGTGCTTCCTCGAGCACCTTCTGGTGACGGCGCTGCAGCGAACAGTCCCGTTCGCCGAGATGGATCGCCTTGCCGCGCCCGTCTCCGAAAATCTGGAACTCGATATGCCGCGGATTGCCCAGATATTTCTCGATGTAGACGGTATCGTCGCCGAACGCGGCCTTCGCCTCGCTCTTGGCCTGGCTCATCAGGCTCTCGAGGCTTTCCTCGTCGGGCACCACCTTCATGCCGCGGCCACCGCCGCCGCTGGCGGCTTTCACCAGGACAGGATAGCCGATCGCGTTCGCAACTTCGTAGGCATCCTCGACGTTTTCGACTGCGCCGTCCGAACCGGGAACGAGCGGAAGGCCGAGTTCGCCAGCCGACTTTTTTGCGGCAACCTTGTCGCCCATCGTCAGGATGTGCTCGGGCTTGGGGCCGATCCAGGCAATGTCGTGCGCTTCGACGATTTCGGCGAACTTGGCGTTTTCCGAGAGAAAGCCGTAACCCGGATGGATCGCATCGGCATGAGAGATCTCGGCCGCCGAGATGATGTTGGCGACATTGAGATAGCTTTCGCCCGCGGCCGGTGGCCCGATGCACACCGCCTGATCGGCCAGGCGCACGTGCATGGCATCGGCATCAGCGGTGGAATGGACCGCGACGGTCTCAATCCCCATTTCATGGGCAGCGCGGTGAATGCGCAGCGCGATCTCGCCGCGATTGGCGATCAATATCCGTTTGATTGCCATGCGCGCCTCAGCCGACAACGACCAGCGGCTGGTCGAATTCGACCGGCTGCGAATTGTCGACCAGGATCGCCTTGACCGTGCCGGCCTTGTCGGCAGCTATCGGGTTCATCACCTTCATCGCTTCGACGATGAGCAGCGTCTGGCCTTCCTTGACGCTGTCGCCCACGGCAACGAAATTGTCCGCGCCCGGTTCGGGGGCGAGATAGACGGTGCCGACCATGGGCGATTTTATGGCCCCGGCATGATCTTTATCGTCGCTATTCTCATGCATGGACGGCATGGCCTGCGCGGCTGCAGCGGGAGCGACCGCAGGCGCGGCGAGGGGCGCAGGTGCGGCGGCCTGCAAGGCCATGCCGCCGCCGCGCGACACGCGGATCTTGCGTTCGCCATCCTCGACCTCGATTTCGGTGAGCCCGGTTTCGCCCAGCATTTCTGCCAGTTCGCGCACGAGCGCAGTGTCGACATTCATGCCGGACTTGCCGGCGGTGCCCTTCTGATCGGCCATAACTACCCTTGGAGTGTCCATTCGGTCTGATTGCCAGCGCCTATGCGCTTCGACCGGTGCAAGGGCAAGGGGCGCGGCGCGATTTTACAGCGCGGCAGCCCGTTCCAACGCTACGGAATAGCTGCGCGGACCAAGCCCCTGGACACAGTCTGCTGCGGCCATGCCGGGGTAGGACAGATGGCGAAAGGCTTCCCGGTCATTGGGGTCCGACAGATGCACCTCGATAACCGGGACGGAGATGGCCTTGATGGCATCGAGCAGGGCGACCGACGTATGGGTGTAGGCGGCCGCATTGAGCAGGACGGCTTTCGCTTCGGCGCGATGGGCCTCGTGGAGCCAGTCGACCAGATCGCCTTCGTGGTTCGACTGGCGAAAGTCGATCTCGACACCTAGGTTCGCCGCCTGTTCTTGCAGGTCGGCTTCTATGTCGGCAAGCGTGGCCGTACCGTATATGTCCGGCTCACGCGTGCCGAGAAGGTTGAGATTCGGGCCATTCAGAACGAAAACTGTTTGCGTCATTCGCGCTGCATAGCGCGCGCGTCGGTCAGCTGTCGACGCCCCTGATCTTGCCCCACTGCCGTGCAGCCGTGTACCCCAGATAGCCGGTGCCGAAGAGCGCATAGAGTTCTTCGGGCAGGCCGCGCAGATAGGCGGTGATGCCGCCGCCGATCGCCGCGGCGGCGGGCGCGGAAAATGCGGCCAGGATGCCCATCGGAATGCTGAACAATATCAGCGCATACATGACGTAAAGAAAGCTGGGTCGCGCACGGCTCGTCCATGGATCGTCGCTCCTGGCTTCGGCGACGATGGCGGAAAGCTGTGCCTCCAGCACGCGGAGCTCATGCGAACCTTCGAGCGAGAGCAATTCGAGCTTCGCGCGCTCGCGCGCCGCGCGGTCGGGGATGATCTTGTCGATGATCGAAGAGAGGGGGCCGACAATGGTTTCGATGAGGGTCATGGCAGATTCTCCAGTTTAAAGCGGGAAAATAACCATTTTGGTTCGTGTAGGAAACGAGATTTGTCCACCGAGGCAACAAATCCCATATTCCTACAACGAACGTAACTTCAGCCGAAAAGCTTGGTCGCCGTGTCCGCGACTCGCTTGCCGAGATAGCGGGCCCCGTCGAGTTCTATTTCGCTCGGTTGCCGGCTGCCGTCGCTATTGGTGATCGTGGTCGCACCATAAGGCGCCCCGCCGACCACTTGCGAATTGTCGGTCTGCCCCGCGAAGCCATAGTCCAGGCCGACCACGGTCATGCCGAAATGAAGCAGATTGGTGATGATGGAAAACAGCGTAGTTTCCTGGCCACCATGTTGCGTAGCGCTCGCCGTAAAGGCTGCACCGACCTTGCCGTGCAGGGCACCGCTCGCCCACAATCCGCCGGCCTGATCGAGGAATGCGGCCATCTGGCTCGAAATGCGCCCGAACCGTGTTCCGGTTCCGATGACGATCGCGTCATATTCGGCCAGTTGCTGGATGTTCGCCACGTCCGCCGCCTGGTCGAGCTTGAAGCTTGCTACGCGGGCGATTTCGTCCGGCACGGTCTCGGGCACACGCTTTATGTCGACCGTTGCGCCGCTCGAACGGGCGCCTTCGGCAATCGCCTCGGCCATCTGCTCGATGTGGCCATAGGACGAATAATAGAGGACGAGCACTTTCGCCATTTCGTTTCCTTTCTTTCAACTAAGCGGGAATTGTGGATCGCGCTGTCAGCCGGCGACGACGTCGCTATATTCGGGGTGGCGCGCATACCATGCGGCCATGAAGGGGCATTTCAAAACGAGTTTCAGCCCGTGCTGCCTGGCATCGTCGAACACGGCGCGGGCCAGCCTGGACGCGAGACCCCGACCGGAGAATGCCTGCGGGACCTCGGTATGCGTCAGCACCCGATTGCTGTTTTCGTCGATGCGATAATAGGCAAGCCCTTTCTCATCGGTGCCGTCGATAGACAATTCGAACCGGTTTTCGGCCGGGTTATGGATCACTTCGCTCATGACAATGCCTCCTGAAAATGCCTTGGTTGCGCCGAGACCCGGGTGGCTCGCACCACCCGGATCCGGTCGTGTCACGCAGCAGCCAGCTGGCCGAACTTGCCGGAATTGAATTCCGCAAAGGCTTCGCGGATTTCGGCTTCCGTGTTCATCACGAACGGACCATGACCGAATACCGGTTCGTCGATCGGCTCGCCGGTCATCACCAGCAGCATCGCATCACCATCGGCCCTCACGGTTACGCCGCTGCCGTCGCGGCTGAAACTGGCGATCTCCGCTTCGCCGACACCCTTGCCGTCGATGTTCACGTGGCCCGACAGCACCGCGATCATCGAGGTGTGGCCATCCGGAAGCGGAAGCGTGACCTCGCTGTCTGCCTCGAGACGCACATCCCAGAGATTGATCGGCGTGAATGTTGTCGCCGGTCCGCGCGTGCCGTCGAACTCGCCGGCGATGATGCGGGCGCGGCCGCCGTCGAACGTGACGTCCTCGATCGCATCGCGCGTGATCGCCTGATATTTGGCTGGAGTAGCCTTGTCCTTCGCGGGCAGGTTGACCCACAGCTGGACCATGCGGAACGGACCGCCGCTCTTGGAGAATCCCGGGGAATGGAATTCCTCGTGAATGATCCCGGATCCGGCAGTCATCCACTGGACCTCGCCAGTGCCGATGGTGCCGCCTCCACCGGTCGAGTCGCGATGGCTGACTTCGCCGTCGTAAATGATGGTGACCGTTTCGAAGCCCTTGTGCGGATGCTCGCCCACGCCGCGTGGATTGCCCGTGACCGGCTCGAAATTCCATGGTCCGGCATAGTCGAACAG
>QFNA01000069.1 GCA_003248395.1 Citromicrobium sp.
GGCCGACAAGCTCGGCCTCGATCCGCAGAAATTCTACGAGATTTCCAGCCAGTCGACCGGCTATTGCTGGCCGCTCAACGATTACACGCCGCTGCCCGGGGTGGGCAAACAAAGCCCGGCGGACAATGACTACAAGGGCGGATTCGCCGCCGCGCTGATGCGCAAGGACCTGCGCCTCGCAATGCAGGCGGCAGAGAATGCCGGGGCGATCACCCCGCTCGGCAAGCATGCCGCAGATATCTACGAAGAGTTTGCCGAGGAAAGCGGCACCCTCGACTTTTCGGCGGTCATCAAGACCCTTTGAGTTCGGCAAGCACGGCTGCAAGCCATGCGCGCGGGGCCTTCCGCCTGCCGACATCGGCCACGAACTCCTGTCCGCGCGCCACGCTCTTCAGCCTCCCGCCGCGCAGCCAGCGATCGGGCCGGTCGTGATAGGACAACCCGCCCGGTTTCAGCCATTCCGGCCGCTGCCATAGCGAGGGCGGCCCGCCCGGAACGGTGAAGCGCAGCGGATCGCTGGCGCGCGCCGCCGTGCCGCCCGGCCCCACATAGATGCAATCGTTCGCGCCATGCATCGCCAGCGCGTGCGGATGGCCAGCCTCCACCAGCCAGGCGGGCGCGCCGAAAGAGATCTGGACGATCTCCGCCACCTCCATCCAGCCAAAAATGCGATGATGCGGCTCCCCTGTTTCCTCCTCGCGAAACAGGCCGAAGAACAGGAACACATCGCCCAGCCCCACCCCGCGATTGGCAAGATGCGTCTGCGCCGCCCCCACCTGCCCGAACAGGCAGCAACCATCCGCCGTGAACATCGGATCGTGATGGCAAGGATCGGACGCGCCAATCCTGCGGCGACTGGCCAACGCCGCATGCTCGCCCAGCCCCAGATCGCCATAGCTGGTCCGCGAAGCCGCACCCGCCGGGATCGGCAGGCTCACCGGCCTGCCGTCCACGATCGGCGAAGGCCCACCGCCGGAGGAACTGTCGAACCCCTTGCGGCTGAAGACGATCTTCATACCCGCGGGCGAGCGATCAGCGCCCGCCCTGCTCGCTCATCGTCGGCTCACCCGCTGGCGGACTTGGTTCTTCCCAGGCGAGGATCGGTTTGCGCGCGGCCAGCGTCTCGTCGAGGCGGCGGCGCGGGGCGTAGTGCGGGGCGATCTTGAGGCTCTCGTCGCCCGCCTTCGCCCGTTCGGCCACGCTGCGCAGGGCGCCGATGAACTGGTCCAGCCCGGCCTTGCTCTCGGTCTCGGTCGGCTCGACCAGCATCGCGCCATGCACCACCAGCGGGAAGTACATGGTCATCGGGTGATAGCCCTCGTCGATCAGCGCCTTGGCGAGATCGAGCGTCGAGATGCCTTCCGCGAAACCCTTATCGCTAAACAATGCCTCGTGCATACAGGGGCCGCTGTGGCCGAAGGGCGCATCGAGCACGTCTTCCAGACTGCGCAGGATGTAATTGGCGTTGAGGACGGCGTCTTCGGCCACCTGCCGCAATCCGTCGGCACCGTGGCTGAGGATATAGGCCAGTGCGCGGGTGAACATACCCATCTGGCCGTGGAAAGCCGTCATGCGGCCGAAATGCTGCAGCGGCCCCCCGAAGTGCTCCTTCGCGAAAGTCTCCGCGTCTTCCTCTTCTACCAGGTGCACCACGCCATCCTTCGTCCGCGCGGTGTAGGGCAGCGGCGCGAAAGGGCTGAGCGCTTCGGACAGCACGACCGGGCCGGAACCGGGACCGCCACCGCCATGCGGGGTGGAGAAGGTCTTGTGCAAATTGATGTGCATCGCATCGACGCCGAGGTCACCGGGGCGGACCTTGCCGACGATGGCGTTGAAGTTTGCCCCATCGCAATAGACGAAGCCGCCCGCCTCATGCACCGCGTCGGAGATCGCCTTGAGATCGCGCTCGAACAGGCCGAGCGTCGAGGGGTTGGTGATCATCACGCCCGCGACATCCGGGCCGAGGCGGCTCTTCAGCGCATCGAGATCGACCCGCCCGTCCTTGTTCGCGGGGATATCCTCGATCTTGTACCCGGCAAAGGCGGCGGTGGCGGGATTGGTGCCGTGCGCGCTTTCGGGGACGAGAATGACCTCGCGTGCATCGCCGCGGGCTTCCAGCGCGGCGCGGATGCAGAGGATGCCGCACAGTTCGCCATGCGCGCCCGCCTTGGGGCTCATCGCGACCCCGTGCATGCCGGTCAGCTCGATCAGCCAGAAAGCCAGCTCGTTCACGACTTCGAGCGCGCCGCGCACCGTATCGACCGGCTGGAGCGGATGGACATCCGCGAAGCCGGGCATGCGCGCGACCTTCTCGTTGAGGCGCGGATTATGCTTCATGGTGCAGCTGCCGAGCGGGAACAGGCCAAGATCGATGGCATAGTTCTGGCGGCTAAGGCGCGTGTAATGGCGCACCGTTTCAGGTTCGGACAGACCGGGCAAGCCGATCTTTTCGCTCCGTTCCAGACCGCCGAGCCGCGATGGCAAAGCCGGGGACGGTTGCTTTGGCTGTTCCACTCCCGCCAAGTCGAGTTTGCCCGCGAAGTCGAAATCGACGCCGGTCGTCTCTGTCGTACCGATCTCGAAAATCAGCGGCTCTTCCAGCATCAGCGCGCGATTGCCGGTGACGGTGTCTGGCCCAGTCATCGCATTGTGATCCTGCACGGGTGTTCCGGGCTTCCAGCCGGACTGGTTGGGCGCGCTCATGCCAGCACCTCCTCTAGTGCAGAGGCAAGTGTTTCGATGTCCTCCTCGGTCGTGGTCTCGGTTACCGCCACGATCAGGCCATCGGCCAGCTCGTCATATTGCGGATAGAGGCGGCCGAGCGAGACACCGGCGAGGATATCCTGTTCGGTCAGCTTGCGCACCACGGTGCGGGCATCGGTGCCGAGGCGGATGGTGAATTCATTGAAGAAACTGTCGTTGAGCACCGAAACGCCGGGCACCTTGGCCAGCCGGTCGGCGGCGAGGCAGGCGAGGCGGTGGTTCTCCATCGCCAGCTGGCGCAGACCCATTTCACCGAGCAACGTCATGTGGACGCTGAAGGCCAGCGCGCAAAGGCCGCTGTTGGTGCAGATGTTGCTGGTCGCTTTTTCACGGCGAATATGCTGCTCGCGGGTCGAAAGCGTCAGCACATAGCCGCGCTTGCCTTGCGCATCCTGCGTTTCGCCGCACAGGCGGCCGGGCATCATGCGGACATGCTTGGGATCGCGCACGGCAAAGAGGCCGAGATAGGGGCCGCCGAACTGCAGGCCGACGCCGATTGACTGGCCTTCGCCGACGACGATATCCGCACCCATTTCGCCGGGCGACTTGATCGCGCCCAGCGCCACGGGTTCGGTATTGACAACGATCAGCAGCGCGCCCTTCTCATGCGCGGCATCGGCAATCGGCTGGAGATCGGTCACCCGGCCGAGGATGTCGGGGTATTGTACCACCACGCAGCTCGTGTCGCCGTCGATGCGGGCAATCAGGCCAGCGGTGTCCGGCGAGGCCGACATGGCGGGCTTGGCATGGGCGATCTCGTCATCGGTGAATTTCGCCATGGTCTTCACGACCTCGGCATAATGCGGGTGCAGCGCGCCCGAGAGCACCACCTTACGCTTCTTTCCGCGGGCGATGCGGCTTGCCATGGCTACCGCTTCCCAGCAGGCAGTCGAGCCGTCGTACATCGAGGCATTAGCCACCGCGCAGCCATAGAGATGCGCGACCTGGCTCTGGAACTCGAACAGCATCTGCAGCGTGCCCTGCGCGATTTCGGGCTGGTAGGGCGTGTAGGCGGTCAGGAACTCGCCGCGCTGGATGATGTGATCGACGCTGGCCGGAACATGGTGGCGATAGGCCCCCGCACCGAGGAAAAAGGCCGCGTCCGCCGCTGCAAGGTTCTTCTTCGACAGCCGCCGCATATGCTTTTCGACCGCCATTTCGCTAGCGTGCATCGGCAAGCCGTGGATCGGCCCGTCGAGCCGCGCCTCTGCCGGAACATCGACGAACAGCGCATCCACATTCGGCGCGCCAATCTTTTCAAGCATCGCCGAACGGTCGGCATCGGTCAGGGGTAGGTAACGCATCTCAAAATCCCGTCATCCCAGCGAAAGCCGGGATCGCTGTCCGCCAGGTCGGACGGTGATTGAACCGGCCCCAGCCTTCGCCGGAGCTGAAGAATCTAGAGCCCGTCGCAGAAGCTCTTGTAGCCGGCCTCGTCCATCAGCCCGTCGAGCTGCGATCTGTCGCCCACGGTCATGCGGAAGAACCAGCCGTTTTCCTCGGGCGAGGTGTTCACCAATGCCGGTTCGTCTTCCAACGCGGCATTGGCTTCGGTCACTTCGCCGTCGATCGGCGCATAGACATCGCTGGCCGCCTTGACGCTTTCGACCACGGCCGCGTCCTTGCCCTTTTCCAGCGTCGCACCCGCTTCGGGCAGTTCGACGAAGACGATATCGCCCAGTTGTCCCTGCGCATAATCGGTGATGCCGACCGTGGCGGTGTCGCCTTCGAGATCGATCCATTCATGTTCGTCGGTGAAATAGCGAGCCATCGTTCACTTCCCTCTGTGGTAGCGGTGGGGGACGAAGGGCAGTTTCGCGACCTTCGCCGGGAGTTTCTTGTTGCGCACTTCGACTTCGAGCGCAGTGCCTTCTTCGGCCAGAGCCGCATCGACATAGCCCATGGCGATAGGCCGCTCGAGCGTGGGCGAGAAACCCCCGCTGGTCACGCGGCCGACTTCCTTGCCGTCCGCCAGGATCTTCGCGCCTTCGCGCGCCGGCATACGGCCTTCGATATCGAGCCCGACGCGTCTTTGCGCCGGTCCTTTGTCGAACACGTGCATCACCTTCTCATGACCCATCCAGCCGCCTTCTTCGCGGCGCTTCTTGGTCAGCGCAAAACCGAGATCGGCCGACACCGGATCGGTTTCGGTGGTAATGTCATGCCCATAGAGCGGCAGGCCCGCCTCCAGACGCAGGCTGTCGCGCGCACCCAGCCCGATCGGGCGCACCTCGATCTCGGCGCACAGCCGGTCGGCCAGGCTCTCGGCGAATTCGGCAGGGACCGAAATCTCGAACCCGTCTTCGCCGGTGTAGCCGGATCGCGTAATGCGCAGCGGCCATTCGCCGAATTCATGCGTCACGCTCTCCATGAACACCATGTCGTCGATGACGTTGCGCATGACGCGATTGAGCGCGGTCGCCGCATTGGGACCCTGCAACGCCAGCAGCGCCTGCTCGTCCATATGCGTCAGCGTGACGTCGTCCGACAGTTGTTCGCGCAGGTGGCCGATGTCGTCCCATTTGGTCGCGCCATTGACGACCAGATAATAGGCCGGTTCGCCCCAGTGGCCTTCGGTGCCTTCTTCCTCGTCGCCCTCGATCCAGGGCGTCGCATTGGTCACCATGAGATCGTCCAGGATCCCGCCATTCTCGTCGATCAGCAGCGAATACCGCACCTTGCCCGGCTTCAGCGAGGCGATCCCGCCCGGCAACAGCCTTTCCAGTTCCTCGGCCGCTTTCTCGCCCGTGACCATCAGCTGGCCCATGTGGCTGACATCGAACAGGCCGGCCTGCTCGCGCGTCCAGTTGTGTTCGGCGACGATGCCCTCGAACTGGATCGGCATCTCGTACCCGGCGAAGGGCACCATGCGAGCGCCCTTGCCGCGATGCCACGCGTCGAGCGGCAGTGTCTCGACCGTGTCGGAATTATCGTTGTCGGTGTCGCTCAAAGCCTTGTCCCGAAATTGCATGGCGGCCCCTTGCGAGGTGCCGAATTGAACCATGCCCCCTCTGTCGGGAAACCTGAGAGCTTGTCCTGCAGCGCCGCAGGCTTACCCCTTCGGTGGCCCGGCAGTGCGGGCGCTTTCCAGAGTGTCGATGGCCCGCACGGTCCCTTGGCCTGAGAGTTTCCGGGGCGGTTGCTCCTTCGGCGTCGCTGCGGGCAGCGATCTCTCCCGTGCGTGCCTGCCAGAGAATCGTTTCCCCAGCCGACCGATTTTCGATGCGCCATAGGAAATCGCAGGTCAATGGTGCGAAGACGCAATCGCACATTTTCGTTCGCCTGGCATATCGCTTGCCGAACGATTGCGTGGTCTCATGCGGGGTCGTAAGGGCGCGATAATGACAACGGCCCGTTCGCACACACGTTTCTCCCCGGTAGGCGAAAGGGCGGCGGTCTTCTGGTCCGGCTGCGCGCTAGTGAGCATCGGGATCATTCTCCACCTGCCCATGCTCGTTCATGCCCACCGCATGGGCGACAACCGGCTGGCAGGCATGCCGATGGATGGCTCGATGGCCGCAGGCATGGCATGCATCCTGCTCGGCGTACCGCTGGCATGCTGGGGTACCCTACCACGGCACAGGACACCGCATGCCGATTCCGCCCGAACGAATTACGAGGCGCAGGATTCGACGCCGCTGGGCCGCTGGCATGCGGCAGTTCTCCTCGTGCTCACGCTCGGGCTGGTCATCGACGTCATGAAACCGGCAACGCTCGGTTTCGTCCTGCCGGGCCTTACCGCCGAATACGGGATCGAGCGGTCGACCGCCGCCCTGCTCCCGCTCGTCGCCCTGACCGGAACAACCCTGGGCTCTTTCCTGTGGGGCTGGCTTGCGGATATCTACGGTCGGCGCGTGTCGATCCTGCTTTCGACGATTCTATTCGCCTCAACCGCAATTTGCGGGGCGATGCCATCCTTTGCCTGGAACGTCGTCATGTGTTTCCTGATGGGCCTTTCGGCGGGCGGCATGTTGCCGGTGGTCTACACGCTGCTCGCCGAAGTGATGCCGCCGCGGCATCGCTCGTGGGTGCTGGTGCTGGTCGGCGGAACCGGCCTGATCGGCGGCTATCTGGCCGCAAGTGCAGCGGCTCATGCATTCGAGCCGGCATACGGCTGGCGCGTCCTGTGGCTGCAGGGCTTTCCCAGCGCCCTGCTCTTGTTGGCGCTCGCGCGCTTCATTCCCGAATCGCCCCGCTTCCTGGCAGAACAGTCACGCTTCGAAGAGCTGGCATTGATGGAAGACCGGTTCGGTATCGTGCCCAGCAACGCCATGCCTCGTCCTTCCGGAAGATTCGTTGCGCAGGACCGACACCGCGGCCTGACCTTCGCGCTGGCAATCGCTGCGCTGGCATGGAGTTTTGTCAATTTCGGCCTTCTCCTGTGGCTTCCCAGCGATCTTCAGGCGCGCGGATATTCGGCAGAGCTTGCCAGCGGGATTCTCGCGCGCTCCGCCCTGTTCGCGTTGCCGACCATCGGCATCGCCGCCTGGGCTTACAGTCGCTGGAGCAGCAAGTGGACGCTTGTCGCGACGGTGGCGATCACGACTGCCGGGCTTGCGGGGGCCCTGCTGCCACCAGCCATTCTCACATCGCCGACCTTGCTGATCGGCGTGATCGGTCTGCTTATCGTTGGCACCAATGGGATGATTGCAGTTTTGCTGCCCTACACGGCGGAAAATTACCCGCTCGGCTCGCGCGGACGCGCCACTGGCTTGGTCGCGGGGAGCAGCAAGTTCGGCGGCGTCGCGGTTCAGGGTTTCGCACTGTTCGGCCTGATTCCCACCCTCGGCAGCGCGGCCCTTGCACTACTGCTGCCGATGGCGGCAGCTGCCGGGCTGATCGCCTGGGCCGGGCGCGAGACGCGCGGGCTGAGCCTGCGCGAACTCGAGGCATGAACGGACTCTGCCTTCAATCCAGATTGGGTCGCAGCCAGCGCTCTGCCGTGGCCATGTCCACATCGCGACGCGCGGCATAATCTTCCAGCTGGTCGCGCCCGATGCGCGCCACGCCGAAATACTGGCTTTCGGGATGCCCGAAATAGAACCCGCTGACCGCTGCGGTAGGAAACATGGCGAAACTTTCGGTCAAAGCTATGCCGGTGTGCAGTTCGGCATCGAGCAATTCGAACAATATCGGCTTGAGGCTGTGATCGGGGCAGGCGGGATAGCCCGGAGCAGGGCGGATACCGCGATATTGTTCCTTGATCAGGGCTTCATTGGTGAGCTGTTCCTGCGGCGCATAGCCCCACAGATCGGTACGGACATGCTGGTGTAGCCGCTCGGCAAAAGCTTCGGCAAAGCGGTCTGCCAGCGCCTTCAGCAGGATGTCCGAATAATCGTCCTTATCCTCGCGGAAGCGTTCGGAATGCGGCTCGATCCCGTGGATCCCCACGGCAAAGCCGCCGATCCAGTCACCCGATGGATCGATGAAATCGGCCAGGCACATGTTGGCACGGTCGCGGCTCTTCTTCACCTGCTGACGCAGGAAGGGCAGCACCACGTGCCGCTCTTCCTCGGCCAGGTGGATGGTCACGTCGTCGCCATCGCGCGCGCAGGGCCAGAACCCTGCCACACCCTTCGCGGTCAGCCATTTTTCCGCGATGATCCGGTCGAGCATGGCATTGGCATCGGCGAGCAGCTGCGTCGCCGTTTCGCCCACCACATCGTCATTGAGGATTGCCGGATAATTGCCGTGCAATTCCCACGCGCGGAAGAACGGCGTCCAGTCGATGTACTCGCGTAGGTCGGCCAGGTCCCAGTCGTCAAATCCATGGATACCCGGATGCGCGGGCGGTGCGGGCTTGTCCGACAGGAAGGCGTCGTAGAAATTGGCCCGCGCCTCCTCGAGGCTCAGCAACACGCTCTGCCCCTTGCCTGCGCGCGCATCGCGAACCTTCACGTAATCTTGCGCCGTCGTGTCGACGAATTCATCGCGCTGCGTCTCGGACAGCAGTCGGCTCGCCACGCCGACCGCGCGGCTCGCGTCGAGCACATGGATTACCGGGCCGTCATAGGCCGGATCGATGCGCAATGCGGTGTGGACCTTGCTGGTGGTCGCCCCGCCGATCAAAAGCGGCATGGTCATTTCGGCGCGGGTCATTTCTTCCGCCACCGTCACCATTTCGTCCAGCGAAGGCGTGATCAGGCCGGAAAGCCCGATCATGTCCGCCTTTTCATCATTGGCGGCCTGCAGGATTTGCGCCCAGGGCACCATCACCCCAAGGTCGATGACTTCATAGCCATTGCACTGCAGCACCACCCCGACGATGTTCTTGCCGATATCGTGCACATCGCCCTTCACGGTCGCCATCACGATCTTTCCCTTGGAATGGTCGGCCAGCCCGCTAGCTTCCTTTTCCGCCTCGATGAAGGGGATCAGATGCGCGACCGCCTTCTTCATCACACGGGCTGATTTGACCACTTGCGGCAGGAACATCTTGCCGCTGCCGAACAGGTCGCCGACCACGTTCATCCCATCCATCAGCGGGCCTTCGATCACTTCGATAGGCCTGCCCCCACGCTCGGCGCAGGCCAGCTCTTCGGCCTTTTCATCCGCTGCGCTCTTGCCCTTATAGCTTTCGGCCAGCTCGATCAGCCGCTCGGTCGCATCCGGGCTACGCATCAGGATCACGTCTTCACAGGCATCGCGCAATTGCGCGTCGATCTGGTCGTAAACATCAAGTTGCCCCGCATTGACGATCGCCATGTCGAGGCCTGCGGGGATCGCATGATAGAGGAACACCGAATGCATCGCCCGGCGCACTGTCTCGTTGCCGCGGAAGCTGAAAGAGAGGTTCGACAACCCGCCGCTCGTCTTCGCATTGGGGCAACGCTGCTTGATTTCCGCGACAGCCTCGATGAAATCGAGACCATAGCGATCATGCTCCTCGATCCCCGTCGCCACGGCAAAGATATTGGCGTCGAAGATGATATCCTCGGGCGCAAAACCGATGCCGGTGAGGAGGTCATAGGCGCGCGAACAGATTTCGACCTTGCGCTCCTTGGTATCGGCCTGCCCCTTCTCGTCAAACGCCATCACGACCACAGCCGCGCCGTAATCCATGCATTTGCGCGCATGCTCCAGGAACGCTTCCTCACCTTCCTTCATGCTGATCGAATTGACGATCGGCTTGCCCGACACGCATTTCAGCCCCGCTTCGATCACATCCCATTTCGAGCTGTCGATCATCACCGGCACGCGCGCGATATCCGGTTCGGCGGCGATCAGCTTGAGGAAGGTCGTCATCGCCTTCTCGGCATCGAGCAGGCCTTCGTCCATATTGACGTCGATCACCTGCGCGCCGTTTTCCACCTGATCGCGCGCGACTTCGACCGCGGCTTCATAATCATCCGCCATGATCAGCTGCTTGAACCGGGCGCTGCCGGTCACATTGGTACGTTCGCCGATGTTGACGAAACGGGCGGTCGAGGCGGTGTTGGTTTCTTGGGTCATTACATTCAAACTTGCTTGAGGTCGCGTGCCAACACGATGTCGTCGTAGAGCGTCCCGCCCACGTTGAAGCGGCGCGTACCGATCTGGGTGAAACCCTGCTTGGTATAAAACGCGATGGCGCGGGTGTTATCCGCTTTCACGCCCAGCAGCAGCCGGTCATGCCCGTCTGCCCCCGCCAGCGCAGCATCGAACAGGCGCGCGGCAATGCCGCTGCCGTGAAAGCGGGACAGCAGGTAAATCTTCTTCAGCTCGATATCGCCATCCCGCGCTGCATCCAGTTCCGGCGCATTGACCAGCGCATAGCCGATGGGCGCACCGTCCACTTCGGCCAGCCACGCCTTCGCGCCGCGCTTCATCAACCCCGAGAGATAATCAGGTGCATGCTTGTCCGCACAATGAGCCACCAGCGCATCGCCATCGATCTCCCCCGCAAAGGTTTCGAGAAATGTCGCATTGGACACGAGCGACAGCCGTCCCGCATCTTCGGGCGTGGCGGCGTGGATCCGCACCCTGTCAGAAATGCTCTCGCTCATGCTGCTATCGTGAAGGGTTCGAGCCCTGCGAGTCGCATGGCATTCCTGTCGCCGGGGAGCTTGCGCGGTGCAATGCCTTCCACTGCCCGGGCCATCGCCGCAATGTGTTCGGGCGTCGATCCGCAACACCCGCCCAGTGCGTTGATCCGGCCGTTCTCCGCCCACGCCTTCGTCAACGCGGCGGTTGTTTCGGGCAGTTCGTCATACTCTCCCAGATCATTGGGCAGACCGGCATTGGGATAGGCCATCAGCCATGTGTCGGCGATGTCGGACAGCAACTGCACATGCGGGCGCAATTGCTCGGCACCGAAACTGCAGTTCAGTCCTATACTCAGCGGCTTGGCATGGCGCACCGTGTACCAGAACGCCTCGACCGTGTGGCCCGACAGATTGCGGCCCGAAAGATCGGTCAGTGTCAGCGAAATCATTAGCGGGATGTCGCGGTCCATTTCGCGCTCCAGCTGCTTGACGGCCATGATTCCAGCCTTGCAGTTGAGCGTATCGAACACCGTCTCGATCAGGATGAAATCGGCCCCACCTTCCACCAGCGCGCGGCATTGCTCGACATAAACCTCCACGATCTCGTCAAAGGTCACCTCGCGAAAGCCGGGGTCTTCGACATCAGGAGACAGCGAGAGCGTCTTGTTGGTCGGCCCCACCGCTCCGGCCACGAAGCGCGGGACGCCGTCGGTACGTGCATCGATCGCCGCGCGGATGATGCGCGCGGCCGAGACATTGATCTCGTGGACCAGCGCTTCCGCGCCGTAATCCGCCTGGCTGATGCGGTTGGCGTTGAAGGTATTGGTGGCGAGAATATGCGCTCCGGCATCGATATAACTGTCGCAGATCGTCCGGATGACATGCGGCTGCGTCAGGTTCACGAGGTCGTTATTGCCCTTCTGGTCCTGCGACAGGCCGGTGTCGCCGGCATAGTCCTCCGCTGCCAGCTTGGCGCGCTGGATTTCAGTGCCGTAGGGCCCGTCCTTGATCAGGATGCCGGCCTTTGCGGCAGCTTCGAATGCTTCGCGTTTGGTCATACTACTACCTTCGGACGCAGGCCGAGCATGTGGCAAATGGCATAGCTCAGCTCGGCGCGATTGAGCGTGTAGAAGTGGAACTGCCTGACCCCGCCCGCATAGAGACGGCGGCACATTTCGGCGGCGATGGTGGCGCTGACCAGCTGACGCGCCTCGGGCCGGTCGTCGAGCCCGTCGAACAACCCCTCCATCCAGTCGGGTATGGCAGTTCCGCACAGGCCACTCATGCGCTGGACTGCAGCAAAGCTCATTACCGGCATGATGCCAGGCACGATCTCGCCTGCGATCCCCGCCGCGGCCGCCTTGTCGCGGAATTCGAAAAAGCACTGCGGGTCGAAAAAGAACTGCGTGATCGCGCGCGTCGCCCCGGCGTCGAATTTGGCCTTGAGGTTGTCGATGTCAGCCTGCCGGTCGGGTGAATCCGGGTGCACTTCGGGATAGGCTGCGACCGAAATCTCGAAATCGGCCACCTGTTTCAGCCCTGCTATCAACTCGATGGCATTGGCATAGCCGCCCGGATGCGGCGTGTATTGCGACGAACCATCGGGCGGATCGCCGCGCAACGCCACAATATGGCGGATGCCCTCGGCCCAGTAATGGCGTGCAACCTCGTCTACTTCCTCGCGTGTGGCTTCGACGCAAGTCAGATGCGCCGCAGCGGGGATGCCCGCCTCGTTCTGGATCCGCACCACCTGCTCATGCGTACGCTCGCGCGTCGATCCGCCCGCGCCATAGGTCACGCTGGCAAAGCGCGGGCCGAGCGGGGCCAGCGTCTCGACACTGTGCCACAGCGTTTCGCCCATCTTCTGGGTCTTGGGCGGGAAGAATTCGAAGCTCACTTCGATATCGCCCTGCAACCCGGAAAAGAGCGGCGTTTCCAGCGCGCGCTGCGCCTCGCGCATCTGGTCGATTGTCGGGCTCACGCGGATTTCCTTTCGCTATCGCGCCGCTGCGCGATCCAGATTTTGACCGAGAGTTCGCCGTCCTCGAGCGCGATCGACGGCGATGGCGCATAGCCCGAATCTTGCAGCAGCGCCTCCATTTGCTCCTCGCCAAAGCCCAAACGCGCATGCGCGTACCGCTCGCGCAATTCCTCGCGCTGGTGCGCGGCGAAGTCGACAATCGCGATGCGCCCGCCGGGCCGCGTCACACGTGCTGCCTCGCGCAGCACCGATGCAGGGTTCTGCGAAAAATGCAGCACCTGATGGAAAAACACAGTATCGAATGCCTCGTCGGCGAATGGCAAAGACGCGAAGTCGCCCTGAACAAGCTCGACCTGCTCGGCCGGCAGATGCTGCAACTTGGCTCGCGCCACGCGCAGCATCGCCAGGCTCTTGTCCAGCGCCACGATATGGTCGGCCCGTTCGGCGAACAGCTCGGCCATCCTGCCCGTGCCCGTCCCGATGTCGAGCAGCGCACCCACCGTGCCAGGCCCCAGCGCACGTGCCAGGGCCGCCTCGACCGCCTCGTCGGGTGAGTGCAGCCGCCGCAACTCGTCCCAGTCGTCCGCGTGCTCGGCGAAATACTGCTGCGCCTGTTCTTCGCGCACGGCGCGGATTTCGGCGAGCTTGCGGCGATCCGCCTCGCACATTTCGCCGAATGCCGGATCGCTGCGTTCGGCATTGGATAGCATCGCACTGATGTCCGCACCCATGCTGCCTGCGTCCGATCCCGCACGCAGGAAGATCCAGCTCCCCTCGCGCCGCCGTTCGGCCAGCCCGGCATCGCACAGGATGCCGATGTGCCGCGACACGCGCGGCTGGCTCTGCCCGAGCGCCAGCGCGACTTCGCCCACCGCCAGTTCCATCGAACCCAGCAGGCGCAGGATGCGCAGGCGCGTGGGATCGGCCAGCGCGCGAAAGATCGTCTCGGTCTTCATCTTTCTCCACATATAAAGATATTTTTATATGTGTAAATCGCCTGTGCGTTAACGCTGTCTGCCGAGCGATTTCCGCGACAAAGCCTTTGTGGTAACGTCATATTTACCAATTCCTGCGACCCCTGCCGGCAAGCAAAAGGCAGGAAAGCATGGGTCACCGCACAAGCACCGGCGCCGGATTCGCCGCCACTCAGCACCAAAGGCGGGGTGCGCAATGATCGCGCGGATCACACCCGACCGCCGCGCCGAGGGCGAGCGCGTGATTGCCGACCTGCTCTCCTACATGTCACCTTTCGAAAAGGCCGGACAGCTCGCCATCCGCCGCCTGCCCGATCCGCAGGACCGGCTAGCTAGCGACGAATTCCGCCGCGCGCTGCGCGATGGACGCATCGGTGCCGTCTCCGGAATTGCGCACCACAGCGCAGCCGACGGTCTCCAGCAGATTGCAGTCGAACAGTCGCGTCTCGGCATCCCGCTGCTTTTCTCCGTCGAGACCGGCACCGGGGTGGACACTATCCTGCCCGCCCCACTTGCAGCCGCAGCCAGCTGGGATCTCGACGCCATCGAGCGGGCCGAAGCTGCCGTCGCGGCAGAAGCCGTAATCGAGGGCTTCAACTGGACGCTCTCGCCCCATGTCGAACTGCTCCGACCCGACACCGCCCGTCCCGGCGGCACGTCGGGTGAACAGCTTGTGCTGGCCCGGCAGATCGCCGCCGCACGACTCCGGGGCCTCGACGGCGGTGCCGAACCGGCAGGGCACAATATCCTGGCAACGCTCGACCTTTCTCCGCTCTTCACCCGCCACCCCCATTCGCTCGCCCATGCGGCGGAATTAGCCCGGACCGCGGTACGATCGGCCAGCTTCGGCGCCCTCGCCAATCGCGATGCGCTCGAAGGCAATGGCGCTCTCCTGGCCGCCTTCTCCTTCCTTGGTGAAACAGACGGTTTCAGCGGGATCGACCTTGCCGAATGGCGGCGGCTGGCGCTCGACGTTCACGCCGAACTCGGTCCGCATTTCGAAGACATGCCTGTCGACGCGATCGCGCGCGCGGTAGAAAGCGGCGAGATTGCCGAAGCTCGCCTCGACGAAGCCGTTTCCCGTGTGCTGCGCATGAAATACCGCCTCGGCCTGTTCAGCGAAGAATACGAGGACGAACGCAGCGAACCGCGCAATCGCGAATGGAGCGCGGGCGACCGCCGCCATGCCGCTCATGCACTGGCGCTGCGCTGCCCTGTCCTGCTCCGCAACGATCCGGCGCTGCTGCCGATCACCCCCGATTCGGGAGAGCTGCTCGTCGTCGGCACTGCGGCTACCGATCGCCAGCTGCCGCTCGACGGGCGCGAGGCTACGGGCGCGAGCCTGATCGACGGGCTCGAACGGCTCGGCATGCCGCATAAATATGTGCCCGGCCTCGCCCTGCGTGGTGGAATGACCCCGACCAGCACTATGATAGAGGCGGACAAGATGGCCATCGGCATGGCGCGCGAGGCAGCCCGCCGCGCAGGCACCGTGCTCGTCGTGCTCGACGACAGCGCCTCGCTGGGCGAGGCGTCGCGCCAGCTGCTCTCCGCACTCTGCTCGGCCAATCCGCGCGTCATCCTCGTGACGCTCGGCCATCTGCCCGTCCATCCGCAAATCAACGGTCGCCATCTGCCGTCGATCCTTCACGCCGGGCGGCTCGGCACCATGGGCGGCCACGCGCTGGCAGAGCTGATCGCCGGCACGGCCTCGCCCTCGGGCAAGCTCCCGCTCACGGTCCGGTCGGACGACGGGCTCCATGGCCTGCCCTTTGGCCACGGACTCACCTATGCCGACATCGGCCTTACCGGTTTCGCGCTCGATCTCGAACGCGATTGCATTCGCGCCACGGTCGAGCTCAGCAATTCCGACGAACGCGAGGGCATCGAAACGCTCCAGCTCTACATCCGCCCAATCAAGGGCGACGACATCGATGAGACCTTTGTGCTGCGCGATTTCCGGCGCGCGGTCATCTTGGCCGGCGAGCGGCGCAAGCTCGAATTCGAGATCGGTGCCGAACAGATCGGTCGTCTCGGCGCCGACGGACGGCTCGGCATCGATCACGGCATGTACGATATCCGCGTAGGACTCAGCGCCAGCAGCACGATTGGCGGCGAGATCATGCTTCCCTCCGCCGTGGCGCGCGCCATGCTGTTGCGCGAACAGACCGGCCGGGCAGCCGAGGCCCGCCGTCGAGCCTGAATTTCAGCCGCGCGGTGGCATCAGCGCCAGCAGGGCGAAACTTGCCAGCCAGTGCTCACCCATGTAATCGCCCGCCACATGCGGCATTGCCGCGTCGAGATGCTCTGCGGCACGCTGCTCCAGCAACGCCAGCGACGGATGCTCACCCAGCGCAGTCGCCGCGCCTCGCAGACACCATGCCCGGCTCAGGTTCAACCCGTCGAGATGCGCGATCTTGCCGTCGCTACGGTCGGACACGGTGACCGGGCGGCAGTCGCGCTCGATCCAGCCATTGGCCAGCACCAGTTGCTCGAACCACGGCGCAAACTGGCCATGCGGCATCACCCGGCTCATCAGCATGGCCGCTG
>QFNA01000070.1 GCA_003248395.1 Citromicrobium sp.
ACGGTCGCCTCGGTCCCGTCATCGTAAGTAACCTGCCCGGCGGTAAGCGGTGGAGCCATGGCGAGCCCGAGGTTGGCGAAGTATGGATTGTAATGCCCGGTCGGCGACAGAGCGAAATCCGGGAATTCCTCGGTAAGCTCCGCCGGGACGTTCTGATATCCCGAAAGCAGCGAGGCAACGTAATTCGTCCCGTCATGCCGAGCCTTCGTGATCAACGAAAGGTCTGGCGGAATAGCGTTTGCATTCGCGGCAGCGGCCGCAACGCTGTTGGGATACGGCGACGGGAAATAGTCGGTCGGCAGACCGGGGCGCGTGGTCACTTCGCCAGTCGCGGGATCGATGCCCGGCACCTGCTTGCTCGCCGCAAACGTCTTCACCTGGCCTTCGTTATAACCGATTTGTTCGAGGTCGCGGAAAGCGACGAATTTGAGACTGTGGCAAGCCGAACAGACCTCATTGTAGACCTTGAAGCCGCGCTGCAGTTCCTGCGTGTCCCATTTGCCGAATGCGCCGTCGAACGACCAGTCATATTGCTTGGGATGTTCGTGAAACTCATGCTCCGCAGTCGGCGCGACGAATTGGCCATGCGTCGCGAAGGTCGAAAAGGCCGGTCCGATACCGAACAGCAGCGCCAACACGACGACGAAGACGAAACCGAGTCCGACAAGAATGCCGACTAGGCGGATGGAGAGAAGTTGGCTCATGGGTCAGTCTTTCTCGTGTCGTACCAGACCAGGCCTTAAACGGCCGGCTCCGCATTCTCGCCCAGGACGGCTTTCTTGTCCGACCCCAGCACAGCTTCGGTAATCGAATAGGGCAGTGGTTCGGGCTTCTCGATGCTGCTGATGATCGGCAGGATCACCAGGAAATGCAGGAAATAGTAGGCCGTCGCGATCTGGCTGAGCATGATGTAGGGTTCTTCCGCGTGAGCACCGCCGAGATAGAACAGCGCTGCCATGCAAGGGATCAGGCCGAACCAGAAGAACTTGCGGAACAGCGGACGATAATGGCCGCTGCGAACCGGACTCCGATCGAGCCAGGGCAGGAAGAACCACACCAGGATCGCTGCGAACATTGCCAGCACACCCCACAGCTTTGCCGGCAGGATGAAGTCGAATGTGAACGCGCGGAGGATGGCGTAGAAGGGATAGAAATACCATTCCGGCACGATCAGCGCGGGCGTCGAGAGCGGATTTGCCTCGATATAGTTGTCAGGATGCCCCAGCGCATTGGGTGAGAAGAAGACCATCAGCGCAAAGATGATGAGGATGACTCCCAGCCCGAATCCGTCCTTCGCCGTGTAATAGGGATGGAAGGGAACGGTGTCGCTCTCGCTCTTCACCTCGACACCAGTCGGATTGGACGACCCCGGGATGTGCAATGCCCAGATATGCAGGATGACGACGCCTGCGATCACGAAGGGCAGCAAGAAGTGCAGCGAGAAAAAGCGATTGAGCGCCGCATTATCAGGCGCATAGCCGCCCAGCAGCCACACCTGGATAGGCTCGCCTACCAACGGAATGGCGCCGAACAGGCCGGTAATAACCTTCGCGCCCCAGAAACTCATTTGCCCCCACGGCAGGACATAGCCCATGAAAGCGGTCGCCATCATCAGCAGGAAAATCACCACGCCGAGCAGCCAGACCATTTCGCGCGGGGCCTTGTACGAGCTGTAATAAAACCCGCGAAAGATGTGCAGATAGATAACGATGAAGAAGAAGCTCGCCCCGTTGGCGTGGGCGTAGCGCATCAGCCAGCCCCAATTGACGTCGCGCATGATGTGCTCGGTCGTTCCGAACGCGACCTGCGCGTTGGCAGCGTAATGCATCGCCAGGACCACGCCAGTGACGATCTGGAGCACGAGGAAAAAGCCGGCGAGCACGCCGAAGTTCCACATGTAGTTCAGATTGCGCGGCACCGGATAGCCTGCACCGACCGCATTGTAGACAAGGCGCGGAAGCGGCAGCTTCTCGTCGACCCATTTGGTCAGCCCGGTCTTTGGTTCGTACTGGCGTGCCCAGGGAAAGCTCATGGTCTAGTCTCTCGTCTTAAAGCTCAGCCGACCTGGATCACGGTGTCCGAGGTGAATGTGTATTCGGGCACTTCGAGGTTGGTCGGCGCGGGACCCTTCATGATGCGGCCCGCCGTATCGTAATGCGACCCGTGGCAGGGGCAGAAATAGCCGCCGTACTCGCCCTTGTTTTCACCTTCCGCGGCACCGAGCGGCACGCAGCCGAGGTGGGTGCAGACGCCCATGGTGACGAGCATGTCGAGATGCCCTTCTTTCGTGCGCTCCTCAAGGGTTTGTGGATCGCGCAGCGAGGAAACGGGGATCGCATTGGCTTCGGCAATTTCCTGCGGAGTCAGACGGCGTACGAACAGAGGCTGTTTGCGAAAGACCGCCTTGATCGCCTGACCCGGTTCGATGGCGGAAACATCCACTTCGGTCGTGCTTGCCGCCAGCACGTCTTTCGAAGGCGCCATCTGGCTGATCAGAGGATACAGCACCGCGAGTCCGGCAACACCGGCCGAACTCACGGCAGCGATGTCAATGAAATCACGCCGACGGTAGCCGTCGTCGATAATTGCCTCGGTTGCGGGAATAGCGGTTGCAGTCGTGTCTGCCATCAGCGCCTTGCCTTGCCTGCCTTGAACGACCGGAAGGTGATCCACCAACCGGTAAAAAAGAGTTGCGATCCATCATCCGGAGATCGCGGGGGCACCATGCCATTCATGCTGAAAAAGCCTGTGCGAAAGCCCCCGGAACACCCGGTTTGGTCCGGGCCTCTAGCCGGATTGCGACATGTTGCCAACCGCCATTTTGGCTGACACGGACGCCTCGCGACTTGACCTTACGGAAGGGCGATCACGCTCAATTGGCGACCATCGGTAGGTTCACCGAGATGAGTGGCTCTGCGATAGGAGCAGAAACGCGTGGCGTCCGCGTAGGTATCGAGTGCCAGATCTTCGACTCGAGTAACGCTGGCACTGCGAAGGCGATGGGCGACGTAAGAGGGCAAATCGAACTGGAGCCGATCACCTTTTCCCGGCTGGAAAAAGGTCTCGTCCTCGGCGTCAAACCTTGCGCGAAATTCGGGATCAACCTCGTAGCTGCATTGTGCGATCGTCGGCCCGATCGCGGCCGCAATGGAACCGCGTCGCGCGCCGAGTGATTCCATCGCCTGTACTGTATTCTCGATCACGCCTGCTCTTGCGCCACGCCAGCCTGCATGCGCCGCACCGACGATACCAGCAGCTTGGTCCGCAAGGAGAACGGGCGCGCAGTCAGCGGTGACGACACCCTCGCGCATGATAACGACATCGGCCGAGTGTATCTGCTTTAGCCTTACGAGCGGCGCCCCGGGCATGATGTCCTGCGCCTCCAGCCCTTCGCGACCGGAAAAGCCATGTGGCAAACCAGACAGTACGCCTGCTGTGATGATGTCAGCCAAGCGACCGGCTCACTTGCTCGAAGGTGTCACGCGATAGATTCGGCGCCTTGGCAATCCGGTCGAGTGCATCGCGCATCATCGACGCCCGTTTCGGCTCGATCCGGCGCCAGCGGCCAAGCGGCGGCACGAAACGCGCTGCCGTCTGCGGATTGATCGGATCGAGCGCGAGGATGAGGTCTGCGATCATGTTGTAGCCCTCTCCGTCGGCGCGGTGAAATCCGTGCGGGTTCCCGGCAAACGCCATATAAAGCGACCGTACGCGGTTGGGATTCCTGAGCGTAAAATCCGAATGTTCGGCCAGCGCCTTCACATGCTCGACGACCTTCGGATGGAGCGACATAGCCTGCAGGCTGAACCATTTGTCGATGACGAGAGCATTGCCGTCATAGCGATTATAGAAGTTCAGCAACCGGCCTGTCCGTTCCGCACTATCGATCCCCGTCAGAACCATCAAAGCGCCCTGTCGGTCGGTCATGTTGTCTGCGCGATCATACTGATGGGCTGCGAGTTCGACTGCCTTCGCGGGATCGCTTGCAGCCGCATAGGTGAGCACCAGCGTCTTGAGCTTGCGAGCACCTTTGGCTTCGGGCGATAGCGAGAAGGGCACGTTTTCGGCGCGGTCGTAGAGCCGGTGGAACTCGGTCGCCAGCGCCGTGCCCATGTCCGCCTTCAGACGCTCGCGTTCATCATGAATGCGGCCGGGGTCGGCAATGAGCATCTGCTCGGCCAGATAAGCCTGACTAGGCATTGACAGCAGTTCGCCACGCATCAGGTCGTCGATGCCGTCGTCATCGACGATGGCGCGCATGGCGGTCGCGATGTCGCTAGCGGATGCAGACCGTTCCGCTTCTTGAAGGTCACCCATGGCAGCCGCGACAAGGTGGCCCACGATCAGTTCCTGCATCGCTTCGTAGCGGGCGAAGGGTTCGTCGTCCTTCGCGGCGAGGAAAACCAGTTCCTCGCGCGTGATGTCGCGATCTATGGTCACAGGCGCGGAGAAGCCGCGATTGATCGAAAGCGCCGGGCGTGTGGCACGGCCGGGAAAGCGGAATTCGTCGGACGCCTTGTCGAGCACGATCAGTTCCTCGCCAGCACTTCGCCCGGTCGAGCGATCGAACAGGGCGATGCGCAGCGGGATCGGCATGGGCGATTTGCCACTCTGTCCGGGTGTGTCCGGCACCTCTTGGGTCAGGTGAAGCACGGCTTCTTCGCCTTCGTGCGAGAGCGCCACGGTTACTTTTGGCGTACCCGCTTGCGAATACCACAGACGGAATTGCTTGAGGTCGAGACCCGCGCCATCCTCGATCGAGGATACGAAGTCTTCGCAGGTCGAGGCCTCGCCGTCGTGGCGATCGAAATAGGTATCGGTGCCTCTGCGGAAGGCTTCCTTGCCCGCCATCGTGCGCATCATCCGGATGACTTCGGCGCCCTTGTTGTAGACGGTCGAGGTGTAGAAATTGCTGATCTCACGATAGCTGTCTGGCCGGATGGAGTGCGCAAGCGGGCCGCTGTCCTCGGGAAACTGGACACCGCGCAGGACGCGCACGTCCTCGATCCGCTTGACCGGTTCGCTGCCCATGTCCTGGCTGAACAGTTGGTCGCGCAGAACGGTGAAGCCTTCCTTGAGGCTCAACTGGAACCAGTCGCGGCAGGTGATGCGGTTGCCTGACCAGTTGTGGAAGTATTCGTGGCCGATCACGCCTTCGATGCCGTCATAGTCACCGTCCGTGGCGGTTTCGGGGTCGGCGAGGACGTATTTGGTATTGAAGACGTTGAGGCCCTTGTTCTCCATCGCGCCCATGTTGAAGTCGGACACGGCAACGATGTTGAAGAGGTCGAGATCGTACTCGCGCCCGAAAACCTCCTCGTCCCATTTCATCGAGCGCTTGAGGCTCTCCATGGCGTGCTCGGTGCGGTCGAGATCGCCTTCGCGGACCCAGACGTTCAGTTCAACCTTCCGGCCGCCCATTGTCGTGAAGCTGTCCGAGCGGGCGACGAGGTCGCCGGCGACGAGCGCGAAGAGATAGCACGGCTTGGGCCAGGGGTCGTGCCATTCGGCCCAGCCTATTTCGCCATCTTCACCCATATCGACGCGGTTGCCGTTGGAAAGCATCACCGGGAAATCCTTCTTCGACCCGCGCATCTTCACGGTGTAGGTGGAGAGCACGTCGGGGCGGTCGGGGAAGAAGGTGATGCGCCGGAAACCTTCGGCCTCGCACTGGGTGCAGAGCATGCCGGAGGAGGCATAGAGCCCCATCAGCTGCGAATTGGCGGATGGGTCGATCTCGGTCACGATCTCTATCGTGTGCCGATCGCCTTCGAGCGTGACGACCAGATCGTCGCCGTCCATCATGTGTCCGGCACAGTCGCCGCCGTCGCACTTCAGCGAGACCAGTTTAAGCCCGTCTCCGTTCAGCCGGATCGTGGGCGATTCGTCGGCTTGCGGATTCCGCTCGACCTCCAGTGTCGAGGTGACCCGCGTCCTGTCCAGCCCCAGCTCGAAGTCGAGTCGCGTGGTGGGCACCAGCCAGGCGAAAGGGGTGTAATCCTCGCGCCGGATTTCCGGCGGCGCCTTGGGCTCGACGGCAGCATCGGCCATTTCGGGATTGCCATCCGGAGTCGAAGGGGTGCGGGCGATATCCATGCGTATCCTGTTCTTTCGAGAGCTTTAGGGTAATACGCCCCGATGCCCCGTTTGTTCATCTTCGGCCTCGGCTACACGGCGGGGCGGTTCGCGCAAGATATGCGTGGTCGAGGCTGGCATGTCGATGCCACCGGTAGCGCCGGCAACCTGCCGTTCAAAGACGCCGAAGCGGTCCTGTCCGCACTTGGCCTGGCGAGCCACGTCCTGAGTTCGGTCCCGCCCACCAAGGGGAGCGACCCCGTACTCGACCGCTATGGCGACGCGCTGGATGGCAAATGGTGCGCGTACCTCTCCTCCACCGGCGTCTATGGCGATGCCAATGGAGCCTGGGTCGACGAAAGCGCGCCCACCGGGACGGGCAGGCGAACCGCACGGGCCGAATGTGATGCCCGCTGGCTGGACATGGGCGCGCGGGTGTTTCGCCTGCCGGGGATCTATGGCCCGGACCGGAGCGCCTTCGAGCGGGTGCGCGAAGGCAAGGCGCACCGGATCGACCTGCCCGACCAGGTGTTCAGCCGGGTGCATGTCGATGATATCGTGTCCGGACTGGTCGCCGCCATCGAGCGCGATGCCCCTCCGGGCGCGTACAATCTTTCCGACGACCTGCCGACGAGCCAGAATGCCGTAATCGAGGAAGCCTGTCGCCTGCTCGGCGTAGCGCCCCCGCCGCTGCAAACGCTGGAGGAAGCCGATCTTTCGCCCATGGCGCGTGGGTTTTACGCGGAGAACCGCAGGGTGGCGAACGGCAAGGCGAAACGCGTGCTGGATTGGCAGCCACGCTATCCCACCTATCGCGAGGGGCTGTCTGCGATCAGGGTTCCGGCGTAGCGCGGCGCGGCAGTGGCGAGCTGCGTCCGCGCAGGGCGACCACCATCCCGATCAGCGTGATCCCCGCCCCGGCCCCCGGGAGCGGACCCCAGACGAAGCCTTCGAACAAGGTCGAGAGGATCATCGCGACGATCGGTACGATCACTGAACTGTAGGCCGCGGTCCCTGCGCCGACCTTGCGCACCAACCCGTAATAGAGCGGGAAGGTCACCACCGAACCAAGCAGGCCGAGATAGAGGATGCCGAGCCCATAGGCCGGGCGGGTGTCGAATTGCGGCGGGCCCTCAGTCGCCAGCGCGTATCCCGCATTGAGGAAAACGCCCACGAGCATCGACCACGCGAGCAGTGTCAGCAGCGGCTGGCGCTTGGCCCCTTCCATCGCCTGCACGATATTGGCCGCGCTGGCCGAGAGGATACCGCCGACGGTCAGCGCCGCACCGAGCAGGACCTCGGTTAGCGTGGCGGGCGAGGCGCGCCATTCCTGCGCGAACAGCATCGCCACACCGATGGCCGCGATCGAGGAGCCGAGCACGAATTCGCGCCGGATGGCCTGTCCGAGCACCAGCTTCCCGAGAACGGCATTGGGCACGACGAGCAGCGCGAACATCACCGCCACCAATCCAGAGGTGATGAATTTCTCTGCGTTATAGACGAAGCTGAAATTGAGGCAGAACTGGAACAGGCCGAGCGCCAGCGCCCAGCGCCAGCCTTCGCGTGGCAGGCCGAGCGGTTCGCCGCGCAGTTTTGCCAGCACGAACATGCCCGCCGCCGCGACGACGAAACGCCAAGTAATCGACCAGCTTGCCGACACCGTCGAAATCTGGTCGCGGATGACGAGCCAGGTCCCGCCCCAGATCAGGCTGACCAGCAGGAAGGCTGCCAGGTTGCGCGGAGTGAGGAGGCTCTCGCCCCCGGCGGTGGCGCTCATAAGGTCGCAATCGCTTTGGCGAGCGCGCGGGCGTCCTCCTCGCGCATGTTCCAGGCGGTGACGAAGCGCGCCGCATCCGCGCCCCAGTCGTAAAAGCCGAAGCCTTGCCCGCGCAGCGCCTCGCGCTCTACCGGTGTGCAGCGCACGAAAAGTTCATTGGCCTCCACGGTATGCATCAGCCGCTCCCCGCAGGCCCCAGCAATCTCCGCAGCGGCGGCGTTGGCAGCACGCGCATTGGCCAGCCACAGATCGCCATCCAGCATGGCGTGAATCTGTGCCGCGAGGAAGCGGCCCTTGCTCTGCAAGTGCCCGGCCCGCTTGCGGCGATAGCGCGCCACATCTGCCAGGCCGTCATCGAAGAACACGATGGCTTCGGCGCTCATCGCACCGTTTTTCACGAAGCCGAAGCTGAGCGCATCGACCGGTCCTGCCACCTCGCTTGCCGGAAGGTCGAGGAAGGCCGCGGCATTGCCGAACCGCGCACCGTCCATGTGGAAACCGAGCCCGCGCTCGTCGGCCAGCGAGCGGATCGCCGCCAGTTCGTCCGGACGATAGACGCGGCCGTATTCGCTCGCCTGCGTGATCGAGATGGCATGCGGCTGAACCTGGTGCACGTCGTCGCGAATCGGATCGACCACCGCACGGATCGCTTCAGGGGTCAGCTTCGCGCCCTCGCCCTGCCCCAGCAGCAGCTTGGCCCCGTGGAGGTAGAAACCCGGCGCGCCGCATTCATCCATCTCGATATGCGCTTCCTCATGGCACACCACGCCGCCGTGCGGCTGCACCATCGTCGCAAGGGCAAGGCAATTTGCCGCGGTGCCGGTTGCCACCCACAGAGCAGCGCAATCGCGCCCGAACAGCGCCGAAAAGCGTTCGTCCAGCGCGGCGCTCTGCGCATCGCCATCGTAAGGCGAATCGGGCGCGTCGGCCGCGCGCATCGCGTCCCACACGCGGGGATGCACCGAGGCGGCATTGTCGGACAGGAATTGCGCGGATCGGGTCATAGGGGAACGGCCCTAGCGGGCACGGCGTTGCTTGGACAGAAAGGAAATCCTGTGACCGATACGATCGACATCCAGCACGAAGGCAACGAGGCCAAGGGCCGCTATTTCACGCCTGTGGAAGGCGCAGAGCGCGAGGCCGAACTGACCTGGGGCGCCCGCGGCAAGGTCCGCCATGCGACGCATACCTTCGTACCGAAAGAGGCGCGCGGACAAGGCATCGCCGAAAAGCTGGTGCAGGCGATGATCGCCGATGCGAAGGAACAGGGCTTCACGATTTCGCCCGACTGTTCCTATGTCGCAGGCTATTTCGACAAGAACCCCCAACTGGCGGAACTGCGGGCCTGACGCAATTACGCGGCGGGCTGTTCGAGCAATTCGGAAAAGTCCGTCCGGGCAATGCTCTGGCAGATGGCGCTGCGCCACGCATGGGCCTGTTCGACAGGCAAACCGTCGATGTCGAAGGTCCCGCCCGCCAGCCCGAGCTTCAGCGTTGCATAACCGCGCCGCCGTGCAATCGGCCCCTGCGCAATTTCGGCAGATTGCAGTTTGATCCGCGAACCGATCATGGTGCGCGGTTTGAACCACCCGCGCCGCGTGTAGACTTGCAGCGTGTCCAGTGCGTGGCGATCCATGCGCCAGCGCCAGTAATTATGCGCCAGCGCCACTGCGAGCAGCATTGCAGGAACAAGCCAGAATGTCCCGTCTGCCAGCAGGATCGTCGCTAGGGTCGCAGGCAGCAGCAGCATCGCGTCGAGCACCATGCGATCGAAGCGATAGCGCTCGTCCGCGCGCTGCCAATCGAGACGCTCCGGCGGCAGGGCAAATCCGGTGGTTGCCACGACCGGTGCGATTTCCTGCATCGTCGCGAAGGGCGCAGCGTCATGGTTCGACGATCCGCTGTCGCTTGCGAGGCTGATGACCTTTAGTCCGTGCCAACCGAACATTCGGCGCAGGAAGCCGGTGCGAAGATTCAGCGCCTGGACGCGGTGAACCGGCAAGACCACATCGGTACGCGTCAGCAGCCCACGGCGTCGCCGGAGCCCCTTTGACGAGCGTTCGAGCACGAAATCCCATTCGCGCAGCACCGTGCGCACCACGCCTGTCACCACCCCAACCAGCACCAGCGAGAGGATCGCGATGGCCCCCCCCGCCACTTTCGCCAACGGTCCCAGTCCGGCCAGCCATTGCCCCGGCCCGGCCAGCCGCTGTTCCCATTCCTCCACATCCCAGAGATCGAAGTCGATCAGAAAATCGAATTGCTGCAATACGCCGCCGACAACGGCGACCACCGCGAGAGAGAATTCGAACAGGCCGAAGGTGAGCACGCGCTTGCCGTCCATGCCGAAAACCACGTCCGACGGCTCGCCCTGCCCTGCCGCATCGCCCTCGCGATCCACTGCTACGGGCGTCTCGTCGTCGCGCCTTTCGCGCACCAGCTCGCGCAGACGCTCGCCTTCTTCCTCGGCAAGATAGGACAGTTTCAGATCGTCGCCGCCGCCCGCGCCAGTTTCGAACTTCACTTCGGTCAGGCCGAAAAGGCGCGGCAAAAGCTTCTGTTCGAGGCTGACATCCTGAATCCGCTCGTACGGAACCGATCGCGCGGCGCGGGACAGCACGCCGCTTTCCACCCTGATGTCGGTTTCTCCGACAGCATAGGTCAGCCGCCACCATTGCAGATAGGCGATGGCGAAATTGGCCAGCACGACCACGAGCACGATGGGCAGGACATAGACCAGTCGACCGCCAATATCGCCATCGTCGAGGATCGTGGCCGATGCGATGGCGAGCGGGATGACAAGCTGAGCCAGCATCGCCACCGCGCGCACTGCAAAGCTACGCGGATCGGTGCGCTGAATCTCCTGGTGCGGCTTAACGTCGCTCACTGCGTGTCCCGCCTGATCGCGGCACGGATTGCATCGCGCATCGCCAGCGCGTCGGCATGGGCCAGTCCGGGCTGCGACACCGAGGCATTGTGCGATCCCGCCGTGTGCACGGTCAGCGTGGCCAGGCCGAATGCGCGTTCCAGCGGCCCCTGATCGACATCGATATGCTGCACCCGGCCGAAGGGGACCACCGTATCCGATCGGAACAGGACACCCCGAACGACGCGCAGCCGCTCTTCCTCCAGCGAATATCCGCGCGCCCCATAGCGCCGCGCGGGCATGCGCAAGACGAGGTAGAGTGCCACAAGGCCGACGGGGATCCAGACGGCGCCGGTCCATCCCGGAATCGCCAGCTCCGCCGCAGTAGCTGCGCCCATGAGCACGACCGCGAAGATGAGCGAGACGACCTGCAGCATGGTGCGATAGCGCGGGTCGGGCGGCTTCAGAGTGGCAGCATCATCCATACCGTGCTGCCTATGCAATACAGCAGGGTATTTCAATCGGGCGAAACGCAAATGGTGCTGCTGGGGAGGATTGAACTCCCGGCCTCACCCTTACCAAGGGTGCGCTCTACCACTGAGCTACAGCAGCACGGGGCCCGCGTCATGCACGGCGGGGTGGAGGCGCGCGCTATTGGCAGAAGGCGGGTGAAAGTCAACCTTCGGTTGATTCCTGGACGCGAATTGGCGCAGGGAAGCGACATGTCCGGACCCGATGACAATACGACGCGCGAAGAGCGTCTTGCCGCGAAACTTCGCGAGAACCTCCGTCGCCGCAAGGGACAGGCGCGGGAAATGCGCGAATCGCAAAGCGATACCCTTCCCATTCGCGACGAGGCCAGCTAACGCGCCTTGCTCCTGTAATACTCGACTGGAGCGCCCCCTTGTCCAAGCTGATACTCGTCCGTCACGGCCAGAGCGAATGGAATCTTGCCAATCGATTCACCGGCTGGTGGGACGTCGATCTGACCGAGAAAGGCGTGGCGGAAGCGCAGGCGGCAGGCGAGCTGATGCAGGCCAAGGGGGTGTTGCCCACCACCGCCTTCACCAGCGTACAGAAGCGCGCGATCAAGACGCTCAACATCGCGCTGGAAGCCTGCGACCGGCTGTGGATCCCGGTGACGCGCGACTGGCACCTGAACGAACGGCACTACGGCGGGCTCACCGGACTGGACAAGCAACAGACCCGCGACCGGCACGGAGACGAGCAGGTCCATATCTGGCGACGCAGCTTCGATGTGCCGCCGCCCGAACTCGAGACGGGCGGCGAATATGACCTTTCCGCTGACCCGCGCTATGCCGGGATCGACATTCCGAAGACGGAGAGCCTCAAGCTGACGATCGAGCGCGTGTTGCCCTATTGGGACGAGGCGATATTGCCGTTGCTCGGCAAGGGCGAGACGGTGATCATCTCCGCCCATGGCAATTCCTTGCGCGCGTTGGTGAAGCACCTGTCGGACATTTCGGACGATGACATCACCGGGCTCGAAATCCCGACCGGCCAGCCGATCATCTATGATTTCGACGGGACGCAGGTGTCGGGCGAGCGTTATTATCTGAAGGACGCGTGAGTATGGGAGCAAAGGTAGCCATCGTCATGGGCAGCCAGTCGGACTGGCCGACGATGAAACGCGCCGAGGACGTGTTGAGCGAGCTGGGTGTCGAAGCCGATGTCCGCATCGTCTC
>QFNA01000071.1 GCA_003248395.1 Citromicrobium sp.
CGTGTGCAACATCGGCCACTTCGACAGCGAGATCCAGATTTCCGCGCTCGACAATTACGAGTGGAACGAGCTCAAGCCGGGCACCGATCTGGTCAAGTTTCCCGATGGTAAGGAAATCATCGTGCTCGGCAAGGGCCGCCTCGTGAACCTCGCCTGCGCAACCGGACACCCCAGCTTCGTCATGAGCTTCAGCTTCACCAACCAGACCCTGGCGCAGATCGAACTGTGGACGAATGCCGGCGACTACCAGAACGACGTCTACGTCCTGCCCAAGCATCTCGACGAGAAGGTGGCTGCGCTGCATCTCGACAAGCTCGGCGTGAGATTGACACAGCTCAGCGAAAAGCAGGCAGCCTATATCGGTGTCCCGGTCGAAGGGCCGTTCAAGCCCGAACACTACCGTTACTGATACGGAATTGCGCATTTCGGCGGCGGTTTGCTCGCCGCTGCGGTTCGTAACGGCACGGCGGGGCATTGCATCCCCGCCGGTTGCCGCATAGCTGGCGGGTGATGGAAGTCTCGCCGACATTGCTGCCGCTGATCGGTCTGCTGCTGGCCCTGTGGACGGGCCTCGCAGTATGGATGATCATGCGGGCGAGCGGAAAGTCGCAAAAGGCCGAAGGGCACCGCAAGGCCGCGCTGCGCCTCGCGCGGATGGTCGAGGAAGGCCCTGCGATACCGCTGACCGTCCGGGCCGACGGCCGGATCGAGGCGCCCGACCGCTTTGCGCGCTGGCTGGGGATCGAACGCGTCCCCGATTATCTGAGCGAACTGTCGGGGGCGAACGGCGCCGGCCTGTCCGAAGGGCAGGTCGAGGAGCTCTCGACGCTGGTCCGCCGCACGCAGAAAACCGCCAAGCCCTTTCGCCTCTCGCTCCAGCCACCGGGTTCGCGCCGGTCGCTCGCCTTTCGCGGTTCGCTGGCCGATCCCGCGGTTTCGCCCAACGGTTCGGCGCTCGTCTGGGTGTTCGATTTCACCGAGACCGACCAGGAGCTGACCCGGCTGGGCGAGGAAGCGGCGCGGGCGCGCGACGACTTCGGCGCGCTGGTCGGATTGATCGAGGCCGCGCCCATGCCGATGTGGTTCCGCGGCGGCGACATGAAGCTGCGCCTCGTCAACAAGGCCTATGTCGAGGCGGTCGACGCCGACAGCGCGGACCAGGTCATCGCCGACCAGATCGAACTGGTCGAGCGCATCGGCGGCCGGAGCGCGGCAGAGATTGCTACGCAGGCGTCGGAGAGACGCCAGCCGATCGAGCGCGTCATCACCGCGACGATCCAGAAAGCGCGGCGGACCGTGCGCGTCACCGACCTGCCGCTGGCGGGCGAAGGCATCGCCGGATACGCGGTCGATATCGAGGAAATGGAAGAGCAGGCACGCGAATTCCGCGCCTTCCGCGAGGCGCAGCGCTCGCTTCTCGACCAGCTGTCGATCGGCGTTGCGCAATTCGATTCGCGGCAGAGGCTGTCCTTCGCCAACCAGCCTTTCCATCGCGTCTTTGCCCTGCCGCCCGGCGTGGTCAACGAACGCACGACGTTCGACCAGATGTTGCTGGTTGCCCGCGAAAACGGCCGCATTCCCGAGGTGCGCGACTTCCCCGCCTGGCGCCGCGAGCTGGGTCACTGGTTCCGCATGGACGAAACCGAGGAGGTTGCCTGGCCGCTGCCCGACAGCACGCATTTGCGTCTCGTCGCCCAGCCGCTGCCCGATGGCGGGCTCGTGCTCATTGCGGAGGACCGGACCGAACAGCTCGCGCTCTCCGCCACGCGCGACACCTTGCTGCGGACGCGGACGGCGACCTTCGACAGCCTCTACGAAGCCCTCGCCGTCTTCGCCCCCGACGGCCACCTCGAACTGTGGAACAGGGGCTTTCCCGGCGCATGGGGTATCGATCCCGAAGTGCTCGATGGCCATCCACAGGCCGAAGACCTCCTCACAGCCATCGAGCAGCGACTGGCCGACCCCAGGGCGATTTCGCAGATCGGCCAGACCATCCGCGCGGCGACGCTCGATCGCAAGATGCGCGAAGGTCGCGTCGAACTGAAAGACGGGACGACGCTCGATTACGCGGGCGTGCCACTGCCCGATGGCAATGGGTTGCTGACCATTCTCGACGTCACCGCCTCGCGCAAGGCCGAAGAGGCGCTGCGTGAACGCAATCGCGCGCTGGAAGAGGCCGATGCGGTGATGACGCGCTTCCTCGCCAACATGAGCTATGAATTCCGCACCCCGCTCACGACGATCGGCGGTTTCTCCGAACTGCTGGCCCAGGGCATGGCCGGCGACCTGCCGCCGCAAGCACGCGAATATGTCGACGCGATCAGCCAGTCGGTCGGAAAGTTGACCGAACAGGTCGAGAATGTGCTCGATCTTTCGCAGTCCGAGGCGGGCCTGATGCCGCTCAGGATGGGCAAGCTCGAACTCATGGCCTTCATGACCGAACTCGTGCGCAAGCGCGAGCAGGCCATTCTCGACAATGGACTGACGCTCGACCTGAAAGGGAATGCGAGCAAGTCTGTCCAGGCCGATCGCCAGCAGCTCGGGCGGGCAATGGGCCAGTTACTCGACAACGCGATTGCCAATACACCGCAAGGCGGCCGCATCCTGGTCGACATTGCCAAGCGTCAGGGGCGCAACACGATCGTCATTTCCGACAATGGTCGCGGGATGACGCAGCACGAGCTGGCCCGCGCGCTCGAGGGCATCAGGATGAAGCCCGACGGCAAGGGGATCGAGCGGCGCCACGGCCTGGGGATTCCGCTCGCCCGGCAACTGGTCGAGGCGCATGGCGGCACGCTCGAAATCCAGAGCCGCAAGAATTCGGGCACGACGGCAGTGATTACGCTGCCATGATCGTCGACCTGCCCGATCTTGCTGCGATGGACGGTTTCGGTCGGCGGATTGGCGACCGGCTGCGTGCGGGCGATATAGTCGCGCTCTCGGGCGGTCTGGGCGCCGGCAAGACCACGCTGGCGCGCGCAATCATCGCGGCCTTGGGGCACGAGGGCGAGGTGCCATCCCCGACATTCACCATCGTCGAAACCTACGATCACCTTCGCGTTCCGCTGGTCCATGCCGATTTCTACCGGCTGGAACACCCTTCCGAAGCGCAGGAAATCGGTCTCGACGATTATCGCGAAGGCGCAGCCTTGCTGGCCGAATGGCCCGATCATGCGGGCGGGTTCGACCATGAGCCGACCTGCCTTTCCATCGCGCTGGAAACGGTGGGCGATGGCAGGCAAGCCATTGTGAAGCCGGGCGAGGCTTGGCAAAGCCGCATCCCATGAGCGACGCGCTGATCGACGATATCCATGCCTTCCTCGGTGATACCGAATGGGAAGGCGCCGAAATCGCCCCGCTGGTCGGCGATGCCAGTTTCCGCCGGTATTTCCGCATTCGCATGGGCGGCAAGAGCGCCATGCTGATGCACGCCCCGCCACCGCATGAGGACCCTGCGCCGTTCCTCCACGTGGCGCATTGGCTCAACGACAACGGCATGCGCGGCCCTGCCATCCTTGCAGAGGACGCCGCGGGCGGGTGGGTACTGACCGAGGATTTCGGCGACACCCGGATGAAGGAATGGATCGACGATCATCCGGACCAGGAACGCGATATCTACGCGCAGGCCATCGACGCGCTGGTGCAACTCCATCGATTGCCGCCGGGTCCGTTCGAGCCTTACGACATGGCGGTGTACCAGCGCGAGGCGGCGCTGTTCGTCGAATGGTATTGTCCGGCGGCGGGACTGACGGTCGATGCCGCCGGCTGGACCCGTGCGTGGGAGGAGGCGCTGGCTCCCCTCCTGTCGCGGCAGGATCCGGGCGTGACCGTGCTGCGCGATTATCATGCGGAAAACATCATGCTGCTCGAACCGGGCAAGCTCGCCGGCGCGCAGGGGCTGATCGATTTCCAGGATGCGCTGGTCGGCCACGCGGCCTACGATCTCGTCAGCCTGCTGCAGGATGCACGCCGCGATGTATCCGAACAGCTCGAGCACGACATGCTCTGCCGCTACCGCGCCGCTGCCGATCCGGGCGCGCATTTCGAGGCCGATTACGCGCGGCTCGGTGCACAGCGCAACGCCAAGATCGTCGGCATCTTCACCCGCCTGTTCAGGCGCGATGCGAAACCGCGCTATCTCGACCTGATCCCGCGGGTCTGGAAAGCGATGGAACGCGACCTGGCGCATCAGGCGATGGCACCGGTTGCGGCATGGTTCGATGCGAACATTCCGCAGGAACTGCGCGACGCCAACGGAGGCACGATCACGTGAGCGCTCTGGTCTCCGATACCGCCATGCTGATGGCGGCCGGCCTCGGCAAGCGCATGCGCCCGCTCACGGCCACCACGCCCAAGCCGATGGTGCGCGTGGCGGGCAAGCCGCTGATCGACCGCGCGCTCGACCGACTCGAGGATGCGGGCGTCGAAAAGGCGGTGGTCAATGTCCACTACCTTGCCGAATCGATCGAGGCGCATCTCGGCCAACGCGAGCATCCTGCAGTGACCTTTTCCGACGAGCGCGAGGAACTGCTCGAAACCGGCGGCGGGATGGTCAAGGCGCAGGGGGCGGGGCTGCTCCCCGATCCCTTCTTCGCCTGCAATGCCGACAGCATCTGGCTCGACGGGCCGCGCAACGCCTTTGCCGACCTGTCCTCGGCCTGGAATCCCGAGACAATGGACGCGCTGCTGCTGGTCGTCACCCATGCCCGCGCCAAGAATTTCGACGGGACGGGCGATTTCTACATGGACGGCGCCGGGCGGCTGGCGCGCAAGCTGCCGGGCCGGATTGCGCCGTTCATCTACACCGGCATCCAGCTCGTGTCGCACCGGCTGCTGCGCGATGCGCCCGTGGGCAAGTTCTCGACCAACATCCTTTGGGATCGCGCAATCGAGGAAGGCCGTCTGTTCGGCGTCGCCTTCACCGGCATGTGGTACGAAGTCGGCACGCCGCAGCATATAAGGCCGACCGAGGAGGCGTTGACGGGTGGCTGACACGCGGGGCGGGCCGCAAGTCTATTCCATTGCCGCGCACCGCGGGTTTGCCGATGCGCTCGTGTCGGGGCTGGTCCCGCGCTATGCCGATCCCGAACTGGGGCTGGCGAAACTCACGCTCCTGCTGCCGAGTTCGCGTGCGCGCCGCACCGTGTCCGAGGCGTTCATCCGCCACGCAGGCGAGGGGGGCCGCGCGGGCCTGCTGATGCCGCGCATGGCGGTGGTCGGCGATCTCGACCTGGACGAGGCGCTGGGCCCGCTGCTCGATCCGCTGGGTACGAGCGACATTCCGCCCTCGATCGATCCACAGCGCCGCATGTACGCGCTCGCCCGTCTCATCGCCGAGGAGATGGGCGACGACGCGCCCAAGGGTGCAACCTTGCTACGCCTCGCACGCGAGGCCGGTGCGACGATGGACCGCCTGCTGGTCGAGGATATCGGGCCCGAGCAATTGCTCGACGAGAAGGTGGTGGGCATCTTCCCCGATCTTTCGGCGCACTGGCAGGATTCGATCCGGCTCTTCGCCAATGTGCAGGTCAAATGGCTCGCTTGGCTCAACGGCCAAGGCATGCTCGACGCTGCCGCACGTCGCAACCGCCTGTTCGACAAGGCCAGTGCGGCGTGGAAGGCTAACCCGCCGGCCACACCCATCGTCGCGGCGGGCGTGACGAGTGCCGCACCGGCGCTGGCAAAGCTGCTACGGGTTGTGAGCGAACTGCCGCAAGGCGCGGTAATCCTTCCCGATTTCGACCTGACGAGGGATGGCGCCGTGTGGGACGAACTCGGCCGTGCGGGCGCTGCCCCCACGCCGGACGAGACGGCTTTCGCCCGCGATGACGCCGTCACCCACCCCCAGTACCACCTCAAGCTGCTGCTCAATCGCATGGGTGTGGCGCGCGACGAAGTGCAGCCGTGGCATCGCAAGGGCATGACCGCCGCTCCGCCGGAGCGCAGCCATGCGATTTCCGCCCTGTTCCTCCCGCCCGAAGCGAGCAAGGTCTGGGTCGACCTGCCCGCCGACAAACGCCGCCTGTCGGGCGTGCGGATCATGGAAGCCGCCAATCCCGAGGAGGAGGCGCAGGCCATTGCGCTGCTGGTGCGTCAGGCGCTGGAACAGCCCGAAAGGCGCGTGGCCGTGGTCACGCCCGACCGTCCGCTCGCGCGCCGCGTCGTGCACCATCTCGCGCGCTGGAACATCGTGGCGGACGATTCCGCCGGTCGCCCGCTTGCGCAATCCGCTGCGGGCCGCGCATTCCTGCTCGCCGCCGAGGTCATGGCGGAAGGGGCGAGGGCCGTCCCGCTGATGGCGCTGCTTGGCCACCCGCTGGTCGATGGCGGGATGGAGCGCGGCACCTGGCTGCGGCGGCTGCGCCGGCTGGAGCGCGAATTGCGCGGGCCCCGTCTGGCACCGGGGCTCGAACCGGCGCGGGCGGAACTCAACCGGCTGGCCGAACGCCACCCGGCAATGGCCGACTGGTGGGCGCTGGCCGAAGCGCATCTCCTGCCGCTGGTTGATATCGACCGCGATACGCCCGCCAGCCTCGCCGAGCTGATCGACACGCTTGCCACCGCAACCGAGGCTCTTTGCGGCGAAAAGCTCTGGGGCAACGAGGACGGGCGCACGCTCGCCGCGTTCGTCGAGGAGTTCCGCCTCCATGCCCGCGAGGCCGGGTTCGCCGTGGACCCGCGCGATGTGGCGCAGGTGCTGGCCGATGCGATGGAGGAGCGCGCCGTTCGCCCGCCCTATGGCGGCCACGCCCGCGTGCAGGTGCTTGGCCTGCTCGAAGCGCGCATCAACCGCGCCGACCTCGTGATCTGCGCTGGGCTGAACGAAGGCGTCTGGCCCGCCCGGGGCAGCGTCGATGCGCTGCTTGCCCCGCCGGTGCTGCGCGCATTGGGCGTGCCCGGCGGAGATTTCCGCATCGGCCTTTCGGCGCATGACCTTGCCGGAGCGATGGGCGCTCCCGAGGTCGTGCTCAGCCGGTCGAACCGCGACGAGGGCGGCCCCGCCATCCCCAGCCGCTTTCTCCTGCGCGTGCAGGCGCTGCTCGGCGACCTGCTCCCCAATTACCAGGATCGCGCCACGATCGCGCTCGCTCGCGCCATGACTCGCGCCGCACATCACGCCGATCTCGCGCCCGAATATCCGCGCCCCATGCCCCGGCCCACGGCGGAGCAGCGCGATGTCGACATCTCCGCCACCGCGCTCGACCGCCTCTTGGGCGATCCCTACCAGTTCTTCGCGCAGAAGATCATGGGCCTGTCCGATCTCGATGCGCTCGACGCCGATCCCAATCCGCTGTGGCAGGGCAATATCGCGCACGAGATTCTCGAACGCTGGCATATCGCGCGCAAGGACGATCCCGCAGCCCGCATCGCCCCGATCATGGAGCATGTGCTGGATGAGGAGAACGCAGATCCGCTGGTCCGCGGCCTCTGGCAGCCGCGCCTGCAAAGGGCGCTCGAATGGATCGAGGAGACAGTCAGCTCCTATTCGGACCGCGAGGTGGTGGCGGTCGAGGCCAAGGGCTCGATGCATTTCGACGATGTCTTCGTCCACGGCCGCGCCGACCGGATCGACCGGCTGGCGGACGGCACGCTCGCCATCGTCGACTACAAGACCGGCAAACCGCCCAGCGCTGCCATGGTGGAGGAAGGTTTCGCGCTCCAGCTCGGCATCCTCGGCCTCATCGCCGAAGATGGCGGCTTCAAGGACGCGCCCGGCGCTCCGGGAGCCTACGAATACTGGTCGCTCGGCCGCGCGAAAGACGATAATCCGCACGGCTTCGGCTATGTCGAAGTGCCGCTGAAAGTGGGCAACAAGCGCAGCGGCGTGGACCCGGAAGATTTCCTCCCGCTCACGCGCCAGAAGCTAGGGCTCGCCATCGGCAAATACATCAAGGGCGACGCGCCGTTTACCGCGCGGGAAAACCCCGACTATCCGGCCTACGACACCTACGACCAGCTGATGCGGCTCGAAGAATGGCTCCCCCGTCAGGCCGACAAGGGGGAGGACGCCTCGTGAGCGGCACGGTATATCCCCTCGCGGGCGCACAAGCCGACAGCGTCAATCCGCTGGAGAGTGTCTGGCTCTCCGCCAGCGCCGGAACGGGCAAGACGCAGGTGCTATCCGCCCGCGTGCTGCGCCTGCTGCTCCAGCCCAATGCCGACCCTTCGCAAATCCTCTGCCTCACTTTCACAAAGGCAGGCGCGGCGGAAATGGCGGTGCGCGTCAACGCCGTTCTCGCGCGCTGGGTGCGGATGGACGCGGCGCAACTGGCGAAGGAACTGGGGCATCTCGGCGCGCCCATCGATCCCGAAACGCAGGCCCGCGCCCGCTCGCTCTTCGCTCGCGTGCTCGATTGCCCCGGCGGCGGCCTGCGGATCGATACGATCCACGCCTTCGCGCAATATCTCCTCGCCGCTTTCCCGAGCGAGGCGGGTGTCTTGCCCGGCAGCCAGCCGATGGAAGACCGCGACCGCGACCTGTTGAGCCGCGATGTCCTGTCCGACCTCCTTGCCGAAGGCGATCCGCAAATTCGCGAGGCCGTGGCCGAAATGAGCCGCCGCAAGGGGCCGGACGCGGTGCTCGGCTGGCTGATGCGCTGCGCCCGGCAAAAGGAATTGTGGGAGCAACCCGGCTGGCAACACCGCTTGCGCGACCCCGTTCGCCGCCTTCTGGGTATTCCGGTCGATGCGGACGAGGGCTGGGTGGCCGAAGGCTGCTCGGACGAAAATTTCCCGGTTGAGGTCCTGCGTGGGGCACTGCAGGCGATGGATGGCTGGAAATCGCAGGGCGCAGACAAGGTCCGGGCGTTTGTGCCAAGCTGGCTCGCGGCTGGTCCGCAACAGCGGTTCGAAACGCTCGACGGCTTCTTCGACACATTGCTGAAAAAGGATGGCGATCCGCGCGTGATGAAGGGCGCGGAGAAGAACGATCCCGACTTCGGAAACAAGCAAGAGATCATCGCCGAAGCCGTCCGGGCCGTCGCCGAACGCGCAGCCCTGCTCGATCTCGCCGCCTTCCTCGCTCCGCAACTCGAGGCGGGCCGCGCCTTCGCGCTGCACTGGGAAGAAGCCAAGGCGCGCGAGGGGCTGGTCGATTTCGACGACCTCATCCACCGCGCAGCGCGCCTGCTGTCCTCCAGCCAGATGGCCGACTGGATTCGCTACAAGCTCGACCGCAGCTTCGACCACATTCTCGTCGACGAGGCGCAGGATACCAACAAGGCGCAATGGGCCATCGTCAAGGCGCTGACCGACGAT
>QFNA01000162.1 GCA_003248395.1 Citromicrobium sp.
CACAGCCGTCTACGAGGATTCGCCCCAGCATGAAGATCATGGCCGCCAATTCGAACCTGCCGCTCGCGCGGGCCATCGCAGGCTATCTCGAAATGCCGCTGGTGGATGCGCAGGTGCGCCGCTTTGCCGACGAGGAAATCTTCGTCGAAATCCACGAGAATGTTCGCGGTGAGGATGTCTTCGTGGTGCAGTCCACCAGCTATCCGGCCAACGACAATCTGATGGAGCTGCTGATCTGCATCGACGCGTTGCGGCGTGCATCGGCGCGGCGGATCACGGCGGTCGTGCCCTATTTCGGCTATGCCCGACAGGATCGCAAGCCCGGGCCCCGCACCCCGATTTCGGCCAAGCTGGTGGCCAATCTGATCACCGAAGCCGGGGCGGACCGCGTGCTGGCGGTCGACCTGCATGCCGGGCAGATCCAGGGCTTCTTCGACATTCCGACCGACAACCTCTTCGCCGCGCCCGTGATGGCCGCGGATATCCAGGCGCGTTACGGCGACCAGGACCTGATGGTGGTCAGCCCCGACGTCGGTGGAGTCGTGCGCGCGCGCGCGCTGGCGAAGCGGCTGGACAACGCGCCGCTGGCGATCGTCGACAAGCGTCGCGACCGGCCCGGCGAAAGCGAAGTGATGAACATCATCGGCGAGGTGAAGGGCAGGCATTGCATCCTGATCGACGATATCGTCGATTCGGGCGGTACGCTGTGCAACGCCGCGCAGGCGCTGCTCGATCAGGGTGCCAGCTCGGTCGCGGCCTATATCACGCACGGCGTGCTGTCGGGTGGGGCGGTGGCGCGGGTCGACGGCAGCGCGCTGAAGGAACTGGTCATTACCGATTCGATCCGGCCGACCGACGATGCCAAGGATTCGGATCGCATCCGCATCCTGACCATCGCACCGCTGATCGGTGAAGCCGTCCGCCGGATCGCCGACGAATCGAGCGTGTCGAGCCTGTTCGACTGATTGCCTTTTCGGGCCGCGGCGCCTTCCGTTAACGGGTGCCTCGTTGGCGGGGCAGCTGTATCCGAAACGCTAGGCGCGCGACGCTCCATTGCCCTTCGGTTCGGCCGCCGGATCGCGCCAGGGACGCGGTTCGTCGATGCCCAGTTTGGCCAGCGCATCGAGGCGTCGCGACTGGCGCATTTCGACCGTGATGGTGAGCAGCGGATGTGAGCCCGCCTGGATCTGGCCGGGGGTCATCCCGAAGAAATCGCGCATTTCGCGATTGAGGTGCGACTGATCGAAATAGCGCAGGCGCATTTCCGCTGCTGCCTGCTCTTCGGCAACCGCCAGGAGCGCCGCCGCCATGTCGAGCGCGCGGGCGCGACGCAGCGCGACTTTCGGGCTCACGCCCCAGGCGCGCCTGATGGTTCGCTCGAGCGTGCGCCGGGTCACGCCGATAGTCTCGGCAAACGCGCCGACGGTCCCGTTCGGATTGGTGAAACAGAGGCGCTCGAAATCGGCGAGGATCGGATCGGGCGGTTCGAGTCTGGCCTTCCGTGCAGCAGCGAACAGTTGCGCTTCCGCCGCGCGAAACCAGTCTTCGGCGTCGTCGCGGGGATGGTAGGCCGACGCCGGGTGGGGCTTGCGCGTGTACGGGTCCATCGGAATGATGCGGTCGAGCGTGTCCTGCTGGGCCGGCAGATCGAGCCCCAGTGTCCCGCCCGGCGCGAAATAGATCGACACCACCCGGAACGAACCATGGGCCACGAGCCGCATCATCCTAGTGCATGGCCCGAAATAGAGTGCCAGTCCGCGCTCGCCCGGATCGTATTCGAAGTGCCCGTCGGCCGTTTCTGCGGACCATTTCGCACCGTAGATATGGCGGATGGCGGGGTGCTCGCTGAAAGTC
>QFNA01000072.1 GCA_003248395.1 Citromicrobium sp.
CATTTCTACGATTCGGTAACCTGGCAGCGCGCCAAGGACGGCTGGCAGATTCCGTTCGTGGCCGAGAACTGGCGTGGACAGAAGCCGGCCTTCCCGCTGGTGGACGCCAAGACCGGTGAGGAAGTTTTCGCAGCAGGCACCAAGATCAGCCCGCGCGCGGCCAACAAGGCGGCCAAGGACGGTCTCGAAACCCTGCTGCTGCCGACCGAGGAAGTGTTCGGCCGTTACGCCAGCGAAGACCTGATCGACGAGAGCACCGGCCGCATCTACATCGAAGCCGGTGACGAGGTTTCGGCCGAGAACCTCGAGGCGCTTGACGCTGCCGGCGTCGACAGCCTCGAACTGCTCGACATCGACCACATCAACACCGGTCCGTGGATCCGCAACACGATGAAGGTCGACAAAGCCGAAAACCGTGACGAGGGCCTGGAAGCGATCTACAAAGTCATGCGCCCGGGTGAACCGCCGACCAAGGAAACCGCAGAAGCGCTGTTCGAAGGGCTGTTCTTCGATGGCGAGCGTTACGACCTGTCGGCGGTTGGTCGCGTCAAGCTCAACATGCGTCTCGAACTCGATGCGGAAGACACCGTCACCACGCTGCGCAAGGAAGACATCCTCGCCGTGGTGAAGGAACTTGTCGACCTGAAGGACGGCAAGGGCGAAGTCGACGATATCGACAACCTCGGCAACCGCCGTGTGCGTTCGGTCGGCGAACTGCTCGAAAACCAGTACCGCGTCGGCCTCCTGCGCATGGAGCGCGCGGTTAAGGAGCGCATGAGCTCGGTCGACGTGTCGACCGTCATGCCGAACGACCTGATCAACGCGAAGCCCGCCGTGGCCGCGGTGCGCGAGTTCTTCGGTTCGTCGCAGCTCTCACAGTTCATGGACCAGACCAATCCGCTGTCGGAAGTCACCCACAAGCGCCGCGTTTCCGCGCTTGGCCCGGGCGGTCTTACCCGTGAGCGTGCCGGCTTCGAAGTCCGCGACGTTCACCCGACCCACTATGGTCGTATCTGCCCGATCGAAACGCCGGAAGGCCCGAACATCGGCCTGATCAACTCGCTGTCGACCTTCGCCCGCGTCAACAAGTACGGCTTCATCGAGACGCCGTACCGCAAGGTGAAGGACAACAAGGTCACCGACGAAGTTATCTACCTCTCGGCGATGGAAGAGCAGAAGCACACCGTCGCGCAGGCATCGGCCGATCTCGACGACAAGGGCGGCTTCGTGGAAGAGCTGGTCTCGGCGCGCCAGAACGGCGACAACCTCATGGCGCCGCGCGAAACCATTACGCTGATGGACGTTTCGCCCAAGCAGCTCGTCTCGGTCGCCGCATCGCTTATTCCGTTCCTGGAAAACGATGACGCCAACCGCGCACTGATGGGCTCGAACATGCAGCGCCAGGCCGTTCCGCTCGTCAAGGCGGAAGCGCCTTGGGTCGGTACCGGCATGGAAGAAACCGTGGCACGCGATTCCGGCGCGGCGATCACCGCCACGCGTGGCGGCGTGGTCGACCAGGTCGACGCGACGCGTATCGTGATCCGTGCGATCGGCGATGTCGAACCCGGGCAGTCGGGCGTGGACATCTATACGCTGCAGAAGTTCCAGCGTTCGAACCAGGACACCTGCATCAACCAGCGCCCGCTGGTGAAGGTGGGCGAAACGGTCGAGCCGGGTGACGTGATCGCCGACGGTCCTTCGACCGATCTGGGTGAACTTGCACTGGGCCGCAACAGCCTCGTCGCCTTCATGCCTTGGAACGGCTACAACTACGAGGATAGTATCCTCATCTCCGAGCGTATCGTGAAAGACGATGTCTTCACCTCGATCCACATCGAGGAATTCGAAGTCATGGCGCGCGACACCAAGCTCGGGCCCGAAGACATCACACGCGACATCCCGAACGTCGGCGAGGAAGCCCTGCGCAACCTCGACGAGGCGGGCATCGTCTACATCGGTGCCGAAGTGCATCCGGGCGATATCCTGGCCGGCAAGATCACGCCGAAGGGCGAAAGCCCGATGACGCCGGAAGAAAAGCTCCTCCGCGCCATCTTCGGTGAAAAGGCCAGCGACGTGCGCGACACCTCGCTTCGCCTGCCGCCGGGCGTTGCCGGCACCGTCGTCGAAGTCCGTGTCTTCAACCGTCACGGCATCGAGATCGACGACCGTACGCGTGCCATCCAGAACGAGGAAATCGAACGCCTCCGCAAGGATGCCGCCGACGAACGCGCCATCCTCAACCGTGCCACTTACAACCGCCTGCGCGACATGCTTGTCGGCCAGACGGCTTCGGCAGCGCCCAAGGGTGTAAGGAAGGGTACGGACATCACCGAGGACGTGCTCGAAGGCGTCGATCGTCACGAGTGGTTCAAGTTCGCCGTTGCCGACGACAATCGCCAGCAGCAGCTCGAAGCAGTCAAGTCGCAGTACGACGAGAGCGTGAAGGTCATCGACGACAAGTTCGAAGACCGGAAGGAAAAGCTCGAACGTGGTGATGAACTCGCGCCTGGCGTCCTCAAGATGGTCAAGGTCTTCGTCGCGGTGAAGCGCAAGCTGCAGCCGGGCGACAAGATGGCCGGCCGTCACGGCAACAAGGGTGTAATTTCGCGCATCCTGCCGGTCGAGGACATGCCGTTCCTTGCCGACGGTACGCCGGTCGACATCGTGCTCAACCCGCTGGGCGTGCCATCGCGCATGAACGTCGGCCAGATCTTCGAGACGCATCTCGGCATGGCGGCCCGCAACCTGGGCATGCAGATCGGCGAGCAGCTGGAAGAGTGGAAGAAGGCCAATCCGAATGCTGCCGAAGACTATGCCAAGGCGAAGCCGCCGGAAGCGGTGATCGAACGTCTGAACGACGTCTATGGCGATCGTTACAAGGACGATCTGAAGGCGCGATCGACCGAGGAAATCGTCGAGCTCGCCGGTAACCTTCGCTACGGCGTCCCGATGGGTACCCCGGTATTCGACGGTGCGCGCGAAGGCGACGTTACCGTGGAACTAGAAAAGGCGGGCCTTGATGCGGACGGCCAGTCGGTCCTGTTCGACGGCCGCACCGGCGAGGCTTTCGACCGCAAGGTGACCGTGGGCATCATCTACATGCTCAAGCTGCACCACCTGGTCGACGACAAGATCCACGCCCGTTCGATCGGCCCCTACAGCCTCGTCACCCAGCAGCCGCTGGGCGGTAAGGCGCAGTTCGGCGGCCAGCGCTTCGGTGAGATGGAGGTCTGGGCACTCCAGGCCTACGGTGCAGCCTACACGCTGCAGGAAATCCTCACCGTGAAGTCGGACGACGTGATCGGCCGTACCAAGGTCTACGAAGCCATCGTCAAAGGTGACGACACCTTCGAGGCCGGCATTCCGGAGAGCTTCAACGTGCTCGTCAAGGAAATGCGCAGCCTGGGTCTCAATGTCGAACTCAAGTCGCTTGCCGACGACGAGGACGACGACGGCCTCGCGATCGCGGCGGAATAGGGGGCCGACGCCCCCTCCGCTTTCCGCTCATTAGAATTACCCTTAGGGAATTAAGTCATGAACGAACTGACCAAATTCACCAACCAGCTCGCGAAGCCCGAAACCTTCGACGAGATCCAGATCGGCATCGCCAGCCCCGAGCGCATCCGCTCGTGGTCCTTCGGCGAAATCAAGAAGCCGGAAACGATCAACTACCGCACGTTCAAGCCCGAACGTGACGGGTTGTTCTGCGCGCGCATCTTCGGCCCGGTGAAGGACTACGAGTGCCTGTGCGGAAAGTACAAGCGCATGAAGTACAAGGGCGTCGTCTGCGAAAAGTGCGGCGTCGAAGTCACCGTGACCAAGGTCCGCCGTGAGCGTATGGGCCACATCGAGCTTGCGGCCCCGGTCGCGCACATCTGGTTCCTCAAGTCGCTGCCTTCGCGCATCGGCCTGTTACTCGACATGCAGCTCAAGCAGCTCGAGCGCGTGTTGTATTTCGAAAGCTACATCGTCACCGAGCCGGGCCTGACCGCGCTCGAAAAGAACCAGCTCCTTACCGAAGACGAGATGCTCGAAGCGCAGGACGAGTATGGCGAAGACGCCTTCTCGGCCGATATCGGTGCTTCAGCGGTCAAGACCATGCTGATGGATCTGGACCTCGAGCAGGAGAAGGAAGACCTGCTGGAAGAGCTGGCGACCACCAAATCCAAGCTCAAGCCCGCCAAGATCATCAAGCGCCTCAAGGTCGTCGAAAGCTTCATCGAATCGGGCAACCGTCCCGAGTGGATGATCCTGGAAGTCGTGCCGGTCATTCCGCCCGAACTGCGCCCGCTGGTGCCGCTGGACGGTGGCCGCTTCGCGACCTCGGACCTCAACGACCTTTATCGTCGTGTGATCAACCGTAACAACCGTCTCAAGCGCCTCATGGAGCTGCGCGCTCCGGACATCATCGTCCGCAACGAAAAGCGCATGCTGCAGGAAGCCGTCGACGCTCTGTTCGACAACGGTCGCCGTGGCCGCGTGATCACCGGTGCCAACAAGCGTCCGCTGAAATCGCTATCCGACATGCTCAAGGGCAAGCAGGGCCGCTTCCGTCAGAACCTGCTCGGCAAGCGCGTCGACTATTCGGGCCGCTCGGTCATCGTTACCGGGCCGGAACTCAAGCTGCACCAGTGCGGTCTGCCGAAGAAAATGGCGCTCGAGCTGTTCAAGCCGTTCATCTACGCCCGTCTCGACGCCAAGGGTCTTTCGATGACCCTCAAGCAGGCGAAGAAGTGGGTCGAGAAGGAGCGCAAGGAAGTCTGGGACATCCTCGACGAAGTCATTCGCGAGCACCCGGTCCTCCTCAACCGCGCCCCGACACTCCACCGTCTCGGCATCCAGGCCTTCGAGCCGGTACTGATCGAAGGCAAGGCGATCCAGCTTCACCCGCTGGTCTGCGCCGCCTTCAACGCCGACTTCGACGGTGACCAGATGGCCGTTCACGTCCCGCTGAGCCTCGAGGCGCAGCTGGAAGCGCGCGTCCTGATGATGTCGACTAACAACATCCTCTCGCCGGCGAACGGCAAGCCGATCATCGTGCCTTCGCAGGACATGGTCCTCGGCCTCTATTACCTGTCGATGGAACGCCAGGAAAAGACGCCTGAATTCGTCGAGGGCGACAGCGGCGAGAAGCACGAGAAGCTGCCGCTGTTCAGCGACATGGCCGAAGTGCACCAGGCGCTGGAAACCAAGTCGGTCACGCTGCACTCGAAGATCATGGCCCGCGTCCCGCAGGCTGACGAGAACGGCAATGTCGAAATGAAGCGTTTCGTCACCACGCCGGGCCGCATGCTGATTGGCGAATGCCTGCCGAAGAACCACAAGGTTCCCTTCGACATCGTCAACCGCCTGCTGACGAAGAAGGACATCGCCGACGTGATCGACGAGGTCTATCGCCACACGGGTCAGAAGGACACGGTGCTGTTCGCCGACGCCATCATGGTGCTGGGCTTCCGCCACGCGTTCAAGGCCGGCATCTCGTTCGGCAAAGACGACATGATCATCCCCGACAGCAAGGTCGAAATGGTCGAAGCCACCAAGGCGCTGGTTGCCGATTACGAGCAGCAGTACCAGGACGGCCTGATCACCCAGCAGGAAAAGTACAACAAGGTCATCGACGCGTGGAGCCAGTGCGGCGACCGCGTGGCCGACGCCATGATGGAAGAGATCAAGTCGCAGCCGATCGACAAGGACGGCAAAGAAGCGCAGATCAACTCGATCTACATGATGTCGCACTCGGGCGCTCGTGGTAGCCCGGCGCAGATGAAGCAGCTGGCCGGTATGCGCGGCCTCATGGCCAAGCCTTCTGGCGAGATCATCGAGAACCCGATTATCTCGAACTTCAAGGAAGGCCTGAACGTCCTCGAATACTTCAACTCCACCCACGGCGCCCGCAAGGGTCTCGCGGACACGGCGTTGAAGACGGCAAACTCGGGTTACCTGACCCGCCGCCTGGTCGACGTGTCGCAGGACTGCGTCATCGTCGAAGAGGACTGCAAGACCGACAATGCGCTCGAAATGCGCGCCATCGTGCAGGGCGGCAGCGTTATCGCCTCGCTCGGCGAGCGTATCCTCGGCCGCACCACGGCAGAAGACATCGTCAACGCCGCGACCGACGAAGTGATCGTCAAGGCTGGCACGCTGATCGACGAGCCGATGGTCAAGGTCATCGAGGAAGCCGAGACGCAGGTCGCCAAGATCCGCAGCCCGCTGGTCTGCGAAGCCAAGCAGGGCGTGTGCGCGACCTGCTACGGTCGTGACCTTGCCCGTGGTACTCCGGTCAACATTGGTGAAGCTGTCGGCGTCATCGCTGCACAGTCGATCGGTGAACCTGGCACACAGCTCACGATGCGTACCTTCCACATCGGCGGTGCCGCACAGCTCAACGAGACGTCGCATCTCGAAGCCGTGTCGGACGGCAAGGTCGAATATCGCGACATGCCGACCATCACCGACAAGAAGGGTCGTATCCTGTCGCTCGCCCGCAACGGCGAACTGGCAGTCATCGACAAGGAAGGCCGCGAGCGCGAAATCCACAAGGTGCCTTACGGTACCGTGCTGATGCACAAGGATGGTGCGAAGGTGAAGGAAGGCGATCGTCTGGCGGAATGGGATCCGTTCTCGCTGCCGATCATCACCGAAACTTCGGGTGTCGTGCGTTTCCAGGATCTCGTCGACGGCACCTCGATGGAAGAGCGCGTCGACGATGCCACCGGCATCGCCCAGCGCGTCGTCACCGAAATCCGTACCGGCGGTCGTGCGAAGAAGGACGATCTTCGTCCGCGTCTGACACTATTCAACGATGCCGGGGACGATAGCGAAGCGGCACGTTACATGCTGGCACCGGGTACCGCCCTGTCGGTGGACGACGGCCAGCAGGTCGAAGCGGGTGACATTCTTGCCCGTGCCTCGCGCGAAGCTGCCAAGACCCGCGACATCACGGGTGGTCTGCCGCGTGTTGCCGAACTGTTCGAGGCCCGCGTGCCGAAGGACAATGCGATCATCGCCAAGATTTCCGGGAAGATCGAATTCGTCCGCGAATACAAGGCGAAGCGCAAGATCGCGATCGTTCCGGAGGAGGGAGATCCGGTAGAGTACCTGATCCCCAAGACCAAGATCATCGACGTCCAGGAAGGCGACCACGTCAAGAAGGGCGACACGCTGATCTCGGGCTCGCCGAACCCGCACGACATCCTCGATGTCCTCGGGATCGAGGCGCTGGCCGAGTATCTCGTGAACGAGATCCAGGAGGTCTACCGACTGCAGGGCGTGAAGATCAACGACAAGCACATCGAGGTGATCGTTCGCCAGATGCTGCAGAAGGTCGAGATCACCGACGGTGGCGACACCGTGCTGCTGCCGGGCGAGCAGGTCGACCTGGAAGAACTGAACGAGACCAATGCGAAGCTTGGCCGGAACAAGGAGCCTGCAAAGGGCACCCCGATCCTGCTCGGCATCACCAAGGCCTCGTTGCAGACACGTTCGTTCATCTCGGCCGCATCGTTCCAGGAAACCACCCGCGTGCTCACGCAGGCGGCGGTTGAAGGAAAGAAGGACACGCTTGTCGGCCTCAAGGAAAACGTGATCGTCGGACGCCTCATCCCCGCCGGAACCGGAGCGGGCATGAACCGGATGCGCATCACCGCCTCCAGCCGCGACGCTGCATTGCGGGCTCAGTGGAAGAAGGCACAGGAAGCGATCATCGCTGCCAACACCGCCGAGGAAGAACATGAGGCGGAGCTCGCGCAGGGCCCCGAGGCGGCGATCGGCGACGATCCGCTGGCTGGAGTCGAGGGTGAAACCCACGGCACCGATGCCGACGCCGGCGACTATCTGAACGAGGATGCGAAGGACGGCGAATAGAGCCAACCGGAGCCATCAAAAAAGCCATGATTGGCCCCGTCGGCTTAAACGCTGGCGGGGCCTTTCTTTTCGTCCAGCGCACATGTTGGCGACGCGGAGAACGACGCATTTCCTTGACCCGGCGCCGGCATCGCTGCAAAATCCCGACAATCTGAGCCGGATTATGCAAATTCGTCACGATCCAATGTCGGGAAGGCCATGCCGGGGGCAATGCAGAGCACCGAACCCGTAAAAGCGCCAGACGGCGTCATGCGTGCCGGCGAATTGCAGTACCTGCTGCTTTCGCGTCGGCTGCGTGCGTTTCGTTCAGGGGCGACACTCGCGCTCGTCCCGTCGATCGCCTGCATCCTCCTGCTGTTCTTTGCTTTTCGCGAATCGGCGCCATTCACCCTGCTGCTGGGTTGGGTGCTGCTGCAACTGAGCCAGCTCGGGACCTTTGCCATCCTCGATCGGCGGATGGCGCAAGACGCAGCCGAGCTGTCGCACCTGCAGACATACTGGCGACGTATCATGGTGCTGCAGATGATCGGCAGTGCGATTTGGATGGTCGTGTTCCCCTTCCTTGCGATCTATGCCAGTGGCCAGTCTGCTGCGACGCTTGGGGTGGTCGGGACCGCCGTATTGGCAGGCGTGCTCCTCGTGCATCGTACAGCGCCGCGGGCAGGCGCGTTTCACATCTATGCGCTCACGCCATCGCTGGTCGCGACAACCTATATGCTCGTCGGTTGGGACGGTCTGCCAATCATGGCGCTTTGCGTCCTTTTCGCAGCCGTTCTGATGATTGCCATCAGGGTGCAGGAGCGGCACTTTGTCAAGGCGGCCAAGGCCGAAATCGAGTTCAATGAAGCCGCAGAGACGGTGACGCTGCTCCTTGCCGACTACGAGGAGCAGTCATCGGAATGGCTCTGGACAGCGGGGACACGCGGCAACCTTCGTGACCCGGGCGCAGGGCTGCTGCTTGCTCTCGGCAAGAGCCGGGAGGAGGTAGAGGGCAAGCCGTTGCTGGACCTTTTCCAGCCGGGTCCGGAACGCGACCTGCTTGCCCGCCACCTGGCAGAAAAAAGCGCTTTTCGCGATCTCGTGCTGAAGCTCGAGATCGGGGACGAACTGCGATACTGGCGTCTTTCTGCGCGGCCACGCGAAGATGGTCGTCTGAGCGGAGTAGCGCGCGATGTCACTGCCGAAACGCTGGTCGAAGAGCGCGTCGCCTTCATGGCGCATTACGACAATCTTACCGGTCTCGCCAATCGCCACCTCTTCAACGAACGTCTGCG
>QFNA01000073.1 GCA_003248395.1 Citromicrobium sp.
CAGCGGGCTGCAACTGACCAAGTTCGGCGAGATCGTGACCGACGAGGAAGGCCGCACCAATCTGCCCGGCGTCTTCGGTGCGGGCGATGTGACCGACGTACCCTACAAGCAGATCGTGGTGGCGATGGGCGAAGGGTCCAAGGCCGGGCTGTCCGCGTTCGATTACCTGATCCGGACCGAACCCGCCGACGAGATCGCGCAGGCTGCCTGAGCCGGTCAAACGCGACACACCAAAGCGTCGTCATTCCAGCGGGATGGCGGCGCTTTCGACTTGGGCGAAGCGAACCAGCGCCAAATCGCTCCAGTCAATCAATCATAACCGTTTAATCGATTGGACGGATTACCACGAAACCGTCACTCTTCACCGGTAACGCGATAATCGACCATCCGAGTCTTGCGAGAGGAGAGAGAACCCATGGACGCGAAAACTGGTGAAATGAGCGGCTGCCCCTTTAGCGGCGATGCAGGAACCCGCGGCCTCTTCGGGCGGCGCAATCGCGATTGGTGGCCCGACCAGCTCGACCTCGAAATCCTCACCGAAGGCGGTCGCGCGGCGGACCCGATGGGCGAGGATTACGATTATGCCGAAGCCTTCAACGCGCTCGATTACAATGCCGTGAAGCGCGACCTGACGGCGTTGATGACCGACAGCCAGGAATGGTGGCCGGCAGACTATGGTCATTATGGCCCGTTCTTCATCCGCATGGCGTGGCACGCGGCGGGCACGTACCGCACCGGCGACGGGCGCGGCGGGGCATCGAGCGGGCAACAGCGTTTCGCGCCGCTCAACAGCTGGCCCGACAACGGCAATCTCGACAAGGCACGCCGCCTGTTGTGGCCGATCAAGCAGAAATACGGCAAGAACCTGAGCTGGGCGGACCTGTTCATCCTGACCGGCAATGTCGCCATCGAAAGCATGGGCGGCCCGGTGTTCGGATTTGGCGGCGGTCGCAAGGACGTATTCGATCCCGAGACCGTTTACTGGGGCACCGAGGAGCAATGGGTGGATACGGGTGCCGAAACGCGCATCGTCCCCGATGAAGGCAAGGCGCTCGAAAACCCGCTCGCCGCGATCCAGATGGGCCTGATCTACGTCAATCCCGAAGGTCCCGGCGGCAATCCCAACGATGCCGAGGGCATGGCGCGCGACATGCGCGAAACCTTTGCCCGCATGGCCATGAACGACGAGGAAACCGTGGCGCTGACCGCCGGTGGACATGCCTTCGGCAAATGTCACGGCGCGGCACCGGCAGACAGTTTCGGCGGACTGCCCGAAGGCGAGACCCTGCACCGCATGGGCTTCGGTTGGCTGACCGATCCCGAAGAAATCGGCAAGGGGCACATCACCACATCGGGCATCGAGGGCGCATGGACGCCGAATCCCACACAGTGGGGCAATGATTATTTCCGCCTGCTGTTCAAATACGAATACGAACTGACGAAGTCGCCCGCCGGTGCGAACCAGTGGACGCCGGTCAATCCCGAGGAAGCCGACATGGCGCCAGACGCGCGGGACCCGAGCAAGAAGGTCCCGACCATCATGACCACGGCCGACATGGCGTTGAAGCGCGATCCCGAATATCGCAAGATTTCGGAACGCTTCCGCGACGACCAGGCCGCGTTGGATGACGCCTTTGCCCGCGCATGGTTCAAGCTGACCCACCGCGACATGGGCCCCAAGGTGCGTTACCTCGGCCCCGATGTGCCCGCCGAAGACCTGATCTGGCAGGACCCGATCCCCGCCGGCACGCAGCTATCCGACGGCGATGTCGCATCGTTCAAGGCGAAGGTGCTCGACAGCGGGCTCTCGACTGCCGAGCTGGTCAAGGCGGCCTGGGCCTCGGCCTCGACCTACCGCAATTCGGACCATCGCGGCGGCGCCAATGGCGCGCACATCCGCTTCGATGAACTCCGCAACTGGGCGGTCAACGATCCCGAAGAACTGGGCAAGGTGCTTGCCAAGCTCGACGAGATTCGCGGTAGCATGTCGCTGGCCGATGCCATCGTCATCGCCGGTACCGCAGCGGTCGAACAGGCAGCGAAGGATGCCGGGTTCGACGTGTCCGTTCCGGTCACGACCGGGCGCGGCGATGCGAAGCGGGAAGATTTCGACGCCGAAAGCTGGGAGCCGCTGGAACCCTTCGCCGACGGTTTCCGCAACTACCTCAAGACCAAGGCATCGGTGAAGACCGAGGACATGCTGATCGACAGGGCGCATCTGCTGGGCCTCTCGATCCCTGAGATGACCGTGCTGGTTGGCGGATTGCGTGTGCTCGGCGCGGTCAGCCACCATGCACAGCATGGCGACAGGATCGGCGTGCTCACCGACACGCCTGGCAAGCTCGACAACAGCTTCTTCGTGAACCTGCTGGAGATGGGCACCGTCTGGGAAGTGGTCGACGAAAGCGGCGACGAGGAATTCGTCGGCAGGTGCCGCCTGAAAGGCGAGGAGAAATGGCGCGCCACCCGCACCGACCTCGTGTTCGGCTCCAACTCGCGCCTGCGTGCCGTCGCCGAGGTCTATGCTGAGAACGGCAATGAGGAAAAGTTTGTGTGCGACTTCGTCAAGGCCTGGACCAAGGTCATGGACGCCGATCGTTTCGACCTGACTTACGCCAAATATCACTGATCAGGGCGACGCTGCCTCCACCAACACCCCCCTGCCCCCGGCGTGCTCGCCGGGGGCTTTTTTTCAAGCATGGCAACCGATCGCGGCGAACGGATTTTCGCTTTAATTCAGAGGGAACGGGCCGCTGCCCCCAAGAGTAGGAATTACATCCCGCAATTCTAAAAGGCGCACGACATGGCCGATGGCAAAGTTCCCCCCACCACCACCGACGCAGGCATCCCGGCACAGAGCGACGAACACTCGCTGACGATCGGGCGCGACGGTCCGATCGTGCTCAATGATCATTACCTGATCGAGCAGATGGCCAACTTCAATCGCGAGCGGATTCCCGAGCGTCAGCCGCATGCCAAGGGTTCGGGCGCATTCGGCCATTTCGAGACGACCGCGGATGTGTCGCAATACACCAAGGCCAAGGTTTTCCAGCAGGGCACCAAGACCGATGTCGCGATGCGTTTTTCCACCGTGGCGGGCGAACGCGGCAGCCCCGATACCTGGCGCGATCCGCGCGGTTTTTCGGTCAAGTTCTATACCGAGGATGGCAATTTCGATCTGGTCGGCAACAACACGCCGATCTTCTTCATCCGCGACCCGCTGAAATTCCAGCACTTCATCCGTAGCCAGAAGCGCCGCGCCGACAATGGCCTGCGCGACCACGACATGCAGTGGGATTTCTGGACGCTCTCGCCCGAAAGCGCGCATCAGGTGACTTACCTGATGGGCGACCGCGGTGTGCCCAAGAACTGGCGCGAAATGAACGGCTACGGCAGCCATACCTATATGCTGATCAACGCCGAGGGCGAGAAGTTCTGGGTGAAGTTCCACTTCCATACCGACGTCGGCAGCGAGAGCGGCAACGCGCATCTGACGCAGGAAGAAGCGGACAAGATGGCGGGGCAGGACGGCGATTATCACCGCCGCGACCTGTTCGACGCGATCCACAAGGGCGATTATCCGAGCTGGACGCTGAAATGGCAGGTCATGCCGTTTGAAGATGCAAAGACCTATCGCATCAATCCGTTCGACCTGACGAAGACTTGGCCGCACGCAGATTATCCGCTGATCGAGGTCGGCAAGCTGACGCTGGATACCAATCCGGTCGACTGGGATACCGAGATCGAGCAGCTCGCATTCGAACCGAACAACATGGTGCCGGGGATCGGCCTGTCGCCGGACAAGATGCTTCTGGCGCGCGGGTTTTCCTATGCCGATGCGCATCGCCATCGGCTGGGCGTGAATTACAAGCAGATCCCGGTCAATTCGGCGAAGAATGCCGAGGTTCATTCCTACTCTCGCGCCGGGATGGCCCGGACGGTCAACGCGGTCGATCCGGTCTATGCACCCAATTCCTACGGCGGCCCCGCAGCGCAGCCCGAAGTCGGTGGCGAAGCAACCTGGTATGCCGACGGAGACATGGTGCGGCAGGCCTACACGCTGCGCAAGGACGACGACGACTGGACCCAGCCCGGCATTCTGGTGCGCGAGGTGATGGACGATGCCCAGCGCGATCGCTTTGTGTCGAACGTCGCGGGCCACCTCGCGGACGGTGTCAGCGAGACGGTACTGCAGCGGGCCTTCGTCTACTGGAAGAACGTCGACGCGAAGATCGGCGAGCGGATCGAGAAGGCCGTCCGCGACAAGATCGGCGGCGAGTCCAAGGCACCAGGCATGGGCTCGGCAAAATCGACCACGGACAAGGCCACGGCGGGACCGGAGATCGTCAACGAGAAATCGCGCCGACCCGCCGAATAGTCAGCGCGACTTGCGCAGGACGATAATCAGCGCACCGTCGCCCCCGTGGCGACGGTGCGCATTGCGTATTGCCGCAATCGCCGAATGGTGGCTGGAGGCCGCGAGCCAGTCGAGCACCTTGGCGCGAATTGCGCCGCGTTTGGTGGCGCGATCGGCGGGATCGACGGGGCGCGACTTGCCCGTGATCAGCAGGATCGTGCGCGCGCCCATGGCGCGAGCCTGCGCGACCCCGCCGATCAGGCGCGTGTAGGCGGCATCGAGATTGTAGCCGTGCAGGTCGAGCGTGAAATCGGGGGTGACTGCGGCGACAATCGCCTTGCGCGAGGTCGACGGGCGCGGCGCCGGATCGATTTGCTCGACCGCTGGCTGGAGCACGGCGGGAGGTGTGCGCGGATGCAGTGGCACGGCGGTGGCGGCCAGTCTTTCCCAGGCAGCGCTTTCCTCTTCAGTCAGGCCGCGCGGCGGGCTCATCGCACGCCGAGGCGCGCGAGCGTTCCCTTCGGCAGCAGGACGTACGCACGGCCGCGTCCGCTCATCCCGCCGGCAATGACGCGTGCATCGGCGCCATTCCCCCAGAAGGTATCGAAGCGGTTGGCGCCCTTGATCGCGCCGCCGGTGTCCTGGGCAATCCACAGCCCGTCCGCCTCGTTGCGATCGAGATCGAGCCAGACCGGCGCGCCATAGGGGGTGAATTTCGGGTCGACCGCAACGCTGTCGCCCCGACGGACAGGGACCGATAGCGAGCCGAGCGGCCCATCGGTGGCGAGGGACTGGAAAAAGATCCAGCTCTTGTTCAGCCGCATCAACTCGGCCCCTTCGGCAGGGTGTTCGCGGATATATTGCATGATGCCCTGCATCGATCCGGGGTAATGACCCGGACCTTCGCCGATCAGGCCGCGTTCGCGCATGACCGAGCCAATCCCGACATATTCCCGTCCGTTCTGCCCGGCATAGCCAATCCGCATCAGCGAATTGTCGGGCAGGCGCAGCAATCCGCTGCCCTGGATCTGCAGGAAGAAGAATTCGACCGGGTCGGCCGCCCAGGCGATGACGGGCACCTTGCCCTCGAGCGCGCCTGCCTCGATCTGCGATCGCTCGTAATAGGGGACGAAGCGCCCGAATTCGTCATACCGCCCGAGCGGCTGGCGTCCGGTCCGTTCGCTGAGCGGCATGTCGTCCGGCCAGCCGCGCACGAGATCGGTCGGAATGGCGTAGACCGGCACTGTATATCCCGGCCCGCGAACGCGGCTGCCGCGGATTTCGGGCTCGTAATACCCCGTGGCGAAAGCGTTGCCGTCGCCGACCACGACGGTTTCGAACTGGCTGGTGAAGAAACTGCGCGCATCGCCCGTCCAGCTCTCGGCCGCGCTGCACGGCGCCTGCCAATCGACCCGGCGGGTCAGCCCGCTCGCATCGTCGCGGAACAGGATTTTCGCGCAGGACGCCCGGAAGGCGGTCAGCGCCGCGACCGCATCGGCCGGAGCGATCGACAGGCTCTCAACAGGGGGGGCGCCAGCAACGCCCGCTGCGACAGCAGTGTCTCCGGGACTGGCGGGAGGCGGCGCCACAACGCCCGTATCGAGTGGCGGGCGAGCATCAGGCACAGCAGCGCACCCGGCAACCAGGACGGCTGCGGCCAGACCGGCAAGAAAACGCATATCCCCTCCCTTGGAAGAAACGTCAGCCCTGATCGGTTTCGTCGAGCATCCAGTTGGGATCGGCCGAATCGACATTGCGTGAGAACGTCCAGATGTCGCGGCTGTCGATGGCATCGTCGAGCGAGCCGGCAATCACATTGCCGTCGCCGTCACGCGTCACCAGTGCAAGATCGGATTCGAACAGCACGGCAATGCGTGCGATGCGCCCTTCCAGATCGGCCGAATGGACCGTGGCATCCTCGATCCGGATCAGCCGGTTATCCAGCGTCTCGCCGGCCTCGCTGCGAGCATCGATCGCGGCGGAAAAGCTTTCGTAGACATCGTCGTCGGTCAGTTCGCGCAGCGTGTCCTTGTCGCCATTCCAGAACGCCTCGAGAATCATGCCATAGGCGCCCTTCGCCCCTTCGAGGAAGGCAAGCAGATCGAAGCGCGGATCGGCAGACGCGATTGCGCGGATGGCGCGCTCGTTCGCCGTCCCGCCATTGTCGAGCGAGCGCAGCTGGACCGGTTCCTTCACGGGTTTGGCCGGCTTTGCGCCTTCGTTGACGCGCGGCACCTGGTCGCGCGGCTCGAACCGGCGCGTCGTCGGCTCTTCCTCATGCTCCGACCGCTGGCCGAGCACGGAATAGAGACGCAAGCCGAGGAAGGCGGCAATCGCGGCGAGTATGACGATCTCGTAAATCACGGAGTATTGCAGTCCAATCTTCTGTTCTGTCGGAGGTTACGCCAGAGGCGCCCTCACGGTTCCTTCGGACACTGCCCTAGATAGGTACGAATTACAAACTGAGCAATGACCTGCTGCCCTGCGCGCGCGACGTAGCGCGTCGAATTCGGATCCCAAGGCGGTGACCGGGCGCATTGCTCCATGCCTGCGAGGGTGCTAGGCGCGGCGCCGAACCTCCACCCCGGCCAATGCCGGTGGCGGGCCACCCGAATCGAAAACAACTGGAAATCCCAATGGCCGACGAAGGCAACGACATTCTCACTGACCTCGAAAACGATCCCGCGCCCGCCCCGAATGGTGCGGACAACCAGCCTTCGGTCGGATTGATCAACCAGTATGTGAAAGACCTGTCGGTCGAGAATCCGAACGCGCCGGCGTGCTTCCAATGGCAGGATGCGCCCAAGATCGACGTGCAGGTCAACATCGGCTCCGACCGTGTGAACGAGGAAGTTCACGAGGTCGAACTGAAGATGACGGTCAAGGCCAACTGCGATCAGGGCAGCCTCTACATCGTGGAGCTGGCCTATTGCGGCCTTGTCGGCATCCGCAATTTGCCCGACGAACATGCCCACGCCTTCCTGTTCGCAGAGGCTCCGCGCCTGCTGTTCCCCTTCGCCCGTGCAGTGATTGCCGACGCGGTGCGCGATGCAGGTTTCCCGCCCATGATGCTCGATCCGATGGACTTCGGCGCGCTTTACCAGCAGCAGCTGCAGGCCCGGGTCGCACAGCAACAGGGCGAAGGTGCCGACGCTCCCGTCGGCAACGCCTGACAGGTCTGACGCATAGCATGAGGGCTCTGGCATGAGCCTGCTCAAGCAAGTCGGGTCGATCGGCTCGCTGACCATGGTGAGCCGCATCGCCGGCATGGCGCGCGAGATGATCTTCAGCCGCGTGCTTGGCGCCAATGCGGTGACCGACGCGTGGTTCCAGGCCTTCATCATTCCCAACGTCTTTCGCCGCCTGTTCGCGGAAGGCGCCTTTTCCGCCGCCTTCGTCCCCATGTTCTCCAAGCGGTTGCATGGCGATGGCGGGCAGGAGAGCGCGCGCAGCTTTTCGGACGATGTGCTGAGCATCTTCCTGCCGGTGCTGATCCTGCTGTGCGCGGTGATGATGATCGCCATGCCCGGGGTGATCTGGCTGCTGGCGGACAAGCCCATCGATCCGGGCGAATTCGACATGGCCGTGGCCTTTGCACGGATCATGTTCCCCTACATCCTGCTGGTCAGCCTGGTGACGCTGTTCACCGGCATGCTCAATTCGGTCAGCCGGTTTGCACCGGGGGCGAGCTTCCCGATCATCCTCAACCTGGTCCTGATCGCGGCGCTGCTCGGCAGCGAATATGCGGCTTCGAACCTCGGCTGGGACGTCGAACGGGTGGGCTTCGCCGTGGCATGGGCCGTGCCGATTGCCGGGCTTCTGCAGTTCGCCTGGCTATATATCTGGACGCGGGTGGAGGGATTCCGGCCGCGTGTCCTGTGGCCGCGGATCACGCCGGAGGTGAAGCGCCTGTCGATCATCGCCCTGCCCGCGGCGATCGGCGGTGGTGCGTACCAGATCAACACGCTGGTCCAGTTGTACTTCCTCAACCAGTTGTACGACGGCTCGGTCAGCCACATGAACTATGCCGACCGGCTGAACCAGTTGCCGCTGGGCATTATCGGTATCGCGCTGTCCACCGCGATCCTACCGACGCTGTCGAAATTCGTCGGCGGCAACAACAAGGAAGGCGCCGACCGGATACAGTCCGACGCCATCGAATTGTCAATGCTGCTGACGATCCCAGCGGCGGTCGCGATGGCCATTTGCGCGACGCCGTTCATCACGATGATCTTCCAGAGTGGCCGGTTCACAATAGAAGACGCGACTGCCGCCGGTGCGGTGCTCGGCGTGCTGGTACTCGGCCTGCCGGCCTATGTGCTGGTAAAGGTGCTGGTGCCCAATTTCTACGCCCGGTCGGACACGAGGACCCCGGTCTATGCCGCCTTCATTTCGCTGGTCGTGTTCGTCATCAGCTGCGTGTGGAACATCGGCGTGTCGCTCCCCAGCTTCGAGATCGAGCCGCTGGGCTTCGGCGTCCCCGGAATCGCGGCCGCGAGCGTGATCGGCGCGTGGATCAACGTCGGCTATCTCTATGCCGTGCTGGTCAAGCGCGGCTATTACACCATTCCGCTGGCATTGGTCGGCCGCGTCGCGCGCCAGTTGATAGCCGCAGCGGCCATGGGCGCCGCCTTGTGGTTCGCCCGCGATTTGCTAACCGGATGGTATTCTGCCGGACTGTTCGCAAGGCTGGGTGCATTGCTCGTCCTCGTCGGCTGTTCGGCCGTGGTCTATTTCGGCGTCGCCTTCGCGGTAGGCGCCATCGACAGGCAGCGCCTTGCCGCCCTCACCAAGAAGAGAGTTCCGTAAAATCATCATGCGCGTAGTTTCAGGCATTCAGCCCACCGGCAATCTCCACCTTGGCAATTACCTCGGGGCGATCCGCAACTGGGTGCGGATGCAGGACGAGATGGAGGCCCGCGCTCAAGCAGCCGCAGGCGATAGCGCAGACAAGAATGCGCAGTGCATGTTCTTCCTTGCCGATCTGCATGCCATTTCCATGCCGCACAATCCCGCGGAACTGCACAAGGGCACGCTCGAAATGGCCGCGGCGCTGGTCGCCTGCGGGATCGATCCTGCGCGCAGCGTTCTGTTCAACCAGGCGCAGGTGCCGCAGCACGCCGAACTGCAATGGCTGCTCAACGGCACGGCACGAATGGGCTGGCTCAATCGCATGACCCAGTGGAAGGACAAGGCGGGCAAGAACCGCGAGGGGGCGAGCGCCGCCCTCTTCACCTATCCGGTGCTGCAGGCCGCCGACGTATTGATCCACCAGGCCACGCATGTCCCGGTGGGCGACGACCAGAAACAGCATCTGGAACTGGCGCGCGACATCGCGCAGAAATTCAACAACGATTTCGCTTCGGAAGAGGCACCGGTCTTCACCCTGCCCGAACCGATCACACCGCCTGCCGCTGCGCGCATCATGTCGCTGCGCGACGGTTCGAAGAAGATGAGCAAGTCGGATCCGAGCGACATGAGCCGCATCGAATTGGCCGACGATGCCGATACGGTGATGAAGAAGGTCAAGAAGGCCAAGACCGATCCCGAACCGCTGCCCAGCGAGGCCAAGGGGCTCGAGGAGCGTCCCGAAGCGCTCAACCTCGTAACCATCTACGGTGCACTGACCGACAAGAGTGTCGACGATGTCCTTGCGGAGTTCGGGGGCCAGGGCTTCGGCACTTTCAAACCGGCATTGGGCGAGGTGCTGGTCGAAACGCTGCGCCCGATATCCGAACGGTACAATGCCCTGCTTGAAGATCGCGAGGCGCTCGACGCGATCCTCGCCCGCGGCGCCGCGCAGGCCCGCGAGATCGCCGTTCCGACGCTGGACAAGGCTTACCGGGCACTGGGCCTCGTCAGGGGTTGAACGAACCGCGCGCAATTGACGGGCCCATCTATGGGACAAGTGCCCGCGAAACCTATGCCGCTCTCTTCGCATTCGTGCGGCGTCCATCACTGGTAGATGCGGATACGCGGCGCGATGCCGATTGGTGGAAGGCGCTGGGTGCCCTCACCGCGCTCGACCTGCTGATCGCCGCGTTGCTCCTCGGCCTTTTCTGGATAATCGAGCAGTCCGGAGTGGTCTTGCCCGAAGTCGAGGAGTTCGACTTCTCACCGCCGGTCCTGTTCCTGCTTGCAGTCGTCGTTGCGCCCCTGTGCGAGGAGCCTCTATTCCGTGGCTGGCTTTCGGGAAACCGCGCCGCCCTGAACTTTGCTGCATGCACCGTTCTGGCGCTGGTGCTGATCGGGCTTAGCCGGATTTTGCCCGACGGATTCGATTCAGTTGCCGTTTGGGGGGCCCTGTTGATCCTGCTCGGCGCCTATCTTCACTGGCGAAGAACACGAGAAGCCAATAGTGGCGTGCCGGATTGGTTCGCCAGGAACTATGGCCTAATCGTCTATGGATCGAGCATCATATTCGGTGCCGTCCACCTGACAAATTTTAACGAATTTTCAGCCCTACACCCGCTGATGGTTTTGTCGCAAACAGTCGGCGCCCTAGTGCTCGCCTTTACCCGCACGCGGCTGGGGCTGCGCGCCGCGATTTATCAGCACGCAGCCTTCAATGCCGTGATGTTCAGCGGTGAAATGGCCTTCGCCTAGATCTTGACTGCAGTCCCGCTGGCGGAGACCATCAGCATCGAGCCGGTGTCGCCGATCACCTCATAGTCGAGATCCACGCCCACGACGGCATTGCCGCCGCGCGATGCCGCTTCGGCCTGCAGTTCTTCAATCGCCTGTTCGCGGGCGTCGCGCAGGATGCGCTCGTAACTCCCGGAGCGGCCGCCGACGATGTCGCGGATATTGGCGAAGAGATCGCGGAACAGGTTGGCGCCGACGATGACCTCGCCGGTGACGATGCCCATGTAATCCTGGATCGGGCGACCCTCGATCGTTGGTGTGGTGGTCACGATGACGCCGCGTGCGTCTTTCCAGGGTCCTGCCATATCGTCTCTCCTATCCTCAGCTGTATTGCCTAGATAGAACGCCATTCACACTGGTCAACCGTTGACGATGATGCCGCCATTGGGATGCAGCACCTGTCCCGACATGTAGGAACTGTCCTCGCAGGCGAGGAACAGGAAAGCCGGCGCGACTTCGTTGGGTTCGCCCGGACGGCCCATGGGCGTATCCTCGCCGAAATCGTCCATCTCCTCCGGTGGTTGCCCGCCCATCGGATTGAGGGGCGTCCATATCGGGCCCGGAGCGACGGCGTTGACGCGGATACCCTCGCCGACAAGGTTTTCCGAAAGTGACCGGGTAAAGGCCGTGATTGCGCCCTTTGTCGCGCTGTAATCGAGCAAGCCGCCAGAACCCTGGTACATGGTGACGCTGGTGCAGTTCACGATCGCTGCACCCTTCTTGAGATGCGGCCGCGCGGCCTGTGTGAGGTAGAACATCGAGAAGATGTTCGTCTGAAACGTGCGCTGCAACTGTTCGACCGTGATGTCGGTGATGTCGTCGTCGGGATGCTGTTCACCGGCATTGTTGACCAGAACATCCAGCCTGCCCCATTTTTCGATTACCCGGTCGACCAGTTGCTTGCAGCTGTCGGGGCACCCGAGATCGCTTTCATGGAGTAGCGCCTCGCTGCCTTCTTTCCCGATGGCCTCGGCGGTGATCTGGGCGTCCTCGCTTTCCTCGAGGTAGGCGATGGCGACCCTTGCGCCTTCCCGCGCAAAAAGCACCGCCGTGGCGCGACCGATGCCACTGTCGCCCCCGGTAACGATGGCGACCTTGCCCTCGAGCCGCCCCGATCCCGGATAGCGCGGTTGCCACTTCGGTTTGCGATCGAGGTCGGTTTCCGACCCCGGCATCCGGGGCTCTTCGGAAATTTCCTCGACAAAGGCGGTATCGACGGTTTCGGTGGGCATGGGTGAATTCCTTTCACCTGATCAACCGCTTACGTCATCTTCGCGTTCCGGCGCTCCGTCGCGGAAAGGCCTCAACCCATGCCGAGGGCGGCCTTGTAGGTATCGAGGATGGTTTCCTGCTCGCTGCGCTCGTCGGGCTTCATTTTCCGCAGCCGGATGATCTGGCGCATGATCTTGGTATCGTAACCCACGGCCTTGGCCTCCGCATAGACGTCGCGGATGTCGTCGGCGATGCCCTTCTTTTCTTCTTCGAGGCGTTCGATGCGCTCGATCAGCAGGCGCAGGCGGTCGTCGGTGGCTTCGGCCATTTTCAGAAATGCTCCAGAGGAATGAGAATCGGTCGATGGCTCGATAGCCATCGCCTCGCGCGGGGTGAAGGCGGCGACTCGCTACTCCACCCGATTTTTCGCGACACTCGCCTCCATCCGGGCGAGTTGCTCCTCGGTTGCGGGAGTCTGGCGCGTCTCTTTCCACTTCGCCTGCGGCATGCCGTGGATCAGTTCGCGCGCGGCCGGCTTGTCGCCTTCGAACCCTGCATCCATGATCCAGTCGGCGAGGCAGTTGCGGCAGAAACCTGCCAGGCCCATCAGGTCGATATTCTGCGCATCGTGGCGGTGCTGCAAGTGCCGCACCAGTCGGCGGAAGGCCGCGGCCGCTACGTCATCGGGCAGTTGGTCGAGAGCCTTGGTATTCGTATCCATCGAAAGCTTGTCCTTGAGTTGCCATGTGTCTCTGCCATAGGCGGTCGATATGCAAAAGCTCGATCCCCGGGGCCGCAAGGTCAAGATCCTCGCCACCGTCGGCCCCGCCAGCCGGTCTCCCGAAATGCTCGCCCGCCTGTTCAAGGCCGGTGTCGATGCCTTCCGCGTCAACATGAGCCATGGCGAGCATGCCGATCACGAAGCGACCATTCGCGCGATCCGTGCGATGGAGAAAGACTTTCATCGCCCGATCGCCATCCTGGCCGACCTGCAGGGGCCGAAGCTGCGGGTGGGCAAGTTCAGGGACGGGCAGGCGGTGATCCGCCATTCGGGGCATTTCACGCTCGATCGCAATCCCGAACCCGGCGACGAAACGCGCGTCGAACTGCCGCATCCGGAACTGTTCGGCCTGTTGGAAAAAGGCCAGCGCCTGCTGATCAACGACGGCAAGATCCGCCTGCGCGTGATCCGCGCCGATGCCGATTCGATCCTCTGTTCGGCAGAGGTCGGTGGCGTCATTTCGGACCGCAAGGGCGTCAACATTCCCGATGCCGAGGTTCCCATCCCGGCGCTGACCGAAAAGGACCGGCGCGATCTCGCCTTCGCCATGCA
>QFNA01000074.1 GCA_003248395.1 Citromicrobium sp.
CGCGGAAGAGAGCTATGACGCCATGAAGAAGTATGCGCGCGACCTGACGCAGGCCGCCCGCGACGGCAAGCTCGATCCCGTGATCGGGCGTGACGAGGAGATCCGCCGCACGGTGCAAATTCTCGCCCGCCGCACGAAGAACAACCCTGCGCTGATCGGTGAACCCGGCACCGGCAAGACCGCTATTGCCGAAGGCCTGGCATTGCGGATTGCCAATGGCGATGTGCCCGACAGTCTCAAGGGCCGCACGCTCATGGCGCTCGACATGGGCGCGTTGATCGCCGGTGCGAAATATCGCGGTGAATTCGAGGAGCGTTTGAAGGCCGTGCTGGACGAGGTGAAGGGTGCCGAAGGCCAGATCATCCTGTTCATCGACGAGATGCACACGCTGATCGGGGCAGGGGCGTCCGAAGGCAGCATGGATGCGGGCAATCTGTTGAAACCTGCCCTGTCGCGCGGCGAACTGCACTGCATCGGCGCGACCACGCTCGACGAATACCAGAAGTATGTCGAGAAGGACCCCGCGCTCCAGCGGCGCTTCCAGCCCGTCTATATCGACGAGCCGAGCGTCGAGGATACGATCAGCATCCTGCGCGGGATCAAGGACAAATACGAGCTTCATCACGGCGTGCGGATCACCGATGGCGCGATCGTTTCGGCGGCGCAGCTAAGCAACCGCTACATCCAGAACCGCTTCCTGCCCGACAAGGCCATCGACCTGATGGACGAGGCGGCGTCGCGCATCCGTATGGAAGTGGAAAGCAAACCCGAGGAAATCGAAGGTCTCGACCGCCGCATCATCCAGCTGCGCATCGAAGAGCAGGCGCTGCAAAAGGAAACCGACAGCGCCTCGAAAGACCGCCTCGACGCCCTGCGCAAGGAGCTGGCCGAGCTGGAACAGCAGTCGAGCGAGCTGACCACCCGCTGGCAGAACGAGCGCGACAAGATTCACGCCGAGGCACGGGTCAAGGAAGAGCTCGACCAGGCACGGCTGGAGCTGGAGCAGGCGCAGCGTGCGGGCGATCTCGCCAAGGCGGGCGAGCTGCAATATGGCAAGATCCCGGAGCTCGAGCGGAAGCTGGAGGAAGCCTCCGGCAACACCGACAATGCCCTGCTCAAGGAAGAGGTCACCGAAGACGATATCGCGGGTGTCGTCAGCCGCTGGACCGGCATTCCCGTCGACCGGATGATGGAGGGCGAGCGCGAGAAACTTCTCGATATGGAGAATATCCTCTCGAAGCGGGTGATCGGGCAGGCTCAGGCTATCGATGCGGTGTCCAAGGCTGTCCGCCGCGCACGGGCTGGTCTGCAAGATCCGGGCCGCCCGCTGGGCAGTTTCCTGTTCCTCGGGCCGACCGGCGTCGGCAAGACCGAACTGACCAAGGCGCTTGCCGCATTCCTGTTCGACGACGATGCCGCAATGGTCCGTATCGACATGAGCGAGTTCATGGAGAAGCACGCCGTTGCCCGCCTGATCGGCGCGCCTCCCGGCTATGTTGGATATGAAGAGGGCGGAGTCCTGACCGAAGCCGTCCGCCGTCGCCCCTACCAGGTCGTTTTGTTCGACGAGGTCGAGAAGGCGCATGCGGATGTGTTTAATGTACTTTTGCAGGTGTTAGACGATGGTCGTCTGACTGACGGGCAGGGCAGGGTGGTCGATTTTTCGAACACGCTGATCATCCTGACGTCAAACCTTGGCAGCCAGTATCTGGCCAATATGGACGATGACCAGAAGGTCGAGGATGTCGAGCCGCAGGTGATGGACGTCGTGCGCGGGCACTTCCGCCCCGAGTTCCTCAATCGGCTGGATGAGATCATCCTGTTCCACCGCCTGGCGCAGGAGCATATGGCCCCGATCGTCGATATCCAGGTGGCGCGGGTGCAGAAGCTGCTGCGCGACCGCAAGATCACGCTCGACCTCACCGAGGCGGCAAAGAAGTGGCTGGGACGGGTAGGGTACGACCCGGTGTACGGTGCAAGACCGCTAAAACGCGCTGTGCAGCGCTACGTCCAGGATCCGCTCGCGGAAATGATCCTGCAGGGCGAAGTTCCCGACGGCTCGACGGTGAGAATCGACGAAGGCGACGGCGCGCTTGAAATGGTGGTCGGTTGATCGCTGACATTTGGGCGATCGAATAGGCAAGAAAAAAGGGCCCCGGTCATCTCGGGGCCCTTTCCTCATGGTTCGATCGGGACGTTAGAACTTCGCGCGTGCGCTTACCGAGAATCGGCGGCCTAGCGCATCGTTGATTCCGGTCAGAGTGTCGAAATATTCCTGTCCCTGACGATTGAAGAGGTTCGTTACCCCGGCAGTGATGCGGAAATCTTCGGTCGGATCGAAAAAGATCGACGCGTTGACCGTCACGTAATCGTCCAACTCGTCGATCTCGCGGAATTCAATCCCGCGGTTGTCACGATCATACATTTGCTCGCCGACGTAGTTGAGGAAGGTCGAGACGCCCCAGGTGTCGTTGTCATAGCGAACGCGGAACTGGCCGGAGAATTCGGGATCTCCGACTTCACCGTCCGTCCGCGTGGGCGCGACGCCTGTTTCGTCGACAAGCCGCTTCTTCACGTAGAGCAAGTCGCCGCCAAGCGAGAAGGTGCCGGGAATCCCGAACGATCCTTCATCGAGAGTATAGCTCAGCGTGCTTTGGATTCCCTTGAAGAGGATCTTCTGGCCATTGATGAAGCCGGTCGTGACGCCAGGATTGGCTGGATCGTTGACGACAAAGCCGCCGGTATCGATCTGAGGATTGTTGGGATCGCGAGGGTCAGGGCCCATGGTCCCGGACGGGACGCGTCTGATCTGCGAGCAGAAATCGTTTCCGTTCGCAGGATCGGCCGTGTCGAACACGGCGTTGTCGAAACACGCGCTTACGATATCGCCGACACCCAACTGGACGATGGGCTGGTTGATCGTGATATCGATGTAATCGACTGTCAGGGCAAAGCGGTTGAGGAAACTCGGTCGAATGATGACGCCGATTGTCCAGTTGTCCGATTCTTCATTCGCCAGGTTCGGGTTTCCGCCAGATTGAACCGGTATCGTTGCCGAGATTGCCGGATCGAGGTTGGCATTGGGAAACTTCGCGAGAAATGCTTCACAGTTGGCCTTCCGCGCCTCCGGGTTCGGACCGTTATTGATGTCTTGCGGGCGGCAGGGCGTAACCACGGCCGAGAACGCATTGTTCAGCGGTTGGAACAGTTCGGTCACCGCCGGCGCCCGGAAAGACCGCGTGAAGTTGCCGCGGAATTCGATGTCCGGGACGATGGCGATCCGGCCACCTGCTGTCCATGCAAAGAAGCCGCCATTCACTGTGTTATCGACATAGCGACCAGCGCCGGAAAGCGATGCGCTGTGGATGAAGAAATCGTTGCTCGGCGAAACGAGCGGGATCAGCAATTCCCCAAAAACTTCATCGACATTATATTCGCCGCTTACTGGGCCGATAGCGACCGAACGCCCGAGGCCCTGTTGCTGGAAGTCACCCGGTACAAACTCGGCCTTTTCCTCGCGATGCTCGTAACCGATATTGAACCCGGCATCGCCTGCGCCCCAAAGATTGAACAGCGTGCTGCCAAGATTGGCGCCGAACACGGTTTGGGTGAGCTTCGCCGTAGCGACGTTGTCCTGAATGACATAATCGCGAGCAGCCTGCGATGAAACGCCTTCGCCGAGGAGATTTAGCGGAACGCAGCTGGGGTCGGCGATGGGCCTCCCGCCCGGCGCCGCATATCCATCGAAACCGGTCGATGTCGCTCGTGTCGGATCGGTCGTGCAGACTATATTTCCGGAACTGTCACGCGTGACATTGACGGCATTGATGAAATTCTGCCGGTTTATGTCCTGGCTGTAGGTGACGACTTCCGCTTCGCCGCGATTGGCGCTGATTTCATAATTGAATATGCGGCCTAGCCCGCCGAATTCGCCACGGAAGCCAACGACGCCGCGCTTGATCTCGTTTTTGCCATAGCCCGACGGGTCGGCCAGATCGGCTGAAGCGCGCGATAGAGTAAACTGCTGCACTCCCGCAGCTTCGAGAACGCCGCGTGCCTGATCGGTGAGAAACGGATTATCGATCGTATAGACGGTTGCGCCGCTCGCCCCTCCGAACAGCGGCGTGTTGAATGTGGGCTGTTGAACAAGTTCATCGGCGCGGGACTTGAAATAGGTTCCCTCCGCAAAGAAGGTAATGCTGTCGGTCAGATCGTAATTGAAATACGCGTTCACTACTGTCCGGCGAAGGTCGCTGGTTATCTGGCCGTAGTCGACGAACCGGAATCCGTCGCCACCCAAACCTCGAATGCCCAGTCCTTCGAAGGACTCGCCGAATTCGAAGGGAACCAGGTTCCCGTTTCCGTCGAATGAACGCGTGAGACTGAGCGGACCACCATAGATGACGCCGCCACGATCAAGGTATGGTATCGTTATACCGCGATACCTCACCGCGGAAGGGATACCGTCGTCATCGCCTGTATTGGGGCCGATGTTGGGGTTCACACGAAATGCGCTGGCAGCACTGCCGAGTTCGGGAACATTTGCCTGGCTTTCAATTCCTTCGCGATGGAAACTGCGTGCGTTCTGCAACACACCCTCGACTTCGTCGTGCGAAATGGCGACGGTAATGTTGCCGCGATCGTCGGCAAAATTAAAGCCAGCAGCCGCCGACGCATTCCACGAGAAGTTGTCGCCTTCTTCGGTGATGCCGCTCTTGCCAGATAGCACGATGTCGTCGAACCGCGTTTTCAGGATAACGTTTGTCGTCCCGGAAATCGCATCCGATCCATACACCGGTGCGCCGCCGACTCCGATAGTATCGATCCTGTCGACCAGAATTGACGGGATGACATTGAGGTCGACCTGCAGGCCATGGCCCGCATTGTTGAAGAGCGAGGGTACGTTTGACGAAACGAAACGCCGCCCATTGACCAAGGTCAGAGTACGGTTCGAACCAAGCCCCAGATTGTTGAGGAAATTCACACCTTGACCGAACGATCCTTGCCCACCGGCTGGCGTCACGCTGCCCCGGTATGTCGGCAGTTCGTTGAGTGCGTCGGCCACGTTGGTAAGGTTGCGGTCCTCGATATACTGGCTGTCGAGGACGATGATCGGGTCACGCGATTCCACTTGCGGCAGCCTGATGCGCGAGCCCGTGACGACGATCATGCCCTCGGACTCGGAGCCGTCGGCGTTGAGTACGACTTCGTCTTCACCCTCGGCATCATTGCCGATCACCGCCTCCGGCGGGCCCGCGGTCTGCGCGTTCGCAGCAGTTGCAGAGAGTGTGAGAGCAGTAGCCGCTACGCCGGCAAGCATCATCGCCTTGCCACGCGCGCCCGAAGCGACGCAATAATTCATCGAGGATCCCCCAAATTTATCAGGCGACCCATGTGCGTTGAAGCAAGTCGGCGCCTGTCAAGCAAGGGAAGTCGGCAGGATTTCCGATCAATCGGTAGATTTGCGGCAATGGGGTTGCGGAAATGCAACAGCTATGGAGGGGTATATCCAAAAAAAAGAAAGGGCCCCGGTTTCCCGGAGCCCTCTCATTTCAGCCTCGAGATTTCTTAGAAATCAACTTTAGCGCCTGCGTAGAAGTAACGACCAAACGTGTCATACGGGTCGCCTCCGGAAGTGCCTAGCAGACCAAAGCCGGGCTGCTCGTCGAACAAGTTGTCAACACCGGCGAAGAAGTTGATGTCATGCTTGTCGCTGACTTCGAAGTTCAAACGAACGTTGTGATACACCTTGATCGGGAACCAAGGATCTTCGAACTGGTCAATATTCGAAGGATCCAAAGTGGCTATTTCTCCAGGTGTGCAAGTGCCCCCAGTATAGCCGGTGCTGCCATCAGCAGGGCATCGCCCAGTATACGAATTGAAACTTTCGTAGCTGCCCTTTGCCATTTTATCAAGGAAGCGCATCGACCAGGTCAAATCGACCGGGCCGATGTCGTAATTGGCACTAAACGACCCGGCCCAAGTCGGATCGCCGAGCTCACCTTTTACTCTATTCGGGGCTTCGCTGTCGGCAGGATCCTCGAAGAAGTCGAGATCGAGCAGATGTGTCGCGATGACACGCAAGCTCATGCTATGGTCATTATCGAATGTATGGCCGTATTGAAGATCGAAATCGATCCCGCGCGTCTTGCGGCGAGCAAAGTTGATGCCGCTGGAAAGAACAGCTGGTTCGATGAACAGGCCAGTGTTTGGATCGCGCTGGACAGTCGAACAGTAAACATTGTCGAGACCGTTGGCATTGTCATAGCAATTATTGAGAATGGCCTGCGCGCTCAACGATGAAATTTGGTTCTCGATCTCAATGTCGTAGTAGTCGACCGTGAAGCTCAAACCAGGAATGAAGCTCGGTTCGTACACGACGCCCAGCGTGAGTGACTTGCCCTTTTCTTCAGTAAGTTCCGAATTGCCGCCCGACAGGTAACCGGTCGAAGCCGAGCGAGCGAGACAGTTCTGGAAGGGTGTGCCAACCGCATCATTGAAAGCAGTGCCGCGACACGCTTCGAATACCGCCGCAGTAACGGTTGTGGGAACACCTGCCGCGGCACAGTTGGCTGCCCGATTGGGATTGTTATTGATACTTGCGGAATCGCAAGGATCGCTCAGTTGTGCGAAGTTCTCCGAAGGTGTCGAGAAAAGGTCGGACTGAGTTGGTGCTCGAACCGACGTTGCATAGCTGGCGCGGAAGCGAAGGTCCGGTATCGGAGCATAGTACCCGTTAACATTGTATGCCCAGACCGTGCCAACAGCAGTGTTGTAATCCGAAACGCGGGCTGCGCCACTGATCGTCAACTCCTCTGCAAACGGAACATTGGCAAGGATCGGCAGGCTAAGTTCGCCGAACGCTTCCTTGACCGTGAACTTGGGCGGGACGAACGGCTGGATCGCATTGAGGAACGTGCCGCCTGATTGCACCAGCTCGTCGTAGGCGCTGAAAGCCGTTTCTTCACGATATTCGGCACCGAGCGCAAACCCGACCGGTCCACCTGGCAACTCGAAAAGTTGTGACGAATCGCCTGCTACTGATGCGAGGGCCACGAATTGCTCGGCGCGTTCTTCGCGGGTCGTCGTGGTGTTCACGAAGTCCAGAGCGGCGGCACTGGGAGCGCCATCGCCAAATACGTTGATCGGTACGCAGTCAGGCCGGTCATTCGACGTGTCGGCATCTGCATTTACGCCACAGACAATCTGTCCGGCGGCATTACGGCGAGCGTCGATCGCCAGCAAGAAACCGTCGAGGTTGCCGTCGGTATCGTACAGGACAAGGTTGTTGAGCGATTCCATCTCGGATTCGAAACGACCGTAGTTAAGCGAGAGTTCGTAATTCCAATCGTCGTTGAATGTACCTTCGATACCGCCGACTATTCGGTAGGTTTCGCGTGTCTGGAATTCGCCTCGACCACCGAAGTCGACATTGAACCGCGACATATTGAATGTTCTGGCGTCGGGAGTCGCGCCACAGAAGCCAATTGCGGACAACTGACCAAAGGCTTGTGATGTGAGATAGGGGTTGTCGCAGCGTAAATTCTGGATCGCAGCAAACTGCTCATCCGTGTTGGCAAAGAAACCCTTGAGCGATCCCTGCCAAAAGCTCGGCTGCCCCTCTTGTACTGCATCGACGCGGACGTACTTTCCTTCGACGAAAGGACGGAATGCATCGCTAATGTCGTAATGCGCGAGTACGTTAACGCTGTATCGCTCAAGCCCCGCGGCAAGCTGCCCAGTGTTACGTAGTGTAGAACCGGTACCACCGATCACGTTTCCGGTGTAGCTCCCCAAGGGGTCTCTAGGATAATCGCGAAAAATGTTGCCGTTACGATCAAACCGCAACGCACTCCGGTCACCAAATACGCCGAGAGTACCACCGTCAGAGATGGAGTTGTTTCGAACGCCGCACAGTGGCGCATTATCGATGACGCCGTCAGTGCCTTTGATTTCGTCCGTCTGACTCTCGACAACGTTGTACTGACAGCGACCACTTGCCGCGCCAGTGAGATAGTCTCTGCTGCTGAAGTAGAGAGGTTCGGCGTTCGCATATTCCGCAGCGACCGCGATATTCCCGCGACCGTCGCTGAAGTTCTTACCAAAAACACCTGCAATAAATTGCGTGCCGCGGTCACCGCGTTCTGAAATGCCCGCTTGACCGCGCAGCGAAAGCCCGTCGAAATCGCGCTTGAGAACGAAATTGACGACACCGGCGACAGCATCGGAACCGTAAACAGCAGAATTGCCGCCAGTGACGATGTCGACACGCTCTAGCAGGTCTACCGGGATTGTATTCGTATCGACTAGGTAGTCACCCGGTGAAGATGTCACATGGCGCTTGCCGTTCACCAAAACGAGCGTGCGACTCGTGCCGAGACCACGAAGGTCAAGAAGATTGAGGCCGGCCGTACCGATAAAGCGCGTTGAGTTGCCCTGACTATAAGTGGTGCGCAAGGACGGCAGATCATTGAGGGCATCGCCGAGTGAAATATCGCCCTGGTTGGTCAAGTCTTCAGCCGTTACCGACGTTAGCGGAGTCGGCGACGATAAAGTTGGCCGCGCAATGCGTGAACCGGTGACGATGATTGCGCCACTAGACTGCACGTCGCCGGCAACCGCATCACATTCACCGTCGCCATCCGAATCCGTGCAAAGCGCAGGTTCGTCGTCATCGCTCGTCGCGGTCTGGGCCAGAACGGGCGATGAAAAAGCCAACGCGGTGATGCCTGCACCTGCGAAAAGCGCAGCGCGCCCGCCAAGTGCGATAAACGACTTACTCATCTGGAATGCTCCCCTAAGATTGGGCTCAAATCTAACCCATTGCCTTTTAAGAGCAAGTCGACGGACGCAGTGCAAGGCTTTCGGTATGCTATGAGCTTAAAGGCCGCGTTTCAGGCGCCGAATGTCACAATTTTGCAACTAGATGCAGTGTGGCGCCGGTTGCAAGTTGACGTGACCCCCTGATTTTCCTCCAAGTTGGATTAGAGTCTGGCCTTGAAGGAAGGACAGACGATGAAGCGTACGAGGTTTTCAGAAGAGCAGAT
>QFNA01000075.1 GCA_003248395.1 Citromicrobium sp.
AATCTCGACAAGGCGAAATACGATGCCAATCCGCTGGAGGATGGCAGCCTCGCCAAATACGACGTGCTCGCCTTCGACATCAGCGAGAAGACGATCGAGGCGGTCAAGCCCTTCGGCCTCGGCAACAAGGATGCCCTGCGGTCCAAGAATATGTGGACGCTGGGCCTTGCGCTGTGGATGTTCGACCGCGACCGCGCGCCGCTGCAGGAATGGCTGCGCCAGAAATTCAAAGCCAAGCCCGATATCGCCGATGCGAATATCGCCGCGCTCGATGCCGGCCATGCCTATGGCGAAACGGCGGAATTGTCCGGCCCGCTGAAGCAGGTCCATGTCGATCCCGTCCCCAGCGAACCGGGCCTTTATCGCACGGTGACCGGTGCGGAGGCGGTCAGTCTCGGCCTCGTCGCGGGGGCGCAGCTGGCCGAACTTCCGATGTTCTTCGGCGGCTATCCGATCACGCCGGCCAGCGCGATCCTCCACCACCTCGCGCGGCTGAAGGAATTCGGCGTCACCACCTTCCAGGCGGAAGACGAAATCGCCGCGGTGTGCGCCGCCATTGGGGCGAGCTGGGCGGGGCAGCTGGGCGTCACCAGCTCCTCCGGCCCCGGGATTGCATTGAAGACAGAAGCCATCGGCCTCGGCATCATGACCGAACTGCCGCTGGTCATCGTCAATTCGCAGCGCGGCGGGCCGAGCACCGGCCTGCCGACCAAGACCGAGCAGAGCGATCTCTACCAGGCGGTCTATGGCCGCAATGGCGATGCGCCCATGCCGGTGATTGCCGCGCGCAGCCCGTCCGATGCGTTCGAGGTCGCGATCGAGGCCTGCCGGATCGCGGTCGAGTACATGACTCCGGTCATGCTGCTGACCGACGGCTATATCGCCAACGCTGCCGAGCCATGGAAAGTGCCCGATCCCGCTGCGTTCGAGCCATTCCCCGCGCAGTTCCTCGACCAGCCCAACGACGGCGAAAGTTTCCTGCCCTACAAGCGCGACGCGAAGGGCGCGCGGCCTTGGGTCAAACCTGGCACGCCCGGCCTGATGCATCGCATCGGCGGGATCGAGAAACACGAGTTGACCGGCAATATCGACTATTCGCCCGACAACCACCAGCGCATGACCGATCTGCGCAAGCAGAAGGTCGAAAATATCACCGTGCCCGATCAGGATATCGCCGCGGGCAAGGGCAGCGGCAGGCTGGCCGTGGTGGGTTGGGGCAGCACTTATGGCCCGATCTACCAGGCGGTGAACCGCTCGATCGCCAAGGGGCTCGACGTCAGCCACATCCACGTCCGCCATATCTGGCCGATGCCGAAAAACCTCGGCGAGTTGCTGCGCGGGTTCGACAAGGTGCTCGTGCCCGAAATGAACACCGGCCAGTTCAAGACCGTATTGCGCGACCAGTTCCTGATCGACGCGGAGCCGCTGACCAAGACCAGCGGCCAGCCCTTCCAGATTGCCGAACTGGAGGCCGCGATCGCAAAATACTTCGACGGTGTGGACGGCAATGAAGGCGGTCAAGTTCCCGCGAACGACCAGCAGCTTCCGAGTACGGAAGTTTAGGTGTTGGTGCGACTGATCTTGGGTCTTGGTTACGTGGCAACGACTTGGACCGTTGCAGGCTTAGCGGCTAGCTCCGGCTCAATCGCTCTCGTTTGCATCGCCGGACTGGCTCTAGCGATGGGGACTATCTGGTTTCTACGACAATGGCGCGCGCGGAGTTCGATCTCAACCGAGGCGCTGAGCGCGTTTAACCTCGTTGGATTGGTCGGTGCGATAGCTGTGATCGGCTTCGTGGCAGACGATCGGTTGAGATACTGGTTCGCAGGCGTCGTCATAATCACTTATCTTTCGATGATCGCATTCATATTTTTCAAACCGGATGGCCGACATGAACGCACCCGTTAAAATCGAAACCACGCTCAAGGACTGGGAAACCGACCAGGAGGTTCGCTGGTGTCCGGGGTGCGGGGACTATGCCATCCTCAAGGCGGTGCAGCGCACGCTGCCGCAGTTGGGCTGCGATCCGGCGAAGACGGTGTTCATCAGCGGCATCGGCTGCTCCAGCCGCTTTCCCTATTACATGGAAACCTACGGCTTCCACACGCCATTGGCGGCAATCACTTGATGCATGTTCTTCGACGCAATGTGAACATGCAGATCATGCTGTTCAACAACGAGATCTACGGTCTCACCAAGGGGCAGGCCTCGCCCACCAGCCGCGAAGGGACCAAGTCGCCCTCGACCCCCATCGGCAGTTACGATCACCCGGCACGCCCCGCCGCCTTCGCGCTGGGCGCTGGCGCGCGCTTCGTCGGTCGCGGGTTCGACGTGTCGAAGAACCTGCCCGATGTACTCAAGGCTGCCCATGCGCACCAGGGTGCGGCCTTTATCGAGATTTTCCAGAACTGCATCGTCTACAACAAGGACGTGTTCGACGATTTCGCCGCGCCCAAGGGGGCCGAGGATCGCCAGCTCTGGCTCGAAAACGGCAAGCCGATGCTGTTCGCTGGCGATAGCAAGGGCATCGCGCTCGATCGCGACGCCTTGCAGCTCAAGGTGGTGGATGTGACAGATGGCGATTGGGAAAGCGCGGGCGTAATCGTGCACGACGTCACCAACCGCTCGATCGCGCACATGCTGGTCGAAATGCCCTTCGGTCCGTTCCCCATGGCGCTCGGCGTGCTGTATGACGATCCGCATCCCACCTTCGAAGCCGCGGTGATCGCGGAGCGCGCGAAATCGAGCGAAGGCAAGGAAGCCAACCTCGCCAAGCTGCTCGGCAAGGGCCAGACCTGGACCGTCAGCGGCACGGCGCAGGACCCGATCTGAATTAATGGCTCACGCAAAGGCGCTAAGGCGCGAAGGGGGTTGCGTGGACATCGAAGAACTCGCCAGGATCGCTGTCGATTGCGGCTTCAAATTGCACAAGGAACTTGGGCCGGGTCTCCTGGAATCCGTCTATGAAATCCTGCTCGCCGAAAGCTTGCATGAACGCGGGTTGGCGGTCGCTCGCCAAGTTCCCGTGCCGATCAGGTTCAAAGGCGTTGTCGTCGACAACGCATTCAAGATTGATCTGCTTGTCGAAGACGTCCTGATAATCGAATTGAAATCCACCGAGCGCGATAGCGCCTTATTCCCCAAGCAATTGCTGACCTATCTTCGCCTGACCGGCAGGTCGCTCGGCCTGCTGATGAATTTCGGTCAGGAAACCTTCAGGCAAGGGGTCCGAAGGGTCGTCAACAATCACCACCCTTCTTAGCGCCTTTGCGCCTTCGCGTGATCAACTACTACGACCGTAAGCGAAAAGCTCTCGGTTTAGTGCGCGTTCCAATCCGCTTTCCTACACGCGCGTCGCGGGGTAGGCCGTTGCGATGCCCTACCATCAGCGCCTTATGGAATACCGCACCCAACCACGACACTCGTCGATTTTCGCAAACGGGGCGGCAAAGTTTCTAACCCCTGTACTGTGTCAACTGTGTCAACTTGGGCAGCGATTGACCGGTCATGGATAACCTCACGCACAGCCTTGTTGGCGCATTGATCGGGCAGGCCGGACTCAAGAAGAAGACCGGCCTTGCCATGCCCGCGCTGATTATCGGCGCAAACCTGCCTGATGTGGACGCGGCGTGTTTTTTCTGGCTCGAAGGGGTGGAGCATCTCGGGTTCCGCCGCGGCATCACCCACGGCCCGCCCGCGCTGGTGCTGCTACCGTTGCTCTTGGCGGGCTTGCTCTACGGGTTCGACCGCTGGCAAGGAAAGCGCGGGAAACGGCCCGAGGGCCGAATACGGGTGAACTTCGGATGGCTTTTCACTCTGGCCTTCATCGGCTGCCTGACGCATCCGGCGCTCGACTGGCTCAACGTCTACGGCATCCGTCTGCTAGAGCCGTTCTCGAGCCGGTGGTTCTACGGCGACACGCTGTTCATTATCGACGTGTGGCTGTGGCTCACCTGTATCGTCTGTCTGCTCGCTTCTCTCTGGGAAGAGCGGCGCGGCGACAGTTTTAAAGGGATCGCTCGCGCGGGATTAGCCATTTCGCTAGCCTACATCGCTGCAAACGCGCTCGTGACTCGAAATCTGGAGACCAAATTCGCCGGATTGAGCGAGCACGTCATTGCGTCGCCAGTGCCATTCATTCCGTGGGAGCGGGAAATGATTGTCTATGATGCCGGACGAGGTGCTCCGAACCGCGCGTCGATTTTCCGCTGGTCGCTTCTGAGCGGCCCGACTTCAGCTATAGAGAACGTCGGCTTCGAAGCGCAGGACGCTGGTTGCCAAGCCGCGTTGGATTCGCCGGCGGACAAGGAAGCGGAGGCCTTCCTGTTCTGGTCGCGTGTTCCTGTGATTGAGCCGGGAGATGACGGCAGGTCTGTCCTCCTCCGCGATGCGCGCTTCTACGATCCGCGCGCCCGAGATCGTTTCACTGTTGCACTATCCAATGTCGCTTGCGAACCACTGCCGATTTCGAGTGAACTTTGAGTGGACTTTGGCGCAAGTCAGCAGTCAACGCGATCCGGGATCGAGACTTTTCGCCACCCCGCTATCCGCCGCCACCTTTGCCGGCAGATACAATAGCGCCGCGGCCAGGAATGCCCATCCGGCACCACCCAGCCAGCCGGCCACCACATCGCTGGGGAAATGCACCCCCAGCAACACGCGGCTCCATGCCACCATCGCGCTCAACACCATGGCAAACCCGATCACGGCATAACGCACCGAATGCCTGCTGCTCAACGCCGCGAAGGCCAGCGCCATGCCGATATAGACCACTGCCGCGTTGAAGCTGTGGCCGCTGGGGAAGCTCTCCCCGCCGGCCTCCATAAGGTGCGGCACGATCTGCGGCCGCTCGCGCCCAACGATGTGCTTGAGCGCGGTGTTGGCGATCCAGCCGCCCGCCACCGTCATGGCGAACAGCATGGCCTCGCGCCGCATCCGCAGGAACAGCAGGGCCACCACCGCCGCTATGGCGAAGAGGTTGCGCAGGAACACGCCGCCCAGCGCGGTCACGTCGCGGACGATCTCCTGGAGCAGGTGCGATCCGCCAAACCGATGATCCTCGCCCACTCGCGCCGCCAGCAGGCCCCATTGGTCGAAACCACCCGTCCGGTCGGCCAGCACCAGCCAGACCATCACCGCAAAGCCCGTCCAGCAAACCGCTGCCGCAACCAGCGCCTTGCGCCGCGAGATATGGAACCCGCGCTCGGGCAGCGTCACGGTCTCGGCAGGCAGGTGGTCGGGATCGCGGATGATATCGTCCATGCCTGGGGGAACAGACCGGCGCGGGTTTCCGTTCCGCTGGCATGAGTTCACCCCAGATCGTCTGGCTGCGCCGCGACCTGCGCAGGGCCGACCAGCCCGCCCTCCATGCTGCCGCGCAAGCGGGCCCGGTGATCCCGGTCTTCGTGCTCGACGACGAGCGGGCAGGGGACCACGCCTATGGCGGTGCGAGCCGCGTCTGGCTGCATCATTCGCTGGAAAGCCTCGGCCAATCGCTGGGCGCGCGCCATTCCCGGTTAGTGCTGCGCAGGGGCGATGCGCCGCAGGTGCTGGTGGCCCTCGCGCACCAAACGGGAGCGGGGGCCATCCACGCGATCCGCCACTACGAACCATGGTGGAAGGAGGCCGAGGACGAACTGCGCGACGCGCTCTCGTCATCGGGCGGCGACGATTGCAGGCTGTGCCTCTACGATGGCAACTACCTCCTCCCGCCCGGTGCAGTGACGACGGGATCGGGCGATCCGTACAAGATCTACACGCCGTTTTCGAAGGCGATGCTGGACGTGATGCCGCCGCCGCGCGATGTGCTGCCGGAACCGGACACGATCTCCTCGCCCGATGAATGGCCCGAGGGCGACAATCTGGCCGACTGGGACCTGCTACCCACCAAGCCCGACTGGGCTGGCGGCATCCGCAAGTTCTGGGAATTCGGCGAAGCGGCAGCCCACGATCGGCTCGACTGTTGGGCAGGCGAGGTGGCCGATTACGACGAGGGTCGCAATCTCCCGTCGCAGGACAGTACCTCGCGCCTCTCGCCGCATCTCCACTGGGGCGAGATAAGCCCCGCGCAGGTCTGGCACAAGCTCAAGGACAAGCGCTCGCAAGGCTGGCAGGCGTTTGCCAAAGAGCTGATCTGGCGCGACTATGCGCAGAACGTCATCGACCAGTTTCCCGGCTACTCACGCGACAGCTATCGCGATTACGACGAGCGGATCCTGTGGCGGAACCCGAATGCGGGGCGCTTCATCGAGGAGGATCTGACACGCTGGCAGCGCGGGACGACAGGCTATCCCATAGTCGATGCCGGCATGCGGCAGCTGTGGCAAACAGGCTGGATGCACAACCGCGTGCGGATGATCGCCGCCAGCTTCCTCGTGAAACACCTGTTGATCGACTGGCGCTTCGGCGAACGATGGTTCTGGGATTGCCTGGTCGATGCCGACTACGCCAACAATGGCGTGAACTGGCAATGGATCTCCGGGACCGGGATTGATAGCAACATGTTCCCACGCATCATGGCGCCGTTGAGCCAGAGCGAGAAGTTCGATGCGGCGGGCTATATCCGCGAATACGTGCCCGAACTGGCCGATCTGGATGATGACTGCGTCCATGACCCCCCGGACGACATGCGCGGCGATTACCCCGTGAAGATGATCGGACATAAGGAAGCGCGAGAGCGGGCGCTGGAAGCGTACAGATCGGCCAAGGGCTAACTTGCGTCCACCGGCTTCCCGCGCAATAGCGGGGGCGATGGATATGCAGACGACAGCGCGGCGCGGCCGGGACTTGATCGAAGGCGGACGGCGCTTCGCCAGCAAGCCTGGTATCTTCGTGCGACTGGCCAGCCCGGCGCTTGAAAAGATCCTCGACCGCATAGATGCCGCTCTGGTTTCCGGCACTATCCATGGCACGCTCCCGGATGGCTCGCCGCACACACTCGGCGGTCGCGCGCCGGGCTTCGAATGCACGGTCGAGTTGCGCAGCTGGAATGCGCTTCTGCGACTGGCAAACAATGGCTCTGTCGGTTGGTACGAAGCGTGGGAGGCTGGCGAATGGTGGAGCCCCGATCCGGTCCCGCTGTTCGCCCTCTTCATGCAGCACGCCGAGCGATTGGGCGACACCGCCCGCGCGAAGGGGCCATTCCGACATGCATTGAGACTGGCGCATCTGGTCAATCGCAACACTCAGGAGGGCGCGCAGAAGAACATCTCGGCCCATTATGATCTGGGCAATGATTTCTACCGCCAATGGCTCGATCCGACGATGAGTTATTCGTCAGCACTGGAGGTTGAAAACGACGATCTCGGTGCGGCGCAAAGGCGGAAGTGGGCAGCGCTGGACGAACGTGTCGGCAGTGCGCAGAAGCTGCTCGAGATAGGCTGTGGCTGGGGCGCGCTGGCGGACTATTTCGCGAAGACCGGGAGGCAAGTGACAGCCATCAGCCTTTCGGATGAACAACTGGCGTGGGCTAGGGCGCTCCATTCGACCGCGATCGATTTTCGCAAGCAGGACTATCGTGACACCGTCGGGCAATATGATGCCATCGTAAGCGTCGAGATGGTCGAAGCGCTCGGCCGGGAATACTGGCCAACCTTCATGGATAGCATTGCGCGCAATCTCACGGCAGGTGGCCGCGCAATTATCCAGTACATCTCGATGCGAGACGAGTTGTTCGAGGACTACGCCTCAAGCGCCGACTTCATCCAGGCCTACATTTTTCCAGGGGGCCTGCTTATCCGGACGAGCGAATTCCGTCGTCTTGCTGAAGAGCGGGGACTGATCTGGAAGGACCAGACCGATTTTGGTCTCGACTATGCCGAGACGCTGCGCATCTGGCGGAAGAATTTCGACCTGGCCGTGGCAGAGAACCGGCTGCCCAATGGCTTTGACGACCAGTTCTGCAATCTATGGCGCTATTACCTGATGTATTGCGAAGGCGGTTTTCGCGGCGGTGGCATTGGTGTCCACCAGGTCACATTGGTCAAGGGGCAAGAGTGATGAGAAGATTTCTGGCAGCGCCATTGCTGGCACTCGCGATTGCGGGTTGCACGACAGCTTCCGGCAACAGTGCAGTCGACGAATTGTCCACTCCCTCGGTTTATCAGACCTTGCCCGAAACGATGGCGAGCCTCGCACCGGAAGACTCGATCCTCTTCTGGAATAATGAGCGACGCTCAGCCGCGTTTCGCGGTATGGATGGGCTTTTCCCAGGACTAGAAGTGGCGCCCGCGGCAAATCCCCGTGTGCTGCAACGGGCCGATGAGCCCCTGCCCGCTGCGACACAGGCGGCATTGCGCACATTCATGGCCGATACACAGACCGCCGGCCTGATGGTTTTGTTCGAAGGCGAGGTGGTGTTCGAAGACTACGGCCTCGGTTTTGGTCCGACCGGTCGATGGACCAGTTTTTCGGTCGCCAAGAGCTTCACTTCGACATTGCTTGGGGCGGCCATCGAGGATGGCTCTATCGCCAGTCTCGAGACAGCTGTCACCGAGATCATTCCGGCACTTGCCGGAAAGGCCTACGACGGAGTGACGGTCGGCCAGGTCGCGACAATGACGTCAGGCGTGGCGTGGAACGAAGATTACACCGACCCCGAGAGCGATGTGGCCAAGATGCTCGCGATCGAACCCGTCGAAGGGGAATCGCAAGTGATCACCTACGCTCGCACGCTCAAGCGCGAGGCACCCGCCGGGGAGAAATGGGTTTACAAGACGCTCGAGACAAATCTGCTGGGCCTGATTGTCGAGCAGGCGACCGGGAAGGCGCTCGCCGCCTATGCCGCCGAAAAGCTCGTTGCACCCGCCGGTTTCGCTGGCGGATTATTCTGGATGCAGGATTTGACCGGCGGCAATGTCGGCGGTTGCTGCCTGTCGCTGCGCCTTTCGGACTATGCACGTTTCGGACAGTTCGTCCTCGAAGGCGGTCAAGGTGTCGTACCCGAGAACTGGTTCCCTGCTGCGGGAGCGCCGGCGGTGAAGTTCGGTCCGCAAGCGCCGGGTTTCGGCTATGGCTATCAGTGGTGGGCCTATCCGGGCGGGAATTTCGGCGCACAGGGAATATTCGGCCAGGCGATAACGATCGTTCCCGACCATCAGATGGTCGTCGCCGTCGTGAGCAACTGGCCGACGGCGACAAGCCGCGACTATCGCGATGACTTTCGCGGACTTGTCACAACGATCGCGGGGAACCTGGAGGACAGAGACAGTGCGGTCTCGTCAAGCTCCAACCTAGAATGAGTCTTCGACGCGCTCCCGATGGCGCGTCGGAAAGTCGCTAGTCAGCAGTTCGACAAGGCGCGTCGCGACGGTTTCGGGTGGTTTGACCGTTTCCGGGTCTTCGCCTGGATAGGCTTTTTCGCGCATCGCTGTCCGCGTTGCGCCGGGATCGACGATGGCGACGCGGATGTTACCGATCTTTTCGACTTCCTGCGCATAGGCGTCGAGCAGGTTGTCGAACGCGGCCTTCGTTGCGCCATATGCCGACCAGTACGCGCGTGGCGTCTCTCCTACGCTGCTGGTCAGGCCAATGACCCGACCATTTTCGGACCGCTTCAACAGCGGATCGAAATTGGCCAGCAACGCCTGTGTCGCGAGCATGTTGATCGTGACTGCGGTGCTGAACTGCTTGCCGTCGATCTGGGTCACCGGCGTGAGGGTTGGCAGGTAGGCAGCTGAAATCACAAGGATATCGAGCTTGTCCCATCGGCCAGAAATCGCCGATGCGAGCCGCGCGATGCCATCGCTCTCGGCGAGATCGACCGGCGCGATAGTGGACGCTCCGCCGGCCTCGTGGATACGGTCCTCGATCGCTTCCAATGCGCGAACATCGCGGCCGGTCAGGACAACATGCGCGCCTTCACCGGCAAGGGCTAGTGCCGTGGCCGCGCCGATCCCCTTGCTTGCTCCTGTAACAAGCGCCAGCTGCCCATCGAGTGCATTCCCCACGTCAGGCGACCTCATTCACGGGAAAAGCAAGTTGCTTCTGCTTGTCGTCGCGGCGCGCCAGATCGGTCAGCGATGTCGGGTAGTCGCCCGTGAAACACGCATCGCAAAATTGGGGGCAATCCTTGACCCGCGGTTTTTCTCCGACAGCACGGTAGAGGCCGTCGATCGACACGAAGGCGAGGCTGTCTGCCTTGATGAATTCGCGCATGGGTTCGACTTCCATTCGCGCGGCCAACAGCTTGCTGCGCTCGGGAGTATCCACGCCGTAGAAGCAGCTATGCGCAGTGGGCGGGCTGGCAACGCGGAAATGGACTTCCCGAGCGCCGGCGTCGCGCATCATCTCCACGATTTGCATCGAGGTCGTGCCGCGCACGATCGAATCGTCGATCAAGACGATCCGCTTGCCCTCGACCAGCTTGCGGTTGGCGTTGTGCTTGCGCTTCACGCCGGCGTGCCGGGCCCCGTCGGATGGCTGTATGAAGGTGCGACCGACATAATGCGACCGGATAATACCCAGCTCGAACGGAATTCCCGAAGCCTGAGCGTAACCGATTGCCGCCGGAACACCGCTGTCGGGCACCGGCACGACCAGGTCGGCCTCAACCGGGGACTCGATTGCCAGTTCTGCGCCGATTGCCTTGCGCGCATCATAGACGCTGCGCCCGGCGAAGAAGCTGTCGGGTCGGCTGAAATAGACGTGTTCGAAGATGCAAGGACGCGCATGGTGGGTGCCGAACGGATGGAGCGAGGTGATATTCCCGTCGAAATCGACACGGATCAACTCGCCCGGTTCGACTTCCCGAACCATTTCAGCGCCGACCACATCGAAGGCGACGCTCTCGCTGGCAAACAGGGTGGCATCGCCAATCCGGCCCATGACCAGCGGCCGAATGCCGAGCGGATCGCGGCAAGCAATCATGCCCTCGGGTGTCATCACGATCAGCGCGTAGGCACCCTCCAGCAGTCGAAGGGCGTCCGCCCCGCGCTTGACGAGTTCATCGCGGAGCGTTCCCGCATTGGAAATATTGCCGTTGTGCGCAACCGCGAAGCCGCCGCTGGCGAGGTCCGCGTAAAGTGGCTGGACATTGCGCAAGCCGGAACCGCCGGTCGTCGAATAGCGCACATGGCCTGCGGCCATATGGCCCGGAAGTTCGGCAATCGCTTCAGCGGAAGAGAAGTTTTCCGCTACATGGCCAAGTCCGCGGCGTGTGCGGAACTCCGTACCATCCCATGCGATGATACCTGCCGCCTCCTGTCCGCGATGCTGCAGGGCATGGAGGCCGAGCGCTGTGACCGCAGTCGCGTCCGCCGCATTGATTGCGCCGAATACGCCGCACTCTTCGCGCAGCTTGTCTCCGTCCTCGTCGAGGAAGGGGTGGGTGAAGTTCATCGACCGGTCCGCGCCATGTTTTCGGATGGCGACCCAATGGCGATGTTACTGGCGGATTACAAGGGCAGTGCGACGGCTCGCGGGTAGCATGGCGTTGTGGGATTCGCCGAGCCATTCATTGCACCGCCAGCCAAGTTTGCCTAAACGCCCGAGCCACGCAACCATAGGTCACTCAACCCTTGATCCTCTCTCCATTCGAATGGACCATCGCCAAGCGCTACCTTCTGCCAGGCAGGAGCGAGGCTTTCATTGCGTTGGTAGCTGGCATTTCGATTACGGTCGTCATGCTATCGGTCGCGATGCTGGTGATCGTGATGAGCGTCATGAACGGTTTTCGAGCCGAATTGCTCGACAAGATCGTGGGGCTCAATGGTCACGCCATTGTGCAGGCTTACGGTGGACGGCTCGATGATTGGGAGCGTGTGCTGGAGGAGGTGCGGACCACTCCCAATGTGGTCGAAGCATCCCCATTGATCGACCAACCGCTCCTCACGTCGTTCAACGGTCGTGTCGAAGCGATTCTCCTGCGTGGCAACACTGCGCAAGACATCGAGGAACTCGGGGAAAAGGTCGTCAGTGGTAACATTGCGGCCCTGGAACCAGGGGCAAGCCGAGTGGCGATCGGTGTTCGACTGGCGGAGAATATCGGCGCGAGGGTCGGCGACACGATCACGGTGATCAATCCGCAAGGCCGGACGACCCCTTTCGGCACCATGCCGCGGCAGGTCGGGTATGAAGTCGCGGCCATTTTCGAGGTTGGCGTGTATGATTACGACGGCGCGTTCGTCGTCATGCCGATGCAGGATGCGCAGACGTTGTTGCTGACCGGCGACACGATCGGGATGATCGAAGTCACCGTAACCGATCCGGACGAGGTCGAGACCATTCTTGCTCCCGTGGCGCAAAGGCTGGCGGGGAGGGCGGTCATACAGGATTGGAAGACGATCAACTCCACTCTGTTCGAGGCCTTACAGGTCGAGCGAGCGGCGATGGCCTTCGCGCTCAGTTTCATGGTGCTGGTCGCGGCCTTCAACATCCTTTCGAGTCTCGTGATGCTGGTCCGCGCCAAGACGCGGGACATCGCGATCATGCGCACGATGGGGGCCACGCGACGTAGCCTGACGAAAATCTTCGTGACGGCCGGCTTTACCGTTGGCGCATTGGGGACGATTGCAGGCTTGCTGCTCGGCGCGCTCGTGCTGGCGTTTCGCGAGCAGATCGTGAAGGCCATCGGCTATGTGACGGGGCAGAATCTCTGGGATCCGCAGGTCCGGTTCCTCAGCACCATCCCCGCGAAGGTCGATCCGGTCGAAATTTTCATGATTGTCGCTCTCGCGCTGATCTTGAGTTTCCTTGCCACGCTCTACCCGGCCTTCAAGGCCGCGAGCACAGACCCGGTCCAGGTGCTTCGTTATGAATAGTCCGGTCGTGGAATTGAAGAACCTGACGCGAAGCTTCGAGCAGGGCGGCGAGCGCATCGATGTGTTGCGCGGGGTCAACCTCTCGATCATGCCAGGTGAAATCGTCGGGCTTCTCGGGCCTTCGGGTTCGGGCAAATCGACGATGCTGCAGGCTGTCGGTCTGCTCGAAGGCGGATTCGGTGGCGAAATCCTGATCGCAGGACACAGCGCCGAAAAGTCCGACGCCAATGCGCGCACGACCCTGCGCCGCGACCACTTGGGCTTTGTCTACCAGTTCCATCACTTGCTGCCCGATTTCGACGCGCGGGAGAATGTCGTCCTGCCCCAGCTTGTCGCGAGCAAGTCGCGTGCCGAGGCCGACGCGCGGGCGGAAGAACTGCTGGTTGCACTCGGTTTGGGTCATCGGATGGATCACCGGCCGAGCCAATTGTCCGGCGGCGAGCAACAGCGCGTTGCGGTGGCGCGCGGGTTGGCCAATCGTCCGGACCTCGTGCTGGCGGACGAACCCACGGGCAATCTGGACGAGGCGACGTCCGACAAGGTTCTGGAGCAATTCCTCGCGCTCGTTCGCGGAGAAGGCAGTGCGGCACTGGTTGCGACGCACAACGAGCGGCTTGCGGCCCGAATGGACCGGATCGTCCGGCTTCATGAAGGCGTCCTCGAATAGGAAACGTCCGGGTTCTCGTTCGTTGCTGTTGCAAGAAGGAGAATTCCACATGAGCGATCATCCCAGCACTTACCATGCCCGCGATACCATTCCCGCCGATGTTGCGTGGGACGACCGTGCTTCACTCCACCGCGTAGACGATGGCGACGGCGTGCTGGACGGCGGCAAGGGGCTGCGAAGTGGTACATTCGCCGATCTCATCACCCACATGATGCTGTTGCCGGCGAACGAAAGGTCGGATTATCTGATCAAGAAAGCCGGTGACCGGAATTACAGTGCGGCCGAGGTGGAAAGCCTCTCGGAGCATCCCGATTTTCCGAGAGGATGAAGAGTTAACTCCATTGCGAGCAGGATCGAGCCATCCTGTGGAGAATTGATTGGCGTAGGTGCTGGAGAATCGCCCGCGCACACCGCATATTGATCGGATGCCATACAAGCCCTTTGTCCCCCTGCGCGTGCTCTCGGCCTATTCGATGCTCGAAGGGGCTATCGATCCCAAGGCCATGGCCAAGCTGGCAAAGGAACGCGGCTTCCCCGCCATCGCCATGGCAGACCGCAACGGGCTTTATGGTGCGGTCATGTTCGCCAATGCCTGCAAAGCGGAAGGCGTGCAGCCGATCACGGGAACGCTGCTGGGCGTGGCGCGCGACGAGGAAGGACGCGTGGTCGATTACCTGCCGCTCTATGCCCAGAGCGAGGCGGGTTACGACAATCTCTGCCATCTCGTGTCCAAGGCGCATCTCGACCGCCCGTTAGAGTTCGAACCGCACATTCGGATGGAGGACCTAGAAGGGCGCACCGAGGGCCTGATCGCCCTGACCGGCGCAAGCGAGGGCGGGGTAACCAAGCTGCTCGCCGAAGGCCAGCGGAGCCATGCCCTGGCGATGCTCGACAGGCTCGAAGTGCTGTTCCCCGACCGGCTTTATGTCGAGCTGGCAAGGCGCGGCAATCCGGTGGAGGAGGGGGCCGAGGTGGCGTTGATCGATCTCGCCTATGAGCGCGATTTGCCGCTGGTCGCGACCAACCCCGCGAATTTCGCCGAACCGCATATGTACAAAGCGCATGACGCCATGTTGTGCATCGCCAATTCGACGCATATCGATGCGGATGAGCGGCCCAAGTCGAACCCTGAAAGCTACGTCAAAACGGCTCACATGATGGAGGAGGCGTTCGAGGATCTGCCCGAGGCGACCGCGAACACGCTCGTGATCGCCCAGCGTTGCGCCTATGCGCCGCCCTATCGCGATCCCATCCTGCCCAGCCTTGCAGGCGATCTCGAAGGCGAGGCGCGGATGCTGGACGAGGATGCGCGTCGCGGCCTCGAAAAACGTCTCGAACCCTATGGCGAGATGCGCGAGGACGAGCGCAAATTCTATTTCGACCGGCTCGATTACGAAGTGGGCATCATCAACCAGATGGGCTTTCCGGGGTACTTCCTGATCGTTGCCGATTTCATCAAATGGGCCAAGGATCAGGACATTCCCGTGGGGCCGGGCCGCGGTTCGGGTGCGGGCAGCCTCGTCGCCTGGGCGCTGACGATTACCGATCTCGACCCGATCCAGCTGGGGTTGCTGTTCGAGCGCTTCCTCAATCCCGAGCGCGTCTCGATGCCGGACTTCGATATCGACTTCTGCGAAACGCGGCGCGGCGAGGTGATCCGCTATGTCCAGGCGAAATACGGCCATGATCATGTCGCGCAGATCATCACTTTCGGTAAGCTGAAGGCGCGCGCCGTGCTGCGCGATACGGGCCGCATTCTCCAGATGAGCTACGGACACGTCGATCGCATTTGCAAGATGGTGCCGAACCACCCGACCGATCCGTGGACGCTCCCGCGCGCGCTCAATGGCGCAGCGGACTTCAAGGCCGAATACGATAACGACAACGAGGTCAAACGCCTGATAGACCTTGCGATGCAGCTGGAAGGTTTCCCGCGCAACAGCTCGACTCATGCGGCGGGTGTGGTGATCGGAGACCGTCCGCTGGAGAAGCTGGTCCCGCTATATCGCGATCCGCGATCCGACATGCCGGTGACGCAATACGACATGAAGAATGTCGAGAGCAGCGGCCTGGTCAAATTCGACTTCCTCGGGTTGAAGACGTTGTCGGTGCTCAAGAAGGCGACCGACCTGCTCAAGAAGCGCGATATCGCAATCGATCTGTCTAAGCTCGAACTGGACGATAAGGCAGTCTACGAACTGATGAAGGCCGGTAACACGGTGGGTGTGTTCCAGCTGGAATCGGAAGGCATGCGGCGCACGCTGACGGCGGTGAGGCCGACCAATTTCGGCGACATCATCGCGCTCGTCTCGCTCTATCGACCCGGCCCGATGGACAACATCCCGCTGTTCGGAAAGCGCAAGGCGGGCGAGGTGCCGATCGAATATCCGCACGAAAAGCTCGAAGGCATCCTGTCCGAAACCTACGGCATCTTCGTCTACCAGGAGCAGGTGATGCAGGCGGCGCAGATCCTTGCCGGATATTCGCTCGGCGATGCCGACCTGCTGCGCCGCGCGATGGGCAAGAAGGTACAGGCCGAAATGGACGCCCAGCGCGAACGCTTCGTGGCGGGCTGCAAGGAGGTCAGCGGGATCGAGAAGGGCAAGGCCAACGAATTGTTCGACTTGATCGACAAGTTCGCCGGCTACGGCTTTAACAAGTCGCACGCCGCCGCCTATGCCTTGCTCGCTTACCAGACGGCGTGGCTCAAGGCGCATTATCCGGAGGAGTTCTTCGCAGCCTCGATGTGCTTCGACATGCACCAGTCGGAGAAGCTGACCATCTTCGTCGACGATGCGCGGCGTCAGGGGATTGCGGTGGAGCCGCCCTGCATCAACCGGTCCGAGGCCGAGTTCACCGTCGAGCAGACCGATCACGGCTATGCCGTTCGCTATGCGCTCGCAGGGATCCGCAACGTCGGCGAGCGGGCGATGGAGACGATTGTGGCCGAGCGGGAAGCATCCGGGCGGTTCGACAGCCTGCAGGATTTGTTCGAGCGCATTCCGAGAGGGTCGATGAATTCGCGCCAGCTTGAAGCACTGGCCTGCTCGGGCGCCCTGGATTCGCTGGAGCCGAACCGCGCGAAAGTGTTTGCCAATGCCGATATGCTGCTCGCGGTGGCGGATGCCGCAGACCGTGAGCGCACCAGCGGCCAGGCGAGCATGTTTGGCGGTGACGACGCGCCCGGCGAAACGCTGCGCCTGCGCGAGGTCGAGGACTGGCCGCGTTCCGAACGCATGGCAAAGGAGCGCGAGAATTTCGGCTTCTACTTCTCCGCCCACCCGGTTGCCGCCTGGAAGAACATCGCCTCTGCCAATGGGGCGCGGAACTATGCCTCGCTGATGGCGGGCGGGGCGCCCGCTGGCGGTCGTTCCAATGCGGTGATGGCGGCGATGGTCGAGAAGGTGAACAAGGGCACCACACGCCGCGGCAAGCCTTTCGTTCGCGCCGATTTCTCCGACAGCACCGGCCAGTTCAGTGCGGCCTGTTTCGAAGAGGGCATGGTCGAGCGGTTCCAGAAATGGGCCGACGAACAGACTTGCGTCCTCCTGCAAGTGGAACTCGATTCCCCGAGCCCCGAGGAACCGCCGCGAATCACGGTGCGCGGGGGCACGCCGCTGAGCGAGGTGAAAGGATCTACTCCGATGATCCTCACGCTCGACATCCTCGATGTCGCGGCGGTGGAATCGCTTCAGCGAGAATTGTCCGAAGTCGCCGATGGCAAGGATGAGGTGGTCGTGACGCTACGGATCGGCGGAGAGCTTGAACCGACGATGCATCTGGGCCGGGCATTCTCGCTCGATGGCGAGCTTGCAGAGCGCTTGGCAAGCGTGCCGGGGCTTGCCAAGGTGCAACTCGACAAGCGGCGCGGCGGCTCGCACCTTCGCCTCGTCGCCTGAAGAGACGCCCTGCGAAAGGGCGCCAAGCGAGGAGAGAGGCTGGAATGCTCGGAGCGATGCAGGACTGGGGCATGCGCGTGACGCATGTGATCGACCACGCGGCGCGTGAGGCGCCGACGCGCGAAATCGTCACCCGCTGGGCCGATGGAACCGAAACCCGGACCAACTGGGCAGGCATCCGCACGGATGCGCTGAAGATGGCGCAGGCCCTGCAAAAGCTGGGCCTCAAACCGGGCGACAAGGTCGCAAGCATCGCGATGAACCATTCGCGCCACCTCGTAAGCTGGTTCGGCGTCGCTGGCATGGGCGGCGTGCTGCACACGGTGAATCCGCGGCTGTTCGAGGACCAGCTCGAATACATCGTCAACCATGCGGACGACCGCGTGGTGATCTACGACGCGATGTTCCAGCCCATCGTAGACAAGATGCGCGATCGCTGGCCGAATGTGGAGCATTACATCTGCTTCGATTCCGGCGAGCACACCACTGCGTTCGAAGACTGGATCGGCGCCGAAGACGGCAATTTCGAATGGATCGAAGGGAGCGAGCGCGATCCCTGCATGATCTGCTATACCAGCGGCACCACGGGCAATCCCAAGGGTGTCCAGTACGAGCATCGCAGCACGATGATGCATGCCATGTCGGGGCTCCAGCCTGCCGCATTCGGTTTCAACGCTGCGAGCGCGATGCTGCCCGTGGTGCCGATGTTCCACGCGGCGAGCTGGGGTCTGCCCTACGCCGGGGCGATGGCCGGCATCAAATTCGTGTTCAGCGCGGTCAATGATCCTGCGGTGCTCCACGAGTTGATGCTGAAAGAGGGCGTGACCGATAGCGCGGGCGTACCCACCGTTTGGCTGGCGCATTTCCAGTATTGCGATGCGCAGGGCATCGATCTGCCTCCGCTCAAGGTAGCGACCATCGGCGGATCGGCCGCGCCTCGGTTCATGATCGAACGGCTGATGAAGAACGGCACGCGTGTCCAGCACGCCTGGGGGATGACCGAGACCAGCCCGATCGGCACGGTGGGCGGGCCCACGGCGGACTGGGACGAGCTCAGCTTCGACGAGAAGGTCGCCAAGACCATGAAGCAGGGCAGGCCGATCTTCGGTGTGGAGCTGCGCACGGTCGACCTCGACGATTTCACCAAGGTCCTGCCGCGCGATGGCGAGACCAGCGGGGCCTTACAGATCCGCGGCCCGTGGATCATCAAGCGCTACTTCAAGGCGGAGGAAGATGCCGTCACCGAAGATGGCTGGTTCAACACTGGCGATGTCGGCATCTTGCACCCTGACGGCACGCTGCAGCTGACCGACAGGACCAAGGATGTCATCAAGTCGGGCGGCGAATGGATTTCCTCGGTCGAGCTGGAGAATGCCGCCGTGGGTCATCCCGCCGTGGCGGAGGCGGCGTGTATCGGGATGCCGCATCCGAAGTGGGACGAGCGGCCGGTGCTGTTCGTCGTGCGCAAGGACGATTGCGAGTGCTGCGCCGACGACATCACGGCGTTCCTGTCGGACAAGGTGGCGAAG
>QFNA01000163.1 GCA_003248395.1 Citromicrobium sp.
TGCCAGCCAGCGATAGGCCTGCAACAGGATCGCGGGGCCGAGGAACTTGTCGCTGTTCCACCAATAGCTCGGGCAAGCGGTAGAACAACACGCGCACAGGATACATTCGTAAAGCCCGTCGAGTTTCTCGCGCTGCTCGGGCGATTGCAGGCGCTCCTTGCCGCTGGGTGTCGGGCTGACTGTCTGCAACCACGGGCGGATCGAAGCATATTGCGCATAGAAATGCGTGAAATCGGGAACGAGGTCCTTGACGACTTCCATATGGGGAAGGGGCGTAATGCGGATTTCGCCGTTCAGATCCTCGATCGCGGTCGTGCAAGCGAGCCCGTTCTTCCCATTGAGGTTCATCGAGCATGACCCGCAGATGCCTTCGCGGCAGGAACGCCGGAAGGTCAGCGTCGGGTCGATCTCGTTTTTGATCTTGAACAGCGCATCGAGGACCATCGGCCCGCAGGCGTCGAGATCGATCTCGAACTTGTCATAACGGGGGTTCTCACCCGTGTCCGGATCATAGCGGTAGATCTTGAAAGTCTTCAGCCTGCCGCCGCCTTCCGCAGTATGCGCGCGGCCCTTGCCGCTGATTTTCGAATTCCGGGGAAGGGTGAAGGTAGCCATTTGAAACAGTTCCTGTTGCTTTGCCGAACCCATTAACGGCTATGGCTGCGCGTGCAAGGGCAACGTCCTCGGATGCGGCTTGTCATCGGCATGCTACACTGTAAGCGGTGCTGCCATGCGGATCGCGATTTACGACCTGGACCGGACGATCACGTGTGCGCCGACTTTCACGCCATTCCTTATTTTCGCCAGTTGGCGGGTTTCCCGATGGCGATCCTTTTTCTTGCCCGTCTGGTTTCTGGCAATGCTCGGCTATCGTATGTGTTTCTATTCGCGCACGGCTTTGAAACGGTTCGGCATGAAGCTGATCGTCGGTAAACTTTCTGCCGAACAATTCAGCCAACTCGGCTCCGACTTCGCTGCCAAACGCATTGCGACACCAGGGCTCATGCCCGAAACCGTCAGGCTCCTCGCAGACGACCGAGACAGGGGAGCAACTCTGCTTCTGGCCACGGCAGCATTCGATTTCTATGCACAAGCGTTTGCGGAGCAACTGAGGTTCGATGACCTCATTGCGACGCATTGGGATGGAGAACGCATCCCCGGCGGGAATTGCTATGGGCAGGAGAAACTTGCCCGGGTCAGGCGATGGCTGGATGGTAAGGGGATCAAGCGTCACGAAGTCACTGTGCGGTTCGTCAGCGATAGCTTTGCTGATGCGCCGACACTCGATTTCGTCGATGAGCCGATCTTTGTAACCCAGTCACAGCGACAGGCTGAGAAAGCGAGACAAAGGGGCTGGCGCGTCATCGATCCGCGTGGGACCTGACACACTCGGCGATGTGTTCGGCAGCTCGCTCGCTCGCAGGCCGATCACCCTGGTCGATTGTATAGTGGAATATCTCTTCCTGCCGTTTGCGAGACCTGGCGCCGATATTGCGGTAGTCGGCGATGATGTTGGTCAGTTCTCCAACCGATTTCACGACAGGCCCGGCATCCCAGAACAGATGCCAATCATCCTCCTCGCCAACCGGATCGTCGCGGCAATCGATAAAAAACGCAGGTCTGGGCCGGGCCAGGAATTCGTAAATCTGACTGGAGACATCCCCAATGTAACAGTCGGCACCAAGTGCATAGGTCATGTCGAGAAGTCGCGGCCCGTCGGTGTCGACAAGGATATTCGGCGCATCATGCGCTTCTGGCGGGATGTCCGGTCGCCTGCGCGACACCTTGTACTCCGGTGAAATATGCAG
>QFNA01000076.1 GCA_003248395.1 Citromicrobium sp.
GAAGCGCGAAAACACCTCGATCGTAGAAGTCGTCAGCGCTGAAGATATCGGCAAACTCCCTGATCAATCGATCGCTGAATCGCTCTCGCGCCTGCCTGGTCTCGCAACACAGCGACTCGACGGTCGTGCCAATGTCGTTTCGATCCGCGGCCTGGCGCCGGATTTCACGACGACTCTTCTTAACGGCCGCGAACAGGTTTCTGCCAACAACAACCGCGGCGTCGAACTGGATCAATACCCTTCCGAACTTCTGAACGGCGCGGTCGTCTATAAAACACCCGACGCCATGCTTATCGGACAGGCAATTGGCGGCACGATCGACATGCAGACTGTGCGGCCGCTTGAATTCGGTCGTCGCGCCATCGCCGCTGGCGCACGTTTCGAGATCAACGACCTCGGCAAGCTCAACCCCGACATTTCGGACAAGGGTTATCGGGCAAATATCAGCTATATCGACCAGAACGAGGCGGGTACGCTGGGTTGGGCCATCGGCTATGCCCGCATGCAGTCTCCGATGCAGGAAGAGCGCTGGAATGCCTGGGGCTATCCCAATGTCGACGATGATACGCTCGTTATCGGCGGCGCCAAGCCTTACGTGAAATCGAACAAGCTGACGCGTGATGGCGTCATGGGTGTGGTCGAATGGGAACCGAACAATCGTTTCCACGCGACTCTCGACGGCTACTGGTCGAAATTTCAGGACGAACAGCGTCTGCGCGGTATCGAGTTGCCTCTCTTCTGGTCAGCGGCGCAGTTGCAGCCCGGCCATTCTGAAGAAAACGGCTTGGTCACAGAAGGCCGGTACAATGGCGTCGAAGCGGTCATGCGCAATGACGTCGTCAATCGCGATTCCGAGATTTTCGCCGGCGGCCTTAACACCGAATTTTCTGCCTCTGATACACTGACGCTGGAACTGGATGTTAGCTATTCGCAGCTTGAGAAGACCGAAGAGAATCTGGAGATCTACCTTGGCACTGGGCGCGGTGGCGGGGTCGGAATCGTCGACAGTCTAGGTTTCACGCTTCCCGCTGATGGCGGCGTCATCACTTTTGACCCGACGATCGATTATGCTGACCCTGGCCTCTTCCAGATTACCGACCCGCAGGGTTGGAACAGCTGCGGCGGTGCCATTCCCAATTGTCAGGATGGTTTCGTTAATCGCCCGCGGATCAAGGACCGGCTGCAGGCAATCCGGCTGCAAGCTATCAAGACGCTGGATGGGCCGGTCGACAATATCGTCATCGGCGCGAACTACTCCGAACGTCGCAAGGAGCTCGTGACGGAGGCAGCCGTCCTCAATCACGTCAATTATCCGAATGATACGGCTGTACCGTCAGATTACCTGTACGATCCGGTCTCGCTAGATTTCATCGGTATCCCGGGCATGGTCGCATTCGATAGCGGACGCTATTATGCCGATGGTAACTATACCCTCGTTGATGCGCGCAGCTTCGATCCGGCCCGCTGGACCAACAGCTTCGTCGTCGAAGAGAAGGTCCTCACCGGTTTCGTCCAGGCCAACCTCGATAGCGGGCCGGTGCGAGGCAACGCAGGACTCCAGATTGTGCACACCGACCAGACGGCCGACGGATATGCCGCCTTTCCCTACAATGTCGACGGTATCACTTTTGTGGATGCGAGCGAGATTTCGGACGGAGACAAATACACGTACTTCCTGCCAAGTTTGAACCTGTCGTTCGAACTCGCTCCAGATGCGTTTATCCGGTTTGGTGCTGCCCGAATGCTGGCCCGCGCCAGGATGGACCAGATGAACCCTGGCGTGAATTACTCCTTCACTGCCAGCAACAACGTTCCCGGACTCACCCCGTGGTCGGGTGAATTGGGTAATGCGCGGCTGCGTCCGATCCTTGCCAATACGGTCGATGTGGCGATCGAGAAATATTTCGGTCGCGGCGGATATGTGTCGCTTGGCGGGTTCTACAAATATCTCGACAATTACATCTTCCGCCAGGATACGGTTTTCGATTTTACCGGGTATGATTACCCTGGCGATGTGCCGCCCGTCACAAATCTCGGCATTCTATCCCAGTGGCAGAATTCGGATGGTGGACGCATCTATGGGGGCGAAGCATCGTTCTCGCTTCCCTTCGCAACATTCTCGAGCGCGCTCGACGGTTTTGGCGTGCTAGGCAGCGCGAGTTACACCAAAAGCAGGGTGAAGCAGGGGCCGAATGAAGTCATTTCGATGCCTGGCCTTTCCAAATGGGTGGCCAACGGCACCGTGTATTTCGAGAAGGCCGGCTTCCAGGCACGCGCCTCGGGCCGTTATCGTTCGAGCTTCCTCGCCGAAGTCGCAACCATCGAACTTCAACGCCAGACCCGTATGGCGCGCGAGGAATTCGTGGTCGACGCGCAAATCGGTTACACGTTTCAGGACGGCGCGCTCGAGGGGCTCGGGATCCTGTTGCAGGGCAGCAACCTGACCAACGAGCCATTTGTCACTTATGAGGCCGACGATGAGCGCCGGGTGCTCGATTATCAGAGCTATGGTCGCAATTTCATGGCCGGCATCACCTACAAGTTCTGAATTTGAGGGCGGGCATGGGATCTGTGCCCGCCCCTCTTCGATCCGAAAGTGGTGTCGACTGGCACGTCGCCGCTGAAAGGAGATAGACCGTGAGTGATCGTCGCATCCGCGACGTCGTCATCGTCGGCGGCGGAACCGCAGGCTGGATGGCGGCCGCTGCACTGTCGGCGACGATGGGTGAACAGCTGCAAATTCGGCTGGTCGAAAGCGATGCCATCGGCACGGTGGGCGTGGGCGAAGCGACCATTCCCGCAATCAGGCTATTCAACGGTCTTGTCGGCATCGACGAGAATGAATTCGTTCGCGCCACTCAGGGCAGTTTCAAGCTCGGAATCGAGTTTATCGATTGGGGCCGCAAGGGCGATTCGTATTTGCACGCCTTCGGCCAGATTGGTCAGAGCCTAGATCTGATCGAGTTTTGGCAATATTGGTTGCGCGCACGGGCCGAAGGCGTGGCTGAACCTGTCGGACATTATTCGCTCAATGAATGCGCAGCCCGCGATCATCGCTTTGCCCGCATGCCGCGCATTCCGAATAGCGAGCTCGACGGGATTTCCTACGCGTTTCATTTCGATGCCGCACTTTACGCTCAATTCCTGAGGCGCATTGCAGAGCGCAATGGCGTGATGCGAACCGAAGGCAGGATCGTATCGGTATCGCGCCACTCGAATAATGGATATATTCGTTCGGTCATCCTGCAATCGGGCGAAGAAATCGGGGGCGAGTTGTTCATCGACTGCTCGGGCTTCGGCGGCGTGCTCATCGAACAGGAATTGGAAAGCGGCTTTGACGACTGGTCGCACTGGCTGCCCTGCGACCGCGCAGTTGCATTGCCGACCGAAAATAATGGTCAGCCACGGCCCTACACACAATCGATCGCACATCGCGCCGGGTGGCAGTGGCGCATTCCGCTTCAACATCGCAGCGGAAACGGACATGTGTTTTGCAGCGAGTTCATCAGCGAGGATGAGGCCGTCGCAACGCTGCTTGGCAATCTCGAAGGCAAACCGATTGCGGAACCCCGCATAATTCCGTTCAAGACCGGTATGCGGCGTGCAGCGTGGAGCGCCAATGTCGTGGCGTTGGGATTGTCATCCGGTTTCCTCGAGCCGCTAGAATCGACCAGCATTCATTTGATTCAGGCCGGCATCGCGAAACTGATCTCGCATTTCCCCGATCGCACGTTCCGCCCTGCCAACACCGCCGCGTACAACCGCCGCATGGCCTACGAATACGAGCGAATACGCGATTTTATCATCTTGCATTACCATGCGAACCAGCGTGACGAGCCGTTCTGGAAGCGGTGCCGTGACATGGAAATTCCCGAATCCTTGCGCGAAAAGATCGAACTGTTTCGCGCGACGGGCAGGATTTTCCGTGAGCAGGAGGAACTCTTCGTCGAGATTGGCTGGTTCCAGGTCCTGACCGGCCAGAACATAGTGCCCGAAACCTGGCACCCACTTGCCGATGTCCTGACAAAAGATGAACTGGAGCAGTTTCTGTCGGACATCCGCACCATCGTATCCAGCAATGCCGCGCGTCTCCCACTTCACAGCGAATTCATTGCAAAAACTTGCGCCAGCCCTGCCCCGCCCGTCTCAATCGGAGCCTCGACATGATCCGTTTCGCCCTTCCCCTTGTCGCGTTGGTCATGGCCGCCAGCGCAACAGCCGAATCCGATCCCAAAACTGCCATGCGCAATCGCTTGCCCTCGGATGAGATCGTCTATTTCGTGTTGCCCGATCGCTTCGAGAACGGAGACCAATCGAACGATACGGGGGACTTCACCGGCGATAGATTGGCGACCGGTTTCGATCCTGCAGCAACGGGATTCTTTCACGGCGGCGACTTGAACGGTCTTACCAAGCGTCTCGATTATCTCGAACGCCTGGGCATCACGGCAATCTGGTTCGCGCCGATCTTCCAGAACAAGCCCGTGCAGGGTCCCGCAGGAGACGAAAGCGCCGGTTATCATGGATATTGGGTGACCGATTTCACCCGCCCGGACGGCCATTTCGGATCGCGCGAAGAATTCAAGACGTTCGTCGATGCCGCCCACGCCCGCGGCATGAAAGTCTACATGGATATTATCACCAATCACACCGCCGACGTGATAGGCTACGAGACTGGTGCCGAAACCAATTACCAGTACCGCAGCAAGGGCGATTATCCCTATTCGACCCATGGGGGACCCGAAGGGCCAGCGATTAACCGTGGCTTCCAGGGCGACGAGGACAGTAGCGAAGCCAACTTCGCACGGCTTGTCGACCCGAACTTTGCATATCGACCAGTGATCCCAGAGGCGGAAAAGCACGTAAAGGTTCCTGCATGGCTCAACGATCCGATTTATTACCATAACCGGGGGAACAGCAGCTTTACTGGCGAAGACAGCCGGTTCGGCGATTTTGCAGGGCTCGATGATCTCTTTACTGAGCATCCGCGTGTTCGCACTGGCATGATCGATATCTTTGCGAGTTGGGTCCGCGATTTCGGCGTTGACGGTTTCCGCATCGACACGGCACGGCATGTCGATTCGGGGTTCTGGCAGACGTTCATCCCGGCACTCGAAAAAGTGGCCAGCGAGGAAGGCATCCCGAATTTCCATATGTTCGGCGAAGTCTACAAGGACATTCCCCAGAACGGTTACATCGCCGAATACACCCGCCGCGACAAATTGCCCGCCGTGCTCGATTTCGCGTTTCAGGCGGCGATGCGTGAAGTGCTCGGCCGCGAACAGGGGACGGTTGTTCTCGCGCAAATGTTCGACGGCGACGTGCTTTACGAGGGTGGCGAAGATACGGCGCTCACATTGCCAACCTTTCTCGGCAATCACGATATGGGCCGGTTCTCGACGCTGATCAAAGAAGATCGCAAAGACATTTCGCAAGACGAATTGCTCGCTCGCGTGATGCTGGGCCATGCGATGATGCTCAGCCTGCGCGGTAGTCCGGTCGTCTATTATGGCGACGAACAGGGATTTGTCGGTGACGGCAACGACCAGATGGCGCGCGAAGATATGTTCCCTTCGCAGACCGCAGTCTACAACGACAACGATCTCCTCGGCACAGACGCCACCACCGCATCCAGCAATTTCGACGAAAATCATCCGCTCTTTCGCCTGATTTCGGAGTTTTCTTCCATTCGCAAGGCTCACCCCGCGCTAACCCGGGGCAAGCAGATCGTACGTCATTACGAACAGGAAGCGGGGTTCTTCGCAGTGAGCCGCAACGACCCAGATCACGGCGGCGAATACCTTGCTGTCTTCAATACGGCGAACGAAACCCGCAGTGCGAACATCGCGCTTGGCTACGACGCCCGTGCATTCGAAACCCTCGCGGGAACCTGCCCCTCGGCCGTAAAGGCGCCGGGCAGCGCAGCATTCACGCTTCAGCCATTTGGTTGGGCACTCTGCCGGGTTTCGGAGACTGGCACGTGAACAAGGAAGCCGCTTTCCTGTCGCGCCCGAGCGAAACTGAAGCGCTCCCCTGGTGGAAAGGCGCATCGATCTATCAAATCTATCCGCGCAGCTTCCAGGATTCGAACGGTGACGGGATCGGGGACCTGCCCGGCATCACCCAACGGCTACCCTATGTCGCTTCGCTCGGTGTGGACGCGATCTGGATTTCGCCTTTCTTCGTGTCGCCGATGAAGGACTTCGGCTACGATGTTGCCGATTATTGTGATGTCGATCCGATATTCGGCACGCTGGCCGATTTCGATGCATTGGTTTCGTACGCGCACGACCTCGGACTGAAGGTTCTCATAGACCAGGTCTACTCGCACACCTCAGACGAGCACGCGTGGTTTGCGGATAGCCGGTCGAACCGCCTTAACGAGCGAGAAGACTGGTATGTGTGGGCGGATGCCAAGCCAGACGGCTCGCCGCCGACAAACTGGCAATCGGTATTCGGCGGGCCTGCCTGGACGTGGGATGCACGTCGCGGGCAATATTATTTGCACAATTTTCTGAATTCGCAGCCTAACCTCAATCTCCATAACACCGATGTGCAGGACGCGGTGCTGGGCGTTATGCGTTTCTGGCTAGATCGTGGCGTCGATGGGTTTCGGATCGACGCACTAAATTTCTGCATGCACGATCCGGAATTGCGCGACAATCCGCCAGCACCTGCCAGTAACAAGGAGCGTACCAGGCCGTTCGATTTCCAGATCAAGCGATACAACCAGAGCCATCCGGATATTCCCAAGTTCGTCGAGCGGATTCGCAACCTCACGAATAAATACGAGGCAATTTTCACGGTCGCGGAAGTCGGCGGAGAAGAAGCGGAAGCCGAAATGCAGGCCTTCACGGATGGCGAAAACCATCTCAATTCGGCTTATGGATTCAATTTCCTCTATGCCGAGAAACTGACGCCCGGCGCAGTCTGCGCCGCTTTGGCGCAATGGCCTGATGACGAAGGCACCGGCTGGCCTAGCTGGGCTTTTGAGAACCATGACGCACCGCGGGCCGCCAGCCGCTGGTGGGATAGCACCCATCGCGAAGCCGCCACCCGCATGAAAATTGCGCTGCTGGCGTCCCTGCGCGGCAACATCATTCTCTATTACGGAGAAGAACTGGGCCTCGTTCAGGTCGACATCCCCTTCGATCAGCTTCACGATCCCGAAGCAATCGCCAACTGGCCGCTCACACTCAGCCGTGATGGCGCTCGTACGCCGATGCCCTGGGAAAACGGGGCCAAGCATGCGGGATTCACCACGGGCGAACCATGGTTGCCAGTCGGCGATGACAATCTCGATCGGGCAGTTGATTTGCAGGACGGCGACGAGGCGTCGCTCTTGAACCATACGCGCGCCATGCTGGCCATGCGGAACGACAATCCCGCCTTGCACCACGGCACAGTCGCCGCCTGCCATAAGAATGGAAATTTGATCGAGATCGTTCGCGAGGCCGCTGGTCAGCGTGTGATCTGCCGCTTCAATCTCGGTGACAGCCAGATCGACACTGCACCGACCGCCGGAGCGATCTTGGTCGCACTGGGCGGCGCTACACCCGAAATACTCCCCCCCTTCGCTGCAATTCTGCTGGAGACCTATTCATGATCCGCCTTGCCCTTTTGCTTACCGCCTCGCTGATCCCCCTCAGCCATGCGAGCGCTGAAACCGTCGAATCGCCCGACGGCAGCATTGTGGTGACTCTAGATGCCGATGGCGAAGGCATCCCCTATTACGAGGTTTCGCATAACGGCGCTCCGGTCATCGCCAAGTCGAACATCGGGTTTGCCTTTACCGATGCCAATCCAATGCGTCGCAATTTCGAAAAAGCCGGGACCACGACAAATCAGGTCGATACTCGCTGGGAACAGCCGTGGGGCGAGCGGCAGTGGGTTATTGATCGCCACAACGAGCTAGCCATGACCTTCCGTCAGAAAGACGAGGACGCGCGCCAGATCACTGTTCGCTTGCGGGTGTTCGACGACGGCATCGGTTTCCGTACAGAGTTCCCCGCCAGCAACGCGCAGCCTGAATATCGCATTGCCGAGGAACTGACCGAGTTTAACATCGCGAGCGACGGAACGGCGTGGTCCATCCCGGCCGGTGACTGGAATCGCTATGAATATCTCTACAGCAAGACGCCGATCAGCTCGCTTTCAACCGTACACACGCCTGTGACGATGAAGCTGGAAGGGGGCAGCTATCTCGCCTTTCATGAGGCTGCTCTGGTCGATTACTCGGGCATGTGGCTGAAACGCATGGATGGAACGCGCCTTCGCGCTCTGCTCGCGCCCTCCAGTCGCGGCGCAAAGGTCGTGCGTACTGGCGCGTTCAACACTCCCTGGCGCACCATCAGGATCGGGACCGAACCTGCGACATTGGTCGAGAGCAATATCGACCTCAACCTCAACGAGCCCAACAAACTGGGCGATGTATCGTGGTTCGAACCGGCCAAATATGTCGGCATCTGGTGGGGCATGATCCGCGGCGACTGGAGTTGGGCCTCGGGGCCCAATCACGGCGCGACGACTGAGCATACCAAGGATGTTATCGATTTCGCTGCCAAGCACGGATTTCGTGGAGTTCTAGTCGAAGGGTGGAATGTCGGCTGGGATGGAAACTGGTTCGGCAACGGCCGTGATTACAGTTTCACCCAAGCCTATCCCGATTTCGATCTTAAGGAAGTCACGGATTACGCGCGCGACAAGGGCGTGCATTTGATCGGCCATCACGAGACCGGCGGAAACATTCAGGTTTACGAAGCACAGTTGGCCGATGCGATGAAGCTTTATGGCCAGCTGGGGGTCGATGTCGTGAAGACTGGATATGTCGCCGATGCTGGTGGCATCATATCTTGCAATGCCGACATCGCTGATCCGTGCGGCGAAGAAATTTTCGAATGGCACGATGGCCAGCGCCAGGTCCAGCATCACCTCAAGGTCGTGCAGGAAGCG
>QFNA01000077.1 GCA_003248395.1 Citromicrobium sp.
GCCACGGTATCACCGGGCAGGCCAATCGCGCGCTTGACGTAATCGAAGCCGTCGATCGGATGTTTGAAGATAATCACATCGCCGCGTTCCGGCAGGCTTGCGAAAATGCGGCCCGGAATGATCGGCGCCTCGAACGGCATCGATAGCCGCGAATAGCCATAAGGCCACTTTGCGGCGACGAGATAATCGCCGTTGCGCAGCCCCGGGAGCATGCTTTCGCTGGGGATCGTGAAGGGCGAGAAGAAAAAGCTGCGGAAGATGACGACCGCCAGCACCAGCTTGAGCACGAATTTGAAAAAGTCGCCCCAGCTTTCCTGGTCCTGATCGTCGGCGGCATTCGTATCCGTCGCGGGCGGGCGTGATGCGGGGTTCTCAAACATGGCCGCTTTCCCTAGTCGCACCCGTGCAGCCATTAAAGGATTTTTGAACCGCCATGACCAGTTCCGTCGCAGATATTTGGTCTCGCCTGGACAAACTCCCGCGTCCAACCCTTGGCGAATTGTTCAGTACCGAGCGCGATGGCGGCGAGGGCACCGACGAGCCCGGCGGGGCGGCCAGGGTGGCCATGCTTTCGGGGCGGATCGAACTGGCAGGCGATGCCTCGGACGATCCCATGGCGCCCGGCGGCATCCTGTTCGACTGGTCGAAGACACATCTTGATCGCGCCGTCATCGCAGCCTTCGAGGAGCTGGCGGAGGCCATGGAATTTCCCGCAATGCGGGCAAAGTTGTTCGGCGGCGAAGTGGTCAATCCGACCGAGGGCCGTGCTGCCGATCACGCGACCTTGCGCGGCACCGGTGACGGGGCGAAAGTCGAGGAAGCGATGGCGCTGATCGACCGCATGGGCATGCTGGTCGAGGCCATCCATCAGGGGGCGCTGGGCGAGATCGAGCATCTGATCCACATCGGGATCGGCGGCAGCGCCCTTGGTCCCGCACTCGGCGTCGATGCGCTCAGCCGCGACCTTTCGCTATGCGATGTGCACGTCGTTTCGAACATCGATGGCGTCGCGCTCGAAGATGCGTTTGCGCAGTGCGACCCCGCCAAGACCCTGATCGCCGTGGCGAGCAAGACCTTCACCACCATCGAGACCATGACCAACGTGGATAGCGCACTGAAATGGCTGCGCGACAATGGTGTGCCGGATCCGTCCGGGCGCGTAATCGCGCTGACGGCCGCGCCAGAAAAGGCAGTCGAATGGGGTGTCGACGAAACGCGCATTCTGCCGTTTCAGGAAAGCGTGGGCGGGCGCTATTCGATCTGGTCGTCGATCGGATTTCCCATTGCCATGGCGGTGGGGATGGAGGATTTCCGGGCCATGCTGGCCGGAGCACGGTCAGTCGATGCGCATTTTCGCGATGATGACGGCGCAGAGAATCTCGTCCTGCGTGCGGCATTCGCCGACCAGTATTACAGCCGGGTGCGCGGGTGCCAGACGCGCGCCGTCTTCGCCTATGACGAGCGGCTCTCGCTGTTTCCCGATTATCTCCAGCAACTGGAGATGGAGAGCAATGGCAAACGCGTCACCGCCGACATGCAACCGGTCGACGGCCCGACCGCGCCTGTCACTTGGGGCGGTGTCGGCACCGATGCCCAGCATGCGGTGTTCCAGCTGCTTCATCAGGGCACGCATCTGATCCCGGTCGATTTCATCGCCAGTATCGCGCCCGGCGACGAGCTTGACCCGGCGCACCATCGTATCCTGCTGATGAATTGTTTCGCGCAAGGAGCGGCGCTGATGGCGGGTAAGGAGGGCGAAGACCCGGCGCGAAATTATCCGGGCGACCGGCCCTCTGCGACGATCCTGTGCGACGATCTCGATGCGGCCACGCTGGGCGCGCTGATCGCTTTTCATGAACACCGTACATTTGCCAACGCGGTGCTGATGGGTATCAACCCGTTCGACCAGTTCGGCGTGGAACTGGGCAAGCAGATGGCAAAGGCCATCGAAGGCGGCGGCGAAAAATTCGACGCCAGCACCGAGGCACTCCTCGAGGCGGCGGGTCTCGACCAATGACCGGATCATTCCGCAAGACACTGGCCATGCTGGCGCTTGCTGGCTCCTCGCCGGCGTGGGCAGAACAGCCGCAACAGATCCTTTTTATCGGCAACAGCTTCACGCAGGGCGCGAACTCTGCCGTCCTGCGCTATCGCCCCGACAGCGTGACCGATTTGAACAGTGAAGGCGTGGGCGGCATTCCGGCCCTGTTTGCCAGGTTCGCCGAACAGGCCGGGCTGGAATGGTCGGTAACCCATGAGCTGCGCGGAGGCAGTACGCTCGGTTTCCACTTGAAGGAAAAGCGCGCTCTGATCGACCGTCAGTGGGACGTCGTGATCATTCAGCAGTACTCCACGCTCGATCCCGACAAGCCGCTCGACGCGACTGAAACGCGCAGGAATGCCGATCGTCTGTCAGATATGTTCACAGCCGCCAATCCGCAGGTGCGAGCTTATCTTATGGCGACGTGGAGCCGAGCCGATCAGGTGTATCGTTCCGAGGGCCATTGGTACGGGAAGCCGATTGGCCAGATGGCCACGGACCTGCGCCGCGCGATGGATCAGGTCGATCGAGAAAGCGACACTATCGACGGTGTGATCCCGGTCGGCGAGGCGTGGAACCGCGCCATGGCGGCAGGTTTGGCCGACGCAAACCCCTATGACGGCCGCGACTACGGCAAGATCGATTTGTGGAGCTATGACCACTATCACGCCAGCGCCGAGGGTTCGTACCTGGAAGCGTTGGTGGTCTTTGCCCAGGTGACCGGCTACGATGTACGCCGGTTCGGCGATGGCGAGAAGGCAGCGCATGAAATCGGCATCGAGCCGAAAATGGCCGGGCGGTTGCAACAGGTCGCGATGGAGCAGCTGGCGACCCGCTGATTGCTCTCCCTCATTGACATTGCGCCCACTCGCGCCCATTTGCGCGCCAACCGAAACGCTGTTCGCCAGCGTGAAGCGGCGGCGTAATATGCCCGCCCCGGCGCGCGTTTCGTTTGTTTTCAAAAGCTTCCCTATTCACGCGGGCGGTTACCAACCCCGCGAACGCGCATGCATCGCTGCTGCGCGCCGCAGGCTTTCGCAGCCCGTTCTCCAGGCTCTCGACCTGAAGGGCTATTCCACGCCGACGCCGATCCAGGCGCAGGCCATTCCGCCCGTGCTGGAGGGACGCGACCTGATGGGCATCGCTCAGACCGGCACGGGCAAGACTGCTGCCTTCATGCTGCCCAGCATCGACAATCTTCGCGAGGCCGAGCGGCAGACGCCGTTCAAATCGTGCCGCATGCTAGTGCTTGCGCCCACCCGCGAACTGGCTGGCCAGATCGCCCAGAGCGCGAAGGATTACGGCGCGCTTGCCGGGCTGAAGGTGCAGAGCATCGTCGGTGGCACGTCGGTGAACAAGGACCGCAACAAGCTGCATCGCGGCACCGACATCCTCGTCGCCACGCCTGGCCGGCTCCTCGACCTGATCGACCAGAAGGCCTTCAAGCTCGATGGGGTCGAAATCCTCGTGCTCGACGAGGCCGACCAGATGCTCGATCTCGGTTTCATTCACGCGCTGAAGCGGATCAGCCAGCTGGTGCCGAAGGAACGTCAAACCCTCTTCTTCAGCGCGACGATGCCGCGTTCGATCAAGGATCTCGCCGCACAATACTGCCAGAATCCGGCGCATGTTTCGGTCACGCCAGAAAGCACGACCGCGGAACGCATCGAACAGTTCCTGTTCATGGTGCAACAGGACGAAAAGCAGACGCTTCTAGAGATGATCCTCAAGGGCCGCCATGCGGTCCCCGGCGAATTCGAACGGGTTCTCGTGTTCGCGCGTACCAAGCACGGCTGCGACCGGGTGGTAAAAAAGCTCGGCCAGGCAGGCGTGAAGGCGAATGCCATTCACGGCAACAAGAGCCAGCCGCAGCGTGAGCGCGCGCTGGGCGAATTCCGCAGCGCGTCGACTCCCGTGCTTGTCGCAACCGACGTTGCTGCCCGTGGTATCGACATCCCCGGTGTCAGCCACGTGATCAATTACGAACTGCCGAATGTTCCCGAACAGTATGTTCACCGTATCGGCCGCACGGCGCGGGCCGGGCGCGATGGCGTCGCCATTGCCTTCTGCGCCGAGGACGAGCGCGATTATCTCAAGGATATCCGCAAGAAGACCGATGCGGAATTCGAACGTCTGCCGCTGCCCGATAATTTTCGCGCGGTGGTCGAAGGGGTCGGCCCGACCAAACGCGAACAGAAACCGCGCCTCGCCAAACCGAAGGTCCGTCCTGCCGGCGACGGCAGCAAGAAGCCCAGGCCGAAGCAGAAACATCCCGCCCGCAAGGGCAGGCCGCAGGGTTCGGGCGACGGGCCGTCTCGTGGTGGCAAGCCTGGCGGACAGGGCGGTCGCAATCGCAATCGCAACAGGAACCGCGACCGCAATCGCGCTTCCAGCTGACCGGCGACGGTTGGCAAGCCGGAGCTTCAACGCCATATCGCGCGCTCTGCGATAACAGGAGCGCGCGATCATGGCCGACTACGACTACGACCTCTTCACTATCGGAGCGGGATCGGGGGGCGTACGCGCAAGCAGGGTCGCTGCGGCACATGGCGCCAAGGTTGCGGTAGCCGAGGAGCACCGCGTCGGCGGCACCTGCGTGATCCGCGGATGCGTGCCGAAGAAAATGCTCGTCTATGGCGCGCACTTTGCCGAAGATCTCGAAGATTGCCAGAAGTTCGGCTGGGACATCGGCGAGAAAAGCTTCGACTGGATCAAGCTGCGCGACAATGTGCTCGACGATGTGAAGCGGATCGAGGGCCTTTATACCGAAACCCTCGAAAATGCCGGTGTCGAAGTCCTCAACGAGCGTGCCGAACTGAGCGGGCCGCATGAGATCACACTGGCCAGCGGGCGGACCGTGACAGCCCGATACATCCTGATTGCGACCGGAGCCCGTCCGCATGTGCCGCAATGCGACGGGCACGAATTGGGCATGACCAGCAACGAGGCCTTTCATCTCGATGCGCTTCCCGAACGTATCCTGATCGCGGGCGGGGGCTATATCGCCAATGAGTTCGCCGGCATTTTCAACGAATTCGGTAGCCACGTCACGATCATCAACCGCTCCGACACGCTCTTGCGCGGCTATGACGAAAGCCTGCGCGACCGGCTGCTGCAGATCAGCCTGATGAAGGGTATCGACTTCCGCTTCAACGCCGAGTTCCGCGGTATCGAGAAACGCGACGACGGCTGCCTCAATGTGGCAATGACCAATCACGATGACATCGTCGTAGACGCCGTCCTCTACGCCACGGGCCGCCTCCCAAATACCGAGGGCCTCGGTCTCGACAAGGCCGGTGTAGCCGTTGGCGACAGGGGAGAGATTCAGGTCGATCGGTTCAGCAAGACCAACGTCGACCATATCTATGCCGTCGGCGACGTCACTGACCGCGTCCAGCTCACCCCCGTCGCCATTCGTGAAGGACAGGCATTTGCCGACACGGTATTCGGTGATGGCGACCCCGTGGCGGTCGATCACACGGCCATACCGGCCGCGGTTTTCAGCCATCCGCCGATCGCAGCGGTCGGGATGACCGAAGGCGAAGCGCGCAACAAGGTGGGCGATATTCGCGTCTATCAATCGGATTTCCGCCCGATGAAGAATGTCCTCGCCGGACGGAACGAGCGGGCGCTCTACAAGATGATCTGTGAAGAGGCGACGGGGAAGATACTGGGTATCGGCATGATCGGTCCCGAAGCGCCCGAGATCATGCAGGCAGCAGCCGTGGCGGTAAAGGCCGGGCTGACGAAGGCGGATTTCGACGCCACCTGCGCAATTCATCCGACGATGGCCGAAGAACTGGTCCTGCTCAAATAGCTGGATCGTTGCCACGTCGCCCCGCGGTTGCCACAACAGCGCCGAATGCGAATCGGGACGGGCACAAGGCAATGAACACTCTGGCATCGCGCGGTCAGCTACGCGCGAGCTTCCTTCGCTGGGCGCTCTTCACAGTGCCGCTTTGCGTGCTGTTGGGATTCCTCGCCGGGCAACTTGGCGGACCGGACACGCAATGGTTCCGGGATCTCGACAAGCCCGGTATCTATCCGCCGCCGGCAACGTTCGGGATTGTCTGGACGCTGCTTTACATCATGATCGGCATCGCGCTGGCCATGGTATGCGCCGCGTGGGGTGCGCGCGGGCGCACCACTGCGCTGACCGGCTTCGCGATCCATTTCGCCCTCAATCTTGCGTGGACACCCGTATTCTTCGGTGCGCAGGAAATGTCCGCAGCAATGCTGCTCATGCTGGCAATCGATCTGAGCCTGGTGGTCGTGATTGTCCTGTTCTGGAAAGTGCGCCGGGCCGCGGGGCTGATGTTGTTGCCTTATCTCGCCTGGGTGTTGTTCGCGACTGTGCTCAACTGGCAGTTTCTCCAGCTCAATCCGGAGGCGGATGGCGGGGGAAGCAGCGATCCGGTCGATCGTGTGCGCATCGCCAATTGAACGTTTGACGGCGCCGAACTAGATACAGTTCATGCAAAGCCAGAACCCCCTGATCGCCGACTTCGTCAAACTCGCCAATTCTGCCGCCGGTACGCTGGCGGGAATGAGCCGCGAGGCGCGCGAAACGGCGCGCGAACGTGCGAAGGAAGCGTTCGGCGGAATGGACTTCGTCAGCCGCGAGGAATTCGATGCGGTGAAGGCGATGGCGTCGCGCGCGCGCGAAGACAGCGCGGCTCTGGCGGACCGCGTGGCCGCACTCGAGGCCAAGCTCAAGTGAGCGATTCCCCTGCCGCCGAGTAGGGGACGCCGATGCACTTTCACGCGCCGGCCATTCTTGTCGCTACGCGCCAGCATGGCGAGACAGCTGTCATTGCGCGACTGCTGCTGCGCGACAGCGGACTGGTTGCAGCCTATGTCGCAGGAGGGCGAGGACGACAGCTTCGGCCCGTGATGATCCCCGGCAATCGTCTCGACGCGGAAATACGCGCAAAATCGCATAACCAGTTGCCATTCGCCCGCCTGGAATTGGTGAGCAGTCGCGGGCCCTGGCTCAGCGAGCCGCTGCCCGCCGCGGCCATTGCCTGGGTTTGTGCGCTCACCGCCAGCGTACTTCCCGAACGCAATCCCTATCCAGCCTTGTTCGACGCACTCGGAGGATTGCTCGATGCGATCTGTCAGGCGCCTTCCGCCCGCGGCTGGGTTCCGGCGCTGGCGCATTACGAAATCCTGCTGCTCCGCGAAATGGGCTATGGCGGGGAACGGCCCGAGATAGCGGGACTTGGGCATGCTCTGGAAATTCTCGACCAAATCGAGCCGAAAATCGCGAGATACCTCCTTGCCGACACGCGCTCCGACGTCTTAGCCGCGAGGTACCTGTTGAGAGAGCGGCTGGCGCGGATGATCGAATGAAAATTGCAGTGTTTCCCGGCGACGGCATCGGTCCGGAAGTGACCCGTGAGGCCGTGAGAGTGCTCGAGGCCCTCGAGCTGCCAGAGCTGACCCTTTTCGAAGGCGATGTCGGCGGAGTGGCCTACCAGCGTCATAGCACGCCGTTGCCGTCAGAAACACTGGAGATGGCGCGCGCTGCCGACGCGGTGCTGTTTGGCGCGGTCGGCGACCCCGCATGCGATCACTTGCCGCGATCCGATCGACCGGAGCAGGCAATTCTGGGCCTGAGAAGCGGGTTGGGACTGTTCGCCAATTTGCGTCCGTCGGCGAGCTTTCCCGGACTCGAAGACATGTCGCCTCTCAAATCCGAATTCGCGCGGGGGATAGATCTTCTCGTCGTGCGCGAACTCAATGGCGATGTCTATTTCGGGGAGAAGGGAGAACGCGATTCGGCCGGCGGTCGCGAGGGGTGGGATGCCATGTCCTACAACCAGGCGGAAGTGCGCCGAATCGCGGCATTGGCCTTCGAAGCGGCACGCGGCAGGCGCAGGAAGGTGACCAGCGTCGACAAGGCGAATGTCCTCGAAACGAGCCGCATCTGGCGCGAAACCGTGATTGAAGTCTCGGCGGATTATCCGGATGTCACGCTCGAACACATGTACGTCGACAATGCCGCCATGCAGCTCCTGCGTCCGGCCGATCGCTTCGATGTGTTGCTGACCGGCAATCTGTTCGGGGACATCTTGTCCGATCAGGCCAGCGCCTGCGTCGGCTCGATCGGACTGATGGCCAGCGCGAGTCTTGGCGAGAGAAGAACCAAGCACGGCGTTTTCGGGCTTTACGAACCTATCCATGGCAGCGCCCCCGATATTGCCGGTACAGGTCAGGCAAACCCCATCGCCGCCATTCTCAGCGTCGCCATGATGCTGCGCCATTCCTTCGGTCGTGAGGACGATGCGGATCGTGTCGAGAAAGCCGTTGCCGGAGTTCTGGGGGCCGGCATTCGTGGTCGCGATCTTGGCGGCGATGCGTCCACTCGCGAAATCGGCGATGCAGTCGTTGAGAGGCTGCGCCTCGCATCTTGAAGTTTTGCGCACAACGGGCTCAACCCTTCCGGCATGCACGCCGACCTCCAGCCAAGTGACCATCTGCCCGAAAACAGCTCGCTCGAGCTGGCTATTGTCCTGCCGACGCTGAACGAGCGTGAAAACCTCCAGCCCCTGATCGAACGCATAGAGCAGGCTCTCGGCAGGATCGGCTGGGAGGTGCTGATTGTCGATGACAATTCCGCCGACGGCACTGCGGATGAGGCCCGCAAGATCGCACGCACCGATGGCCGGGTTCGCGTTATTCAGCGGATTGGTCGGCGTGGGTTGTCCAGCGCAGCCATCGAAGGGATTTGCGCGACGGCCGCACCCTTTGTCGCCGTGATGGATGCCGATCATCAGCATGATCCGGCACTGCTGGTCGAAATGCTGGCCGCTGTTAGGTCCGGTGAGGCTGAGGTCGCTGTGGCCAGCCGGTTCGCCAAAGGGGCGAGCATGGTGGAATGGGGGCGTCCGGATCGCGAACGGCTTTCCAGCATGGCAAACCTTCTCGCACGCAAACTCACCGGCGTCGAACTGAGCGATCCGATGAGCGGGTTCTTTCTCTTACGGAGCGAGTTGGCGCGGGACCTCGCTCCCAATCTTTCGGGCATCGGGTTCAAGATACTGCTAGATCTTCTTGCGACCTCGGATCGACCGCTGACCGTGAAAGAGCTTCCGCTGAACTTCGCTGCGCGCCGCGCCGGAGAAAGCAAGCTCGACCGGGCCATCGCGTTCGATTTCCTGGCTGGCCTTTACGACAAGAGCTTCGGCCGGATCATCCCCACGCGTTTTGCGCTTTTCGGCACGGTCGGCGCCATCGGCGTGTTGGTGCACATGGCGATCCTCTACCTCGCACTGTGGCTCGGAGGTGCAGCGTTTGCGTGGGGTCAGGCGATCGCGACGATGGGCGCGATGACATTCAACTTCTGGCTCAACAATTACCTTACCTATCGCGACCGCAGGTTGACCGAGCCGGCCCGGCTATTGCGTGGCTGGGTCAGTTTCATCCTCGCCTGTTCGATCGGCGCTTTCGCCAATGTCGCTGTCGCGACGCTGCTCAACAGCAAGGGGCTGCATGAAATCCCGTCCGCATTGATTGGGATCGGGATCGGTTCGGTGTGGAATTACGCCCTGTCGAGCCGCTTCGTCTGGGGTCGCTACTGAGCGCTATCGCCAGCTTTCGAGCCAAGTCCAAACGACAAAGCTGTCGTTCGCTGCCAGAGGTTCGGCCGCGAGGATCGGGTAGTAAAATGCGAACAGCGCGAGACTGGCCGAGAGAACCAGCGCACTCGTCCTGCGCCAGCCGGCACTGCGCAGATCGTCGAGCGCCAATGCGAGTGCAACCAGCAAAAACATGCTGGGCAGGAAATAGTGATAGTAGAACTGGACCGGCTTCGCCGCCATGATCCAGAATCCGAGCGTGATGGCATAGAGCAGGGCCGTGCCGCCATGCGCTGCCCGGCGATGGACGATGCCTTGCCATGCACACCAGAGGACCGCTGGCAGCCCTATCAGCATCGTCAGCGGATTGCCGACGAGCAGCACACCGCGCTGCGCACCGTCGATCGGCTCGTACAGATACCAGATGGCACGCCAGTTGATGATCCAATCGCGCCAGCAGGACATGTAGGGATGGTCCTTGAGGACCTGCGTTTGCAGCTCCAGCATGAAACGATGGTGGGCAATCAGCCCCTCGCCAATCGGATCGCGGGCAAAGTGAAAGGCGGGAAGGTAGGTTGCGCCGTAGACCGCGAGCGGCAGGATACCCAGCCAGACCGATGCCTCCATCAGGCTGATGCCCGGAACCGGCATGCCCCTTGTGCTCAGCAACAGGCGCCTGCGTCCGGCGAGGAATCGAAGCACGAGAAAGCCAAGTCCGGGCACCGCAACCAGTGCCAGCGCATTCCATTTGGCCGCCATCGACAAGCCGAGGGCAATCCCCGCGACGACCAGTCGCTGTCGTCCGCGTTCCGGCTCGCGCATCGCTGCACACAACTGCCACCAGCAGACTGCCATGGCAGCGATCATGAAGATGTCGAGCATGGCGATCCGCGAATGGACGAAAAGATGGAAGCCGCTTCCCACCAGCAGACCTGCCGCGATCGTCGCATATCGGCTTTGGCTGGCGAACCACACGGCGCGCATCGTCGCATAGAGAGTAAGTGCGCCGGCGATCGACGAGAATATCCGCCAACCCCATGAATTGTCGCCGAATATCGCGATGCCCATCGCGATGATCTCTTTGCCGAGCAGCGGATGCTCGCGATTGGAAAAACGGTCGAGCTCGATCAGATCGCTCGCCGCGGGCAGGTAATGGACTTCGTCGAAATAGGGTTCGCTGGGAATGGCCAGGTTCCACAGGACGAGCGCCCAGAAAACCAGCGAAATCAAGGCGCACCAGAGACGGGAATCGACAGGCTGGTTGGGCGCACGGCTCATACCGGCCGACGGTTAGGCCAGAGAAGAAAGTGAGACAACAGCCTTGGCTTGCCGCAGGTGCCGTGCGGCCTTAGAGCGCGTCGCATGAAGAAAACGACTGGCATGGACCGTTCGATTACCTCGCGCTGGCGGCCCGCAACGCAGGCTGTGAGAGGCGGCACTTGGCGCAGCGATCATGGTGAGACGAGCGAAAGCATTTTCCTGACGTCCGGCTACACCTACGACGATGCCCAGACAGTGGCGGACAGGTTCGCAGGCGAGGCGGAGGGCATGACCTATTCGCGGCTGCAGAATCCGACGGTCGCCATGCTCGAGGAGCGGATCGCGCTGATGGAAGGCGCCGAGGCAAGCCGCGCGCAGGCGAGTGGCATGGCGGCCATGACCGCCGCGCTCCTCTGCCAGGTATCGGCGGGCGATCATGTCGTCGGTGCCCGCGCGGCATTCGGTTCCTGCCGCTGGCTGCTCGACCACCTGCTGCCGCGGTTCGGCGTGGAAACGACGATTGTCGATAGCGCTGACAACGACGCGTGGGAGGCTGCGATACGGCCCAACACGAAGGTGTTCTTCTTCGAGACGCCCGCGAACCCCACGCTCGATGTCGTCGACCTTGCGCATGTCTGCGCACTAGCGAGGGACCGCAAGATCATCTCCGTCGTCGACAATGCGTTCGCGACCAGCGCCCTGCAGCGACCGATGGATTTCGGGGCGGACGTCGTCGCCTATTCCGCCACCAAGCTGATGGACGGTCAGGGCAGGGTGCTTGCGGGGGCGGTTTGCGGTTCGAAGGAATGGATCGACGATGTGCTCTTGCCGTTTCAACGCAATACGGGGCCGAACCTGTCGCCCTTCAACGCCTGGGTGGT
>QFNA01000078.1 GCA_003248395.1 Citromicrobium sp.
GCTCCAGTGCAGATGCGGCCCCGTCGCCCGTCCCGACGATCCGACATTGCCCAGCCTCTGCCCCTGTCGCACCGTGTCGCCTTGCGCCACGGCCAGCCGCGACAGATGGATAAAGGCGCTGTTGAGCCCGGCCCCGTGATCGACGATCACGATCCCGCCCTCCAGGCTGAAACCGGTGCGCGCCAGCACCACCACGCCATCCGCCGGCGCAACGAACGGCACGCCGTTGCCCGGCGCGATGTCGAGCCCGGAATGATAGCTGCCCGGCTCGCCGCGATAGATTCGCTGCCGGCCGAACCTGCCCGAAATCCGCCCCGTGACTGGCCAGATGAAATCCTGCCGCCAGCCTGTGGCGCCGGTTTCCCTTTCGCGGGCCGCCTTGATCGCCAGCCATTCGGGCTCGCGCTTCTGCCACCAGGCCTCGCTGCTGCCGCTCGGCCGCTTCGCGACATTGACCCGCTCGATATCCCAGTCGCGCGGGGCGCCCGACCAGGAAGCCGCTATCCGCAGGGTCCAGTGGCAGCGGCGTTCCGTCGATGGTCGCTGAGACGCTGCCCAACGGGGCAATTCCGCGAATATAGCCGCCCTGCTCGTATCGACCCTCGAGCGTTGCGGGCGGCAATGGCGGTCCAGGGATCGGAACCGCGTCTGGCGTCGGCGCAGGCGCCGGGGCAGCCGCCGCTTGCGGGGCGCTGTCGGACACATCGTCCGCTGCTGGCGTGGATGCGGTCGCGCAGGCCGCCGGTAACAGGAGGAACAGCGGCGCAATCCAGCGAAGGATCACGGTTTCAGCCGCTCGGTCGCCAGCTGGGCGTTGGCATAGGGCTCCTGGTGTTCGACCGACCAATAGCGTAGCTCTTCGAGCGGGATGGGCACGCCGCTCATCGCACAGAACACATGCTGTCCTGCACGCAGGACGCGAAAGCCGCTGGGGCCGTATTGCAGCTTGGCCTCGCCCGAAGCGGGGCCCGAATTCTTGTTCATCAACATGGCCGCGCTCCTAGCACTTCGTCACTTGCCAAACAAATCGTCCTGCCGCGGCGAGGGCTTGCGCTGCGACACATTGCGCGCGGTCGGCCTCGCCTTGCGCGGCGGGGCCGCGCCAGCCGCCGCCACCGCCAGATCGCCGTCACGAAACTTGAGCGTGAGCGCCGCTTCGCCCGCCGCCGCCGCGCGGTCGGTCAGCGTGCGGCCATCGGGCCCGGTCACGCGCACATAGCCGCGCTGCAGCACCGAGTCCGGATCGAGCGAGCGCATCACCCGCTCCACGCCCGACAGCGCCCGCCTCGCATCGCGCAGCCCCCGCTCGAGCGCGACCGGCGACAGCCGCGCCCGCGCCAGCCGCTCGCGCCCCTTGCTCGCCCGGTCCATCAGCCCGCGCCGCAGCCGTTCTCCCTGCTCGTCGAGCTTCTGCGCCTGCGGCTGCAACAGCGCCTCGGGTGCGGGCAGCCGCTGGACCCGCGCCTCCAGCCGCTCGCGCCCCAGCTGGACCGGGCGCAGGATCGCCCGCTGCTTGCGCGCACCGAAATCGGCCAGCGCCGCCGCCAGTTCGGCACGCACGGGCACGGCGATCTCCGCCGCCGCGGTCGGCGTCGGTGCACGGCGATCGGCGGCATGGTCGGCCAGCGTCGTATCGGTTTCGTGTCCCACCGCGCTGATCGTCGGGATCGGGCATTCGGCGATGGCGCGCACCACCACCTCCTCGTTGAAGCTCCACAGATCCTCGATCGAGCCCCCGCCGCGCGCCACGATCACCAGGTCGGGCCGGTCGGGATGGCCCTCGGGCATGGCGGAGAACCCGCGCACCGCGCCCGCCACCTGCTCGGCCGCGCCCTGCCCCTGCACCAGCACCGGCCACACGATCACCCGGCTCGGGAAACGGTCCGCCAGCCGGTGGAGGATGTCGCGGATCACCGCCCCCGTCGGCGATGTCACCACGCCGATGGTGCGCGGCAGGAACGGCAGCGCCTGCTTGCGTTCCTGCGTGAACAGCCCTTCGGCCTGCAACCGTGCGCGCGTCTTTTCGAGCAGCGCCAGCAGCGCGCCTTCGCCGGCCAGCTCCATCCGCTCGATCACGATCTGGTACTTGCTGCGCCCCGGATAGGTGGTCAGCTTGCCGCTCGCGACGACCTCCAGCCCGTCTTCGGGATTGAACGGCAGGCGCTGCGTGCTGCCGCGCCACATCACGCCGTCGATGACCGCCTTCTCGTCCTTCAGCGCGCAATAGAGATGCCCGCTTGCGGCGCGCTTCACCCCCGACAGCTCGCCGCGCAACCGCACGAAGCCGAAGCGGTCCTCGACCACGCGTTTCAGCGCGTTCGAAATTTCGCTGACCGTCAGCGGCTCGGCGTTGTCGCCTGCGCGCCCCTTCGCTACCAAGCCTCCATCGCCTGCACTCTGCGGGTCGGAATCTGACGGGAAATCGGAAGCCATGAATATCCTTTTGCTGGGCAGCGGTGGCCGCGAACATGCGCTGGCATGGAAACTGGCGCAATCGCCGCGCTGCGACAAGCTGTGGGCGGCGCCCGGCAATCCCGGCATGGCGCAGGATGCGACCTGCGTGGCGCTCGATGCGGCCGACCATGACGCCGTGATCGCCTTCGCCAAGGAGAACGCGATCGGCCTGGTCGTCATCGGCCCCGAGGCGCCGCTGGTCGACGGGCTGGCCGATTCGCTGCGCGCGGCGGGCGTGGACACGTTCGGCCCCTCGAAACAGGCCGCCCGGCTCGAAGGCAGCAAGGGCTTTACCAAGGAACTGTGCCGGCGCGCGAACATCCCCACCGCCCGCTACGAACGCTGCAACTCGCTCGAGGCGGCGTGGGGCGCGCTCAAGAAATTCGATCCGCCCTTCGTGCTCAAGGCCGACGGGCTGGCTGCAGGCAAGGGCGTCGTGATTGCCGAAACGCGCGAGGAGGCACAGCACGCGCTCGACGAAATGTTCGACGGCAAGTTCGGCAGCGCGGGCAGCGAAGTCGTGATCGAACAGTTCCTCACCGGCGAGGAAGCGAGCTTCTTCGCGCTGACCGATGGCGAGGCCATCGTCCCTATCGGCACCGCGCAGGATCACAAGCGCGTCGGCGAAGGCGACACCGGCCCCAACACCGGCGGGATGGGGGCCTATTCGCCCGCTCCCGTCCTTACCGACGCGCTGCAGGCCCGGGTCATGCGCGAGATCGTCGAGCCCACCGTGCGGACCATGGCCGCCGAGGGGATGCCCTATTCGGGCGTGCTCTATGCCGGGCTCATGTTGACCCGGGACGGCCCACAGCTGATCGAATACAATGCGCGCTTCGGCGATCCCGAATGCCAGGTGCTGATGATGCGGCTCGACAGCGATCTGGTCGAACTGATGCAGGCCTGCGCGCAAAGGCGGCTGGGCGAAGTAGCCGCGCCAGAACTCGCGAGCGATTTCGCGCTGACCGTGGTGATGGCGGCAGAAGGCTATCCCGGCACGCCGAAGAAAGGCGGCACGATCGATCTGGGCGAGGCAGAGGCCGATGGCGCCAGGGTCTTCCACGCGGGCACGCAGCTGGATGGCGCAACACTCACCAGCAGCGGCGGCCGAGTCCTCAACGTCACCGCCCGCGGCGCCAGCGCCACCGAAGCCCAGCGCAACGCGTACGCAGCCGTCGACGCGATCGACTTCCCCGACGGCTTCTGCCGCCGCGACATCGGCCAGCGCGAAGTCCGGCGCGAGCGGCACGGGTGATTGCAAGCCAAGCGTGACGGCCGCCGTTCCGACGGCGATATTACCGAGGTCTCGACTGCGGTTGGTGTGGGGGAGCCGCTTGGCGGCAAATGGCCGCTGATGGTCTGCTTTTGTTTCGCTGGTAAAGAAAAGTGCGCTATTCTCTTCGGATGCAGGTGATCGCAGCCCCATCGAACCTAGGTCTTCGCCCATTGAGGAAAGGCCATGTGCCTGGCACTTGGAGAGCTCCGCGCGCCCTTTTTGATGCAGGGCTTCTCGACGCGGTAGGTGTCACCAACGCGGTGGAATTACCCCGACCGACCTACTCGGCGACCGCCCAGAAGGGCACGCGCATCCTCAACGGTCTGACGTTACGCAAATTCAATCTCGCGCTTTCCGATGAAGTGAGGAGGGTCACGCAACAAGGCGAATTTGCACTGGTGATCGGCGGGGATTGTTCAATCCTTCTTGGTGCCTTGGCTGGGGCCCGAGCGATCGGCGAACTGGCGCTGGTTCATATCGATGGTCACAGCGATTTTCGACATCTGGGCAATTACGATGCGGATAGTTCGCTCGGTGCCGCCGCCGGCATGGACTTGGCGATGGCAACTGGTCGCGGAGAAGCCATTGCCACTGACTGGCCTCGCGTTTCGGGCCCGCTCGTCTCAGACGAACGAGTCATTCAGCTTGGCGAGCGTGAAAACCGCGATGACGACTTCGCGTGGCCGGACGTCAATGACACTGCTATCACTAGAATCGACACCTTTCACGCGCGGCAGATCGGATCGAAAGGCGTCCTTTCTGCCATCGAGAAAACGCTCGAAAGGGTGCCCGACCAGTCTTACTGGGTCCATCTGGATGTGGATGTTCTTGACCAAACAGTAATGCCTGCAGTGGATTCGCCGGGATCGCCTGGAATTGATCCGGCAGATCTTTTGCAGATTCTCTCTCCTCTGGTCGCCGACCCGCGATGCTGCGGCATGACAGTCACAGTGTTCGACCCAGATCTCGATCCGAATGGAGAATACGCCGAGTTTCTTGTTTCGCTACTCGGCCAGTTGCCGTTTCGAGACTGACAGCCGGATCCAAGACAACGCCAGCTTTCTAGCAATGGAAAGTGAAGGTCAACGTCAGCAATTGGGGCCGCTATCGGGCCCGCCCAATAGTATTGCAGTCGGTCACCGCGGATGGGGCGAGACACTCTTTCCTACACGGATGCCGAAGCGCTATGCTTGCGGCGCTCTTTGAAACAGTGGTTATCCCGCACACGAAAAAGCCCCGCCTTGTTCGCGGGGCTTTGGCATTTTCGGGCCATGCCTTTGCAAATCTATTGGCAGGCGCGCCGTATGTATTTCATCAACTTGCGACGGGTCAGCCCAGCTTTTCCGCCATCAGCGCCTTCAGATCCGCCTCGGGCCGCGCGCCGTAATGGCTGATGATTTCCGCTGCGCAGATCGCGCCCATGCGCAGACAGGTTTCCAGCTCCTCGCCGCGCGCATGGCCGGTGAGGAAACCGGCGGCGAAGAGATCGCCCGCGCCGGTGGTGTCGACCACCTTGTCGACCGGCTCTGCGGCCACTTCGGCGCGCTTGCCGCCCGCCACCGCGACCGCGCCCTTCGCGCTGCGCGTGGCGACCAGGACGGGGACCTTGCCTGCGAGCGCCGCCAACCCGGCCTCGAATTCGCTCTCCCCCGTCAGTGTCGCCAGCTCGGTTTCGTTGACGAACAGGATGTCGATCTGCCCTTCTGCGATCAGCGCGCGGAAATCGTCGCCGTGGCGATCGATCACGAAGCTTTCACTGGCGGTGAAGGCGACCTTGCGCCCGGCCTTGCGCGCCACCTCGATCGCCCGGCGCATCGCGCTGCGCGGCTCTTCGGGGTCCCACAGATAGCCCTCCAGATAGAGGATGCCCGCGCTGGCGATGGTCGCGTCGTCGAGCGCGGCTGGCGGCAGGAACTGGCTCGCGCCGAGGAAGGTGTTCATCGTGCGCTCGCCATCGGGTGTCACGAAGATCAGGCAGCGCGCGGTCGGCGGCTCGGCATCGCGCGCCGGAGTCTCGAAATCGATCCCCACTGCGCGGATGTCGTGGCTGAACACCTCGCCCAGCTGGTCGCTCGCGACCTGCCCGATGAATGCGCATTGCGCGCCCAGCGCGCTCATGCCCGCCAGCGTATTGGCCGCCGACCCGCCCGAGATTTCCTTCGCCGGACCCATCGCATCATAGAGCTCCTGCGCCCGCGCCGTGTCGACCAGCGTCATCCCGCCCTTGTTCAGGCCGAGCTCCTCGATCAGCGCCTCTTCGCAAGGGGCCATCACATCGACGATGGCATTGCCGATGGCGATTACGTCGTAACGGGGGTCGGTCATGGATACTCCGGTGAAAGGCTGCGCGCGGGCTACGGGAATTTTCGCACTGTCGGGCGCGGTTAGCGGTTCATCGGGCGAAGGCCAAGCGCAGCGTTGACTTGCCGGGGTCGCGGCGCAATCACGGTCGGCGCATGACCTCGCTTCCGCGCGCATTCGCCCTTTCGCTGGGCCAGCTGGGCGATCCGGCCATCCTCAGGGTCCTGGGCAAGAGCCTGCTGCTGACGCTGGCGATCTTCCTCGCGCTCGGCTGGGGGCTGGTCTTCGCCTATGACTGGGCGTTGCTCCGGCTCGGCATCGATACCGACAGCGGCACGGGCACGCTGCTCGCCGCGCTCACCGCCTTCATTGCCGCCTGGCTCCTGTTTCGCATCATCGCGCTGTTCGTGCTCAATTTCTTCGCCGACGAGGTGGTGCGCGCGGTGGAGCGGCGGCATTATCCCGCTGCGGCGCAATCCGCCCGGTCGCTGCCGCTCGCCACCGAACTTGCCAACGGCACGCGCGCCACGCTGCGCGCCATCGCGGTCAATCTGCTCGCCCTGCCTTTCGCCATTCTTCTGCTCGCCACCGGCATCGGCACCGCGCTGCTGTTCTGGGCGGTGAATGCCTGGCTGCTGGGGCGCGAGCTGCAGGACATGGTCTGGCTGCGCCACCGCCGCGAGGCGCACGACATCGCCCCGATGGGCGCCGCCAGACGCTTCCTGCTCGGCGGGATCGTCGCCGCGCTGCTGCTCATTCCATTCGTCAACCTGCTCGCCCCCGTCCTGGGTGCCGCGAGTGCCACCCACCTCGTCCACCGCGGGAGAAAACCCCTTGCGTAACCTCGTCCTTCGCCATCGCTTCGCTGCCCTTGCGCTGCTGCCGCTTGTCGCCGCCTGCGCCACCACGCCCTCGCAAACCGCGACCGCGCCTGCCGCCCCGGTGGTGACCGCCCCGCCACCGCAACAACCGGTCGTCCGCCCTGCGCAATCGACCAACACCTTCCGCGCGCCGCGCGTGATGAACGTGCCCGGCTTCGAATGGCTGGTGGGCAAGAATGATACGGCAGTCGGCAATTTCTTCGGCATGCCCGCGCTCGAGGTAAAGGAAGGCGATGGCCGCAAGCTCCAGTTTCGCGGACCCTCCTGCGTGCTCGACGTCTATCTCTATCCGCTGCGCCCGGGCGCCGATCCCAGCGTCACCTATGTCGAGGCGCGCCGCGCCAGCGACGGGCTCGACGTTGACCGCCTCGCGTGCGCCACCGCGCTGCGCCAGTAAGGCGCCTGCGCATCGCCGGTATTCCGTAGGACTCACTCCCGCTCGACGATGAGCCGCCCGCTAACCTCGTCTTAAACCCGCCGCGCTAGGGTCGTGCGCAACGGGCTTTACGAAAGGTTGGCAGGCGATGGGCGTGCAATTCGGCGAACTGGCACAGAAAATCGGCGCGGACGGCGCGATTACCGGCGAAGACGTGCTAGCTCTGCGCAGGGCTGCGTGGCCCGACGGGCGCATTTCTCAGGACGAGGCCGAGGCGATCTTCGCGCTCAACCGGCAACTAGCCTTGCGCAGCGCCGAGTGGGTCGATTTCCTCGTCGAGGCGCTGGGTGAATATGTCGTCAACCAGCGCGCACCTGCAGGCTATGTGGATGCAGAGAACGCCGACTGGCTGATGGGCCAGATCGACGCCGACGGAAGGCTCGGCAGCATGGCTGAACTCGAATTGCTAGTCCGAGTGTTCGAGCGGGCGAAAAACGTCCCTCTCGCGCTCAAGGATTACGCGCTGCGCCAGATGGAGCGCGCCGTGCTGCATGGCACGGGCCCCACGCGCGACGGTGGCCAGCTCGAGGCCGGCAATGTGAACGCCACCGAGGCAAGACTGCTGCGCCGCGCGATCTTCGCTCCTGCCAGCGAGCGCCCTGCCGCCGTCGGTCGCAAGGAGGCCGAAATGCTGTTCCACCTCAAGGACGCGGCGCTGGGCGCGGACAATGCGCCAGAATGGAAACGGCTCTTCGTGCAGGGCGTCGCCAACTACCTGCAGGGCTACAGCGACGAAAACGCACAAATCAGCCGCGAGCGCGCCGCAGAGCTGCAGGCCTTCATGGCCGACGACAAGGCCAGCGTCGGCAACTTCCTCGGCCGCATGGCCGAAGCCAGCCCCAATGCCTTCGGCAAGGTATTCGGTGGCAAGGACAACCGGCCCTCTCGCGAAGAAAGCGTTGCCGAGGCCCATGCGATCACCGGCACCGAGCGCGCATGGCTCGACGCAAAGATCGAGGCCGATGGCCGGATCGACGATTACGAGCAGGCTCTGCTCGACTTCCTCGCCGAAGACTGACTAATCGAATTCCAGCGGCGCTTCGGCCCCGCCCTGCTTGGGCAGCGGCCCACCGGGCGGGATGGCCGGGACAGGCATGCCCGCTTCGGGCGGTTTGCGCGGGGGCTTGCGACGTGCGCGATGTGCCAGGACATCAGCCAGCGATGAAGTCGTCCCACCTCGCATCGTGCGCCTGCTACCCTTACGGATTCCCTGACCGATCACCAGACCGGCAGCCAGCAGAAGCAGTTTGGGCAGTCGGCTCATCTGGCTGTCACACCATGAAGCTTTCGCCGCAGCCACAAGCGCCCTTGGCATTGGGGTTTTCGAAGGTGAATCCGGCAGTGAAATCGTCCTCGACCCAGTCCATCGTGCTGCCGATAAGATAAAGCACGCTCGCCCCGTCGATGTAGAAGATACCGCCCGGGGTTGCGATCTTCTCGTCGAATTTCGCTTCCTCGGTCACGTAGTCGACCGAATAGGCCAGGCCCGAACAGCCACGGCGTGGGGTCGACAGCTTCACGCCGATCGCGTCGTCGGGTGCCTTCGCCATCAGCTCGGCGATACGCGCCTCGGCACGCTCGGTCAGCACGACGGCGGCCTTGGGTGCGTGGCGGGTCTGGGTGTCGGTCATCACAGCATTCCCAATTCGAGCCGCGCTTCATCGGTCATCTTGTCGGGGCCCCAGGGGGGATCCCAGACGAGGTTGACCTCGGCATCGCGCACGCCGGGGACGCTCGCAGC
>QFNA01000079.1 GCA_003248395.1 Citromicrobium sp.
AACCGCAAATTGGTCTGGACGAAGAACGCCCGGCCCGGTTCGTTGTAATTGTTCGCCCCGGCACCGTTGTTGGCGCTGGCGCGGTAGAGCCTCTCGTCGAAAATATTGTTGACCCCGGCGCTGAACCGCAGCGCATCGGTCGCCTGGAAGATCATGTTGGCCGACACGAGATTGTAGGGGTCACGGATCTCCAGCTGCTCCGCAGTCGGCTCGTCGCCGCTGTAGAAGATCGCATTGGGCACCTGCTTGCCGTATCGGGTGAAGGTCGCGATGAACTTGATCGCGTCGGTGATTTCCCAGTCGAGCGTCGAATTGACCGTATATTCGGGAATGACCGAGAGCAGGCGTCCGGTCTCGCGATCCTCGTTGCGGATCATGTAGGTGACATTGGTCGACAGCACCACGCTGGGCGAGAAGGGGATGAGCAGATTGCCTTCCACGCCTTCGACGATGGCCTCGCCCGTGTTGTACCACTGGAAAATGCGCGCGATGTTGCCGTTGTAGGGCGCGGTGCCGACCGGGACATTGTTGGAAATGATCTTCTGGTCGTAATCGTTGCGGAAATAGGTGGCGCTCAGGTTCCAGCGGCCCGGCGTGAAGGCGATGCCGATTTCCTTGTTGACGCTTTCCTCGGGCTCGAGATCGGCATTGCCCTGGATGAAGCAGCCGCCGCCCAGGCTGGGGAAGTTGTTCGGGCAGCCATTGCCGCGCGTGTAATAGAGATAGTTCGGGTTGGACTGGTAGAGGTTCGGCGCCTTGAACGCCTTGGCGATCCCGCCTTTCACCACCACATCCGGCGCCAGTTCCACCGACGCGCTGAGGCTTGGCGACCAATTGCTGCCGAAGGTGCTGTGATCGTCGAAGCGGACGGCCGGGGTCAGCGTGACCGGGCCCCAGACCATATTGTCTTCCAGATAGGCGGCGATGGTCTGCGCGTCGGCCTCGGTATCGCGCATTTCGGGATTGTCGATGCCCGGCAGATCGATGCCCGCGCTGTTCGAAACGGCATAGGGATCGTCGAGATATTCCGAGCGGTATTCGACGCCAGCCGTCATCACGTGCTGCAGCGCGCCGGTGGCAAAGGGCACGTCGAGCGTGCCCTGGGCGAACCAGTTGCGCAGGGTCGCGGTGGAGAATTCCAGATCGTCGGTGATGGTCCCTTCGGGACCGCCGGCGAGACCTTCGTTGAGGCGGCGGTTTTTCGTCTCTTCGTACTGGACGAGAGCCTCGAACTCGCCGAAGCCATAGGTCCCGCGGTAACCGGCGCTGCCCGTATAGCGCTTCATGATGTTGGTTTCTTCGCCGACGAGGGCGCGGGTCACGGGGCTGACCGCGCCGCTGCCAAGCCGGTATTCGCCGGCGTATTCATTGCCCTGGCGACTGTATCCGCCTTCGATGTCGAACCGGTGGACATCGTTCGGCTCCCACCGGATCAATCCGCTGATGTCCTTGTTGGTCACGCCTTCGCGGCCGCCGGGAGGGCTGCGATCGTCGGGTGTGTCAGACACTGCGGCATTGAGCGACGGGTCGTCGCCGCCGGTCTTGCTGTAATTGCCGTAGAGGCGGAAGCCGAGCGTGTCGGCCAGCGGTCCGGCGACAGAGAAGCTGGCGCGCTTGGTGTCGCTTTCGCGGCCGTCTTCGGGAACGAGCACGTAGCCCGAGATCGAGCCGCGGAATTCGTCGGCCGGGCTCTTGGTGATGATGTTGATGACGCCGCCCGCCGCGCCCGAGCCGTAGCGCGCCGCCGCCGGGCCGCGCAGGATCTCGATCCGCTCGATCTCTTCGGCCGGGACCCAGTTGGTATCGCCGCGCGAATTGCGCTCGCCATCGCGGCCCATGCGGACCGAATTGCGCGAGCCGACGGGCTTGCCGTCGATCAGGATCAGGGTGTTTTCGGGGCCCATGCCGCGAATGTCGATCTGGCGGTTGTTGCCGTAGGTGCCGGCGGAGCTGGCGCCGGTCAGATTGATGCCCGGCTGGCGGCGGAGGATGTCGGCCAGATCGTTCACCGGCGGCAGTTCCTGGAGCATCTCGGCGGTGATCGTGGTCGAACCGAGCGCCTGGATCGCCTGCCGCTCTGCCGTGACGACGATGGTGCCGTCGTCCGTCTCGCTCGCATCGCCCGTGCCCTGCTGGTCGCTTTCGATTTCCGCCGGCGCCGCTGCATCGCCTTGCTGCGCCTGCACCGAGGTGGCAGTCGCCAACGCCAGAACCGATGCGCCAAGTACCCTGATTGTCCCGAATTTCATTGCTTCACCCACGTCCAAACTGACCCGTCGCTATTGCGAATTATTCGCATTTGCACGCCGATACAGATGTAACGGATTGAGGCAAGTCTCAATTTCGCAAATGCGAAAAAAGGTACGCAGGAAAGGGGAGAGGTAGTCAGCGCGCTGGTCGGCGGAGCGACGGGCGCTTCGCTTGGCAGCCCGTCTGAATCAGGTCCGCTTCGTGTGATCCCTCGGTCGTCCGGTCATGAGGAAGGCGGTTCGGAGGTCGCTTCGATCCGCAAAGTTCGGCGATCGCTATCAGGAAACGATCGCGAACTATCCCGCGGCGTTCACGACGGTATTGGCCTCACCGGCCAGAACGAAAATCCAGATGAGAATGCAGGCGATCCAGCCTGCGTTGAATATAACAAGCGCTGTCCATACTGCCGCCGATGTCGCGCGTTGCCGTCCGGGCCCGCGCACCATGCCGCCGGGCCGGTTGCCACGGAACAGGCGGGCAACGTCGCGCAAATGCAGGATGAGCCAGATTCCTGCGCCCAGACTGACGATTGCACAAAGGGCGATGAGGGCAGGAAAAAACCATAGGGGCATCGCATCAACTCCTTTTGGAACGGGTTCGGCATGGTGGCGGATCCGCCGGCAATGCCCTGAGTGAAAGGATTCCAATTGTGATCGAAAAGGTCATTTTCGCTCCGATTCCCGATCGTCTTCCTCTTCCTCGATGAGGATGCGGTTCGCCGCGCCTTCGAGATCGTCGAACTGGCCGTCTCGCATGGCCCAGAAGAACAGGACCAGTCCGGCACCACCCAGCAACAGTGCGACCGGAATGAGAAAGACCAGCACGTTCACGGGACATTCCTGATCCGCGCCAGCCGCATCGAGTTGCCGACGACGACCAGCGAGCTGAGCGACATGGCGATGGCGGCGATGAGCGGCGTGACCAGCCCTGCCAGAGCCAGCGGAACGGCGAGCACATTATAGCCGATGGCAAAGCCGAAGTTTTGCCGAATGATGCGCATCGTCCGGCGCGCGACGGCGATCGCCAGCGCAACCGGCATCAGCCCCTTGCCGAGGAAGACGGCGTCGGCTGCCTGCTGGCTCACGTCACTGGCAGTAGCGGGTGCGATGGACGCATGAGCCGCCGCCAGCGCGGGACCGTCGTTGATCCCGTCGCCGACCATCAGCGGTCGATGTCCGGAGGCCGTCAGGGCATCGAGCAGTGCTAGTTTGGCATCGGGGCGCATCTCGCCTTCGCCTTCGATGCCGAGATCGCCGGCAAGTGCGCGGACCGGAGCCTGCCGGTCGCCCGAGACGATCCGGCTTTCCAGACCGCACGCGCGCAGTGCCCAGAGGGCCTCGACGGCGTCGGCACGCACCGGATCGGTGAAAGAGATCGAGATTGTTTTCTCGCCGATGTGCAGCGTCGAGGAGAGCCCCGCCTGATCGGACGCGCCGCGCAGCAATGCGACAGGAACATCGCCATGCCTTGCAGCGATGCCGTGCCCTGCCGTTTCGGTGTTGGAGGACAGTGCCAAGGTCGTGACGCCTTCCGCCCCGAGTGTGGACGCAATGCCCCTACTCAGGGGATGGCGACTGGATTGCGCCAACGCCAGCGCGATCGACTTCTGCTCATCGGTCAAATGGTCGAGTCGGGGAACAGGCTCGCCGAGCGTCAGCGTGCCGGTCTTGTCGAACAATGCGATATCCACCTCGGCCAGCCGTTCGAGAGCGCTGCCATCCTTGACCAGCAGGCCGCGCCTGGCGAGCGCGCCCGACGCCACGACCTGCGCAGCCGGAACCGCCAGCCCCATGGCACAAGGACATGTGATGATAAGCACCGCGATTGCAATCACGAGCGATTGGTGCCAGCCCACCCCGGCGATCATCCATCCGGCAAAGGCGATCAGGGCAAGCGCGTGGACGGCGGGAGCATAGAGGCGCGACGCACGATCGGCGATGCGGACATAATGGCTGCGGGACTGGCTTGCCTCGTCCATCAACCGCGCGATCCCGGCAATCGCCGTATCGGAGGATGCAGCCGTCACCCGCACGCGAACGGGATTGCCCAGATTGATGGCGCCGGCATGAACCTCGTCACCTTCGGCGACCGGCACCGGCGCGCTTTCGCCGGTCAGCATGGCATTGTCGATCGCACTTTGACCGTCCTCGACCACACCATCCGCAGCAAGGGCTTCGCCTGCGGCGACCAGCATGAGCATGCCGGGCTCGAGACGGTCGGCTGCAACCGTGCGGCTGGAACCATCGTCCGCGACAACGCGTGCCGACTTTCCCATGCGCGATAGCAGGGCGCCAATCCCCGCACGCATCCTGTTGCGCATCGTCGCATCGAGCGCCCGTCCGGCGAGCAGGAAGAACAGCAGCATGACCGCGCTGTCGAAATAGGCATGCCCGCCGCCGATGGCAGTTTCGTAGACGCTGAGCCCGGTTGCAAGCAGCACTCCGACCGAGATCGGCACGTCCATGTTTGTCCGGCGATGCCGCAGGGCCCTGGCCGCGCTCGAAAAGAAGGGGCGCCCGGCATAGGCGACGACGGGCAAAGCGATCAGCGCGGACAGCCAGTGAAACAGTTCGCGGGTGACACCGCCCGCACCCGACCAGACGCTGACCGAGAGCAGCATGATGTTCATCATGCCGAACCCCGCCACGGCAAGCGAGCGCAGGAGCATGCGGCTTTCGGCCTCGTCCTGGCCCGGCGGTGTCAATTCGGCAAGCTGCGCTTCGAAACCGATCCTGCCGATGGCTGCGATGAGATCTTCCGGATCGAGCGTCCGTTCATGCCGGACGGCGACCCGCCTGGCGGAGAAGTTGACGCGTGCCGCCGCAACGCCGGCAGTTTCCTGCAGGCCTCGCTCGATCTTGGCAATGCAACCGGCACAGCGCATGGCTGGGACGGAGAAGCGGCTGTCGACCAGGGCAGGCTGACCAAGCGTTTCGAGGCTCGCAGGCGCGTTCACGGCAGATGTTCTTCGGTCGACCAGATGCGACCATCCGGAGTCATCACGTTCAGCCGCACGATCCAGCGTCCGGCATCGAGCGGTTCGAGCGAAACATGCTGTCCTGGCGTCGCTTCGAAGAAACTCAGGCTGGTGGTGTCGGCTTGCCCGAGCGGTCGCCTGGCGACAGCAGTCACTTCCTCGCCCTCGGGCACCGCAGCGGCCTTGACCACGAGGTGCCCGTTCTCGCTCCGGGTCATCTCGATCGACCAGCCGAGAGCCGCCTGCTCGTCCGCCGCGTCGAGCCAGTCGTTGAACTCCTGGCTTGCGACATAGGAATTCTCGACGATGACGCCGCCGAAACCGCGCACGGCGAGTGTCGCCATGAACAGGTTGACCGCGATGATGACGGCGAACCCGAACACGATGATCGCTGCCGCGTGCCTGCCGGTGAATTCGCGTTTCATACCTCGCCCCCCGGAGCGTCGAACCGCGTTTCGGTCACCGCAGTCTCCCGCTGTTCATCGAGCGAGGTGACGCCGAAGCTGAACGCCTGGGTCCCGGTGCCTTCGGGCGCAACGACATACGCGCGGACCGAGAGCACTTGGTCGGCCGGGACTGTCTTGACCTGCGTGCGCGCAGCATCGTTTCTACCGGTGGTGTCGGTCCACATCAGCGCGCCGGGAAGACCCTCGACGGCGATCTCCATTTCGCGGGGACGGCTTTCCATGTTTCTCAGCTTGAGCATGTAGGAATTACGGACCGAGCCGTCGCTCATGAGGATGTAGGGCGGATTGCGATCGGGCGAGACCGACAGACCGACATGGTTGCGCACGCCCAGTGCGAACAGCATTGCGAGCCCCACGCTGCCCCAGATCAGGAAGTAGGCGATCGTGCGCGGCCGGAAGACGGCCTGCCACGGCGACCGCGCCGGTTCGCCATTCGCTTCCTTCTCGCAATCCTCGAGCGTGGCGTAGTCGATGAGACCACGAGGCCGTCCGATATCGGCCATCACCCTGTCGCAGGCGTCGATGCACAGCGCGCAGGTGATGCAGCCCACCTGCGGGCCTTCGCGGATGTCGATGCCGGTCGGGCACACGGCAACGCATTGCTGGCAATCGATGCAGTCGCCGTACTTGCCGGGATTGCGCTCGGCCTTCTTGACGCTGCCGCGCGGTTCGCCGCGCCAGTCCTTGTAGGTCACCAGCAGCGACTTTTCGTCCATCATCGCGGTCTGGATGCGCGGCCAGGGGCACATGTAGATGCACACCTGTTCGCGCATGAACCCGCCGAGGGTGAAGGTGGTCAAGGTGAGGATGGCAACGGTGATGTAGGCGGCCGGAGCGGCCTCGCCCGCCCAGAAATCGCGCACCAGCGTGGGCGCATCGGCGAAATACATGATCCAGGCGCCGCCGGTCCAGAAGCTGATGACCAGATAGATGGTGTATTTGAGGGCTCGCTTCGCGAATTTTTGCGGACCGAGCGGTGCGGCGTCCAGCCTGATGCGGGCGTTGCGATCGCCATCGACGAAACGATCGACGTGCTGGAACAGGTCGGTCCAGACGGTCTGCGGGCAGGCATAGCCGCACCAGGCGCGGCCGACCGCGCTCGTGACGAGGAACAGGCCGAGCGCGGCCATGATCAGCAAGCCGGCGACGTAATAGAATTCGTGCGGCCAGATCTCGATGCCGAACATGTAGAACCGGCGGTTGGCGAGATCGACCAGCACCGCCTGGTCGGGCGCGTAGGGACCGCGATCCCAGCGTATCCACGGCGTACCGTAATAGATCGCCAGGGTGACGAACATCACGAACCACTTGAAGCGCCGGAATGGCCCGTCGATCCGCTTGTTGTGGACCTTGGTGCGTTTCTCGAACAGCTTGGCCGGAAGGTGCTGGCGCGGCGGTTCGTGCGGTTCGTGGCGCAGCGTCGTCGCTTCGGGATCGGCGACCGCGCTCGAGACCGGCTCGTTGGTCTTGGCGGTGCCGTCCTCTACGACGACCGACCAGTCGCGGCCGTCGCCCTCCCGGCGCGGCGGCATGCCCGACGCCCGGCCGGGATCACGGTTCGTCATCGACCTCCACCGCAGAATCTTCGGCGATCTCGACCAGTTCCTCGCCGCCGCCGAGCGACCAGACATAGGCCGCGAGCATCTTGATCGTCACCGGGTCCAGGCGTCCGCCCCAATGCGGCATGCGGCCCAGTTTCGGATTCAGGATCTGGGCGCGGACCTGCTGGGGAGAGCTGCCATAAAGCCAGATCGCGTCGTTCAGGCGCGGTGCGCCGAGTTCGCGATTCCCTTCGCCGGCAGTGCCATGACAGACGCTGCAATTGTCCTGATAGAGCCGTGCGCCCGCTTGGCTGGCTGCGCCCTTGCCGCTGAGCGAAAGCACATGGCTCACCACACCGTCGAGCTGGGCAGGTTCGAACGCCCCTTCGAAAGGCGGCATGAGACTGGTTCGCGTATCCTCGACGCCGGGCGCGCGGATTCCGTTCGCCAGCGTGTACTCGATGGCCTTGAGATCGCCGCCCCACAGCCAGTCGTCATCGTTGAGGTTGGGATAGCCAAGCGTCTGGCTTCCCGCCGCGCCCGAGCCGTGACATTGCGAGCAGTGAACCTGGAAGGCCGACCGACCGCCCGCGACTGCCTGTGCGAAAAGTCCGCTGTCCTCCGACAAGCGCTCGATCGGGATGCGCGCCAGTTCCTCTCCAACGCTTGCACGCGCCTGATCGGCGACGCTCATGTCCTCCGCGAGTTCGCCGCGACTGGACCAGCCAAGCACGCCTTCCGTCGCCTTGTCGACCAGCGGCCAGGCGGGATAAAGAATGACGTAGATCACGCCCCACACGATGGTGAGGTAGAGCGTCCACAGCCACCAGCGCGGCATCGGCGTGTCGAGTTCCTCGATCCCGTCCCATTCGTGCCCCACGGTCGGGGTGCCGGTGGGTTCGTCTATCCGCTTATCGGTCATGGTTCGGACCCTCGATTTCGTCGTCATCAAGAATCGAGCGTGCGACCTCGCGGTTCTGCTGCTTCGCGCCGGGGCGAAACACCCACAGGCACAGGCCGAGGAATAGCAGGAGGAGCGCGACGAGACCGTAGCTGTCGGCGAGATGGCGCAACTGGTCGTAGAGGCTCATCGGCCCTTCTCCTCGGCCAGCCGTTCCTGTGCCGCGGCGCTGTCGACATCGACGAGCGTCCCGAGCATCTGCAGGTAGGCGACGAGCGCGTCCATTTCGGTCAGGCGTGCGGGATATCCGTCGAAGTCGCGGACCTGCGCCTTAGGATAGCGCTGCTGGAAATCCTCGATATCGCCACCGCTGTCGGGTTGGGCCTGGAGCGATATGTCGGCCGCCGCCTCCCCGATGTCGCGATCCGAGTAAGGCACACCGACCCGGCGCAACGCGCGCAGCATGTCGGCGGCATTATCCGTCCCGAGCGGGGTCTCGGCGAGAAACGCATATTGCGGCATGATGCTTTCGGGCACCACGCTCTGGGGATCTTTCAGGTGCTGGACGTGCCATTCGTCGGAATACCGCCCGCCGACGCGCGCGAGGTCCGGGCCGGTGCGTTTCCGGCCGGATCATCTGGCTGTGGCAGGCGTAACAGCCCTCGCGCACATAGATGTTGCGCCCAGCCTGCTCGAGTGGGGTGTAGGGTCGCATCCCGTCGACCTTCTCGATCGTGTTGTCGATCCAGAACAGTGGCGCGATCTCGACGATGCCCCCGATCGCCACCGCGACGAACGAGAAGATCGCGAGGAGATTGATGTTCTTTTCCAGCTTCTTGTGCTGGGAAGCGAGACCCATGGCGTTCCGTCCTATTCCGCTGGTTCGGGGATGGCCGACCCGGCGAGTGGGCGGTCCTTTTCGGGATCGTAGGCCGGCATGGCGCCCATCGGCGCTTCCTCACGCAACTTGCCCGCGATGGTCATCCAGACGTTGAAGCCCATGATGACGGCACCGGCGAGATACATCGCCCCGCCCACGGCGCGGATGATGTAGAGTTCGTGCAGCGCCGCCACCGTCTCGGCGAAGCTGTTCACGAGGTAACCGTCCGCACCGTATTCGCGCCACATCAGGCCCTGGGTGATCCCCGCCACCCACATGCTGGCAGCGTAAAAGACGATGCCGAGCGTCGCGAGCCAGAAGTGCCAGTTGATCATGCGCAGCGAATACATCCGCTCGCGTTTCCACAGGCGCGGGACGAGGAAGTAGACCGCGGCGAAACTGATCAGCCCGTTCCAGCCGAGCGCGCCCGAATGCACATGGCCCACGGTCCAGTCGGTATAATGCGACAGCGAATTGACCGCCTTGATGCTGAGCATCGGCCCTTCGAAGGTGGCCATGCCGTAGAATGCCATGGCCATGACCATCATGCGGATGATCGGATCGGTGCGGACCTTGTCCCACGCGCCGTTGAGCGTCATCAGCCCGTTGATCATGCCGCCCCAGCTCGGCATCCACAGGATCACCGAGAACACCATACCCAGCGTCTGCGCCCAGTCGGGCAGGGCAGTGTAGTGCAAGTGGTGCGGCCCCGCCCAGATGTAGAGGAAGATCAGCGACCAGAAATGAATGATGGAAAGCCGGTAACTGTAAACCGGTCGTTCGGCCTGTTTCGGCACGAAGTAATACATCATCGCGAGGAAGGGCACGGTGAGGAAGAACGCGACTGCGTTGTGCCCGTACCACCACTGGGTCAGCGCGTCCTGCACCCCCGCAAAGGCCGAGAACGACAGCGATCCGTTCCACGCGACGGGCACCGCCAGATTGTTGACGATATGCAGCATCGCGATGGTGATGATGAAGGAGAGGTAGAACCAGTTCGCGACGTAGATGTGCGGTTCGGTCCGGCGCGCCAGCGTGCCGACGAAGACAATCAGATAGGCGACCCAGACGATGGTCAGCCACACGTCTACATACCATTCCGGCTCTGCGTATTCGCGGCTCTGCGTGACGCCGAACAGATAACCCGAGGCGGCAAGGACGATGAAGAGCTGGTAGCCCCAGAACACGAACCGGGCGAGGGCGGGAAAGGCGAGCTGCGCCCGGCAGGTCCGCTGGACGACGTAGAAGCTGCTCGCAATCAGGATGTTTCCGCCAAAGGCAAAGATCACCGCCGACGTGTGCAGCGGGCGAACCCGGCCGAAGTTGAAATAGGGTTCGATATTGAGCTGGGGGAATGCCAACTGCGAGGCGATGAACACGCCGGCGAGCAAACCCACGAGAGCCCACATCATTGTTGCCAGGACGCCCCAGCGGATGGGATCGTCGTCATATCGCGACGACCCCTGGGGCATCTTGAAGAAACCCTGCGCCTTTCCCAGCGGATCGAAACGCCCGGCAGTCACCCAGACCATCACGAAGGCAATAAGGCCGATGATCGTTCCGTGAGCCGCCATCCCCCTGTCGGCCGCAGTCGCCACCAGTACGATGGCAAGGATCATGATCAACAACCAGAGGCCCACCCGCCCCAGTGCAGCTTCAGCTTGCATCGATTACTCCAACGGCTTTCGAGGCGCCCTAAGATGCTTCACCTGCAACCGCATTGATCTGGATCAAATTCGGGAAAGTTTCGGTTTTTCAGTCGACCGATGCCGCCAGCTTGCGGATGTATTGCAAATCTCGAATGGAGACTTCCGATCTGCCGCTGGTATCTATGACACCCAGTTCACGCAGTTCGGTGAATTGTCGGCTGACCGTCTCGATCGTCAGACCCAAGCTATCGGCTATCTCGCGTCGGGACACCGGGAGGTCGATCGAGATTGCGCCGCTCGTCCGTGTCCCGATGCGTTCGCTCATTGACGACAGGAATGTCGCCACCCGTTCGCGCGCAGTCTTGCGACCGAGCAGCACGGCCATGTCTCGCGAGCGATCGAACCCGAGAAACAGGTGTTCGAAAACCCGGTTCGCAAGGTCTCCATCGGCCGCAACAGCGCGGATGAAAATGCCGGCCGGGAACACGAGCAGACGCGCGTGCGTGATACCGCAAAGCGTATAGGGCAGCGTTGCCGTTCGAGAGAACATCACCAGATCGTCCGGCATGACGAACGAGACGATCTGTTCGCGATCATTGCCTATATGACCGATGAACTTTGCCGTGCCTTCTGCGACGAAGACGATAAATCGCTCGCTCGTCTCGCCCAGACTGGCTGTGGCACCGCTCTTGATTTCCAGTAGTCGGCCCAATGAAACAAGCTGCGCTACCCGTGATTTGGGTAAGGATTCAGGCAGAATGGCAGCAAAACGTCGTCGAATGTCATCGTCGGTCAAGACCCGGCACTCCAATGGCCATTTTCGGGTCCGCAATTCCGACGGAATCTAGCTCGTGTCTTTGAGGCAGATCAAAATGCGAGAATATTTCACGCCTTGTGGGAGATCAGGGGGCTGCCTTTGCCGCAATCAGGCGGCGAGCGCTTCGAGCGCATGACGCTGGCGTATGGTTACGTCCCTGCGACCCTCCATTGTGATGATCCCCTCTTCGCGAAACCTGGTGAACTGGCGACTGACCGTTTCGATCGTGAGTCCCAGAATATCCGCGATTTGCTGGCGTGACATCGGAAGCTC
>QFNA01000080.1 GCA_003248395.1 Citromicrobium sp.
GCTCTCTTCCGCGCCAGCGCTGTCGGCGGTCCGACCGCCCGTCACATCCTGGATCGCGGTTTCGAGCGCCTTTGCGTCCACGCCGGCTGATGCCAGAGCCTTGGCCGCGGCGGTCTGGCCCAAGGAGAGCGCCTGCAAGAGGCGCTGGACCGGGACAAAGCTGTCGCCCGCCTTCTCAGCCAGCTGCTCTGCCTGGTCGAGCATGCGCACCGCATCATTGTCGAGCCCGGGCGTCTGCTGCGCGCCGCCGCCCGACACGGCAGGAATCCTGGCCAGCGCCATATCGACATCATTGACCGCCACGCCGGAATTGCCGCCCGCACGCTGGATCAGCTGCGCGGCCATTCCCTGATTGTCCTCCAGCAGCGCCTTCAGAATATGGAGCGGCGAAATGCGCTGGTGATTCATGCGGATAGCGACGGTTTGTGCGCTTTGGAGAAAGCCCTTGGCGCAAGTCCTCGCGTCGTAGAAAGTGGATTCAAAAAAGTCGTGCGCCATTCTCGATCGAACCCGCGGGTTCGACCAGTACGATACGCCCCTCCGGATCGGGAAAGCCCAGCACCAGCACCTCGGACATGAACGGCCCGATCTGCCGCGGCGGAAAGTTCACCACCGCCATGACGCGTTTCCCGACGAGTTGTTCGGGTGTGTAAAGGTCCGCGATCTGGGCCGAGCTTTTGCGCTCGCCGATTCCCGGGCCGAAATCCATCCAAAGCTTGATTGCGGGCTTGCGCGCTTCGGGGAAAGGCTCGGCGCGGATGACGGTGCCTGCGCGGATATCGACTTCTGCAAAGCGATCGAATGTCGTGGTGTCCATGCGGCTAGCCTAATCCGCAGTACGATTCAGGCAAGCCGAAGCCTCACTGATCGCAATTCTCCAGTCCCGGCACCATGACAGTCCGTGCCCCACCGAAGTCTTCGCGCACCACGATCAGGCCCTGGCGTTCGAGATGATCGAGCAGCCGCCGGATCCGCCCAGGCGAACTAGACCCGTAAGATCGGGCAAGCGCGTCTTCGTCGACCTCGGTCTCGCCGGCATGGGCGGCCTTGGAAATGACGAGGAATGGTCCGAGCAGGTCCTCTTCCACGGCATCCGCCAGTCCCTCGATGCGCGTTCGCGTATCGCAGGCGAGATCGTCCAGCCCCGCAGCAGCAAAGGCGAAGCGTCGCTGGAATGTGCGCATGTCTGGCATCGGGCCGATCAGCCGTTCGCGGCGGCAGCGGGTGAGGAATGTCTGGTATTGGGCGCTTGACGACTGAAAGGCGATACCATCTTCCCGCGCGACTTCTCCGATGAGCTGCTCGATCCGCTCTGCAACGGAGCCATTGTCCGCGATAGGCGCATCCGGCTTCGACTCATGCTCGTCGGTATCGGCGATCGAACGTTCGACGTCCTGAACGCGCGGTGCGGGTCTGGGCGGCGGTGGCGGTGCGCTACTCGCCAGATCCGCGGCAAGGTTACCGGTCAATAGCGCCGCCATGTCTTCGGGCGCGGTTTCCGGCATCGCCATCAATCCTTCGGCGCGCGGCTTGAAGCCCGACCGGACGGGACCGATCTTTACCGCCAGCGGCAGTCGCGTGATGGCTGGACCAAGCGCCAGGAAATGGCCCCGCTCGAGTTCGCGAATCCGTTCCGCCTTCCGCCGCTCCATCCCCAGCAGATCGGCCGCGCGAACCATGTCGATGTCTAGGAATGTCCGCCCCATCAGGAAGTTCGAGGCCTCTGCGGCGACGTTCTTTGCCAGTTTCGCCAGCCGCTGCGTCGCGACGATCCCTGCAAGGCCGCGCTTGCGCCCGCGGCACATCAGATTGGTCATGGCCGACAGGGTAAGCCGGCGCGTATCCTCGTGCGCGGCACAGCGTATCTGTTGCTCGACCTCGAGACCTTCGAGCGCGAGTACCACGCTCGCACGGTGCTCGCGGATACGCAGGGCCAGAAGTTCGATCTCCGCAGGTGAATAGGCTGCCCCGTCGATCACGACATGGCCGAAGGGTTCGGCAAGCGATACGAAATCGCCCTCGGGATCGATGACGACCTGCTGGACCATCTTGGCGCTCTCTTCAAGCAGCCGGCGCAACAGATGCGACTTGCCGCTGCCCGAATTGCCCTGAACCAGCAGGCGGGTCGCGAGCAATTCCTCGATATCGAACTCTACCGGTTTGCCGGCGGCATCATGGCCAATGGTGATCTGCGCTGTCACTCGCGTGGGCTAGCCACCCGAATCCGGTCGGTGGAAGAGCGCAACGCATGTTTTGAACAGCCCTCGGCCAAATAGCAGGTTGGCGGGAAAAACATGGTCTTGCCAAAGGGGCCGCTCGCGATAGGGTGCGGGCCGGGCAGAAAACAGGAGTCACGGGAATGCGTCGACATTTGATGGGCGGTATTGCCGCGATTGCACTGGCGGGATGCGCCACCATGCCGGACGGCACCGGCTCAGTGGCAAATACTGCCCAAAGCGACAGCGATGCCTCGCTTGCCGCGCTGGTCGATCAGGTCGAAATTCCCTACGAGCAGTTCACGCTCGACAACGGTCTGACCGTGCTGGTCCATACCGACCGCAAGGCGCCGATTGTCGGTGTAACAACCTATTACCGTGTCGGTTCGAAGCACGAACCGCGTGGCCGGACGGGCTTTGCGCATTTGTTCGAGCATCTGATGTTCGGTGGCAGCGAGAATGTCGCCGATTTCGATGTTCCCCTGGAGGCTGCGGGTTCGACGGGCACGAACGGTTCGACATGGTATGACCGCACGAATTATGTCGAAACGGTGCCGACGGGCGCGCTCGATCTCGCCTTGATGATGGAAAGCGACCGCATGGGCTATTTGCTCGGCGCGGTGACGCAGGACAAGCTCGACAAGCAGCGTGGCGTGGTCAAGAACGAGAAGAACCAGGGGGACAACCAGCCCTACGGCCTCGTCCGCTACGCGATCGGAGACGGGCTGTTTCCCGTCGGTCATCCCTATCGCCATTCGACAATCGGTTCGATGGCGGATCTCGATGCCGCCAGCCTTGCCGACGTGAAAACCTGGTTCGAAGACAATTACGCGCCCAACAACGTTGTGCTTGCGCTGTCTGGCGATATCGATGCGGCGACGGCGCGGCCCATGGTCGAAAAATGGTTCGGCGCCATTCCTTCCGGGCCGGAAGTGCGGACAGTCGACGCACCTCCGGTCACGCTTACGGCCCCCGTAACCCGGGAAATGGTCGACCAGGTTCCGCTCGTCCGCGTGATGCGCAACTGGACCGGTCCCGATATCGATCACCCCGATGCGATTCCGCTGTCGGTCGGCATGTATGTGCTTGGAGGCCTCAATTCTTCTCGCCTCGATAATGTGCTGGTGCGCGACGAGCAGCTGGCCGTCTCGGTCAATGCCTCTGCCCAGCAGCACGAGAGCCTGTCGTTCCTGCAAGCAACGATGGATGTGAAGCCTGGCGCCGACCGGGCTGCGGCGGAGGCCAGGCTCGACCAGCTGATCGCCGGCATGCTGGAGCGCGGTCCTTCAGAGGACGAGCTCGCGCGCGCAACATCATCGATCGTCTCAGCGTATGTCGACGGGCTCGAACGGGTCGGCGGTTTTGGCGGTAAGGGCATGACGCTCGCCGAAGGCCTTCTTTATTCGGACAACCCGGCGAAATATCGGGAGGATCTTGAACGCATCACTTCGCTGACGCCGGAAGACGTGCGGCTCGCCATGAACCGGTGGCTTTCGCGACCGGTGATGAGCCTCGCGGTCGTACCGGGCGAACGGGTCGAAAAGGGGGCCACAATGGGCGGCTGGGGCGACGAGGGCACGGTGCCCGCGCCGGAGCCGGACAGCGGCAACAGCGCGCCACTCGCTCGTAGCGGGGAAGCTCGCGAAATGCCCAAGCCATTGCCGGTCGGGCCGCTCGCCTTCCCGACCGTCGAGCGGGCAACGCTGTCGAATGGCATTCCCGTTACTCTTGCGCGCCGGACCGCCATCCCGAAAGTCGCGCTGACGATGCAGTTCGACGCGGGCTATGCCGCCGATGGCGCTGCACGGGCAGGCACGCAATCGCTAATGATGAACCTGATCGACGAGGGCACGACCAGCCGGAGCGCGGTCGAAATCGCCGAGGACCAGGAACGGCTGGGTGCGGCGATCAGTACCGGAAGCGGGCTCGACACGAGTTCGGTAACGATGAACGCGCTGACGACAAATCTCGCTCCATCGCTCGAATTGATGGCAGACATCGTCCGCAATCCCGCCTTTGCCGAAGGCGAGGTCCAGCGGGTGCGCGATCAGCGACTTGCACAGATTGCGCAACAACTGGCTTCGCCCACCGGCCTCGCCAGCCGCGCCCTTCGCCCACTCGTATTTGGCGACGCGCACCCATACGGAACAGTGGGCAGCCTTGGCACGGCGGAGGTCGTCCAGGCGATCGGTCCCGCGACATTGCGCGAGGAACATGGCAACTGGATCCGCCCGGACAATGCCGAAATCTTCGCCGTGGGGGACATTACCCTGCCCGCACTGACCCGCCAGCTGGAGGCCGCCTTCGGCAACTGGCAAACCGGCGGGACCAGGGCCGCGGAAAAGGATCTCGATGCCGCTGTCGCAGAACCGCAGACGCAGATTTTCGTGATCGACCGCCCCAATTCTCCGCAATCGGTCATCGCCATCGGCCGTGCCTTGCCGATTACCGGCACGGTTGCGGGGCTCGAATCGCTCGATCTCGCCAACGAAGTGCTCGGCAACGGTTTCCTCAGCCGACTCAACCTGCTCATCCGCGAGGAAAAGGGCTGGAGCTACGGTGCGGGAAGCGGTGTGGACGCGCCCGCCGGCCCCCGCCTGTTCACCATGAGCACTTCAGTTCAGTCGGACCGCACCGGCGATTCGATCGACCTGATTCTGCAGACCGCGCGCGAATTCGCCAACGGTACTCGCAAGGTCGACGACACCGAGTTCAATCGGGTTACCGACGGCAATATCCGCAACCTGCCCAACCGGTTCGAAACCAACTATCAGGTACTCGGGGCGATCATCGAGAACGACCGGCTCGGCAGGCCGGACGATTACTACACGCGTCTGCCCGCAACCTATCGGGCGATCGACAAGGCCGCGATCGACAAGTCAGCCCGTGACTATCTCGGCGCGGACGACCTCACCATCGTGGTCGTCGGAGACCGCAGCCAGATCGACGCGCAGATCGACCGGCTCGGCCTGCCGGTTACCTACCTCCCTGTTGACACAAGTGTAAGTAGCGCGGAATAAGCGCCGCATCGCAACCCTCATTCACGAGAGAGGAATAAGTCTATGTCCGTAGCCGGTACCTATGAAACCACCGTCAAGAGCCCGATGGGTGACCAGAAAGGCACCTTCACCGTCAATCCTGCCGACGATGGCACCTTCACCGGCAACATGGCCGGCGGCATGGGTTCGATGGATGTGGTCGACGGCAAGGTCGACGGCAATACGCTGACCTGGAAGATGAACATGACGGTGCCGATGCCAATGGAACTCAACTGCGAAGCCACGGTCGATGGCGATGCGCTGACCGGCAAGGTCAATGCCGGCGCATTCGGCGACATGCCGCTCACCGGCTCGCGTCAGGGCTGATCGCTCACTCTGCAAAAGCAAAGGGCCGCCGGAGCGATCCGGCGGCCCTTTTTGTTGTCCTGCTGTCGATCCTACCTCAGCGAACGATATCCATCTCGTCGATCAGCCCTTGCGCGCCGTCGACCTTGTCCATCACCCACAGCATGTAACGCGTATCGACGTGAATCGTCCGCGTCGTGCGTGGGTCGAAGTCCCAGTCCGAATTGACGCTTTCGAACGTCCCGTCGAACAGCAGGCCGACCAGCTCTGCCCGCGCATTGAGCGTGGCCGAGCCGCTGTTGCCGCCGGTACTGTCGAGATCGGATAGGAAATTCACCGGCACCGAGCCGATGCTTTCCAGCGCATAGGGTCCGTAGTCCTTCTCGCGGATTTCCTGCAGCTGGCGCGCCGGCGCATTGAAGGGATCCTCGCCAGTGTCCTTCTCGGTGATGCCTTCAAGCGTGGTGAACGGCATGTAGGCCATGCCATCCTTGGGCGATCCACCCAGCACATTGCCATAAGTGACGCGCAGCGTGGAATTCGCATCGGGATAGGTGAGCTGATCCTGCGAACGCTGCCATTCGGTGATCGCTTCCATATAGGCAGGCCGCAGCGCCAGCGCCCGACCCGAACGCTGCTCGGCCTCGTCCTCCAGCCCGCGCTCGTATTCGTACAGCGCAACGGCCAGCTTCATGAACGGATCGTCGCTCGCCTCGAGCTGTGCAGGCGTCGCCTCCATCAGCGAAAGCCGCGTTTCCGCATTGTCGAGTTCGCTGTTGGCGTAGTAGCCATCGAGCTTGGTCGACAGTGCCGCCTGGTCGATCTCGCCCTTCAGGCCCAGGGCATTGTCGAATACGGCAACGCGGTTCTCGGCCGGCTCTTCGAGATAGCGGTCGAGGAACAACATCCAGGTCGCCTTGTCCACCGAGGCCTCGTACCGGCGGTCCAGCGCCTGAAGGCCCTGACGGAAGAACGTCATGTCGCGCTCCTGATAGCCCGGCTCGCGCTGGGCATCGGGCTTCTGACGCTCGTGAGAAAGGCAATAGAGCCGCTGTGCTGCCGAAAGCAGCGCCGGGCGCGTCGCATTGCCGTACCAGAAGGCCTTGCGCGCCGCCGCCGCACTTTCCTGCGACAGCGCCTGCAGGCCGGCAATCGCCTCGCCATAGGCTGCACGGTCGCCATCGGCGGCGATCCACGCGGCCAGTTCCTGTTCCCGCGCACGACGCCGGTCGACCAGGCCGACGCGCCGCGCACCGTCGAGCTGCCCGCGCGTGTTCTTCTCGTAATTGTTCAGCCCGGCGAGCAGCGATTCATACTTCACCCGCGCGTCCGATCCTTCCGGTGCCGCAGCCTCGATCGTGTCGATCCAGTCGTTCAGCAGCTTCACATTCGTCGGATAGGTCCAGGAAAACGTGTTCTCGACTTCGGCCAGCGTGGCATAGCGCGAGGTCGAGCCGGGATAGCCTGCGGCCATCACGAAATCGCCATCTTCCAGACCCGCGGCGCTCACTTTCAGGTGATGCTCGGGCTCGTAAGGAACGTTCTCCTCCGCGAAATCGGCGGCCGAACCGTCGGGCGCGAAGTAGGCGCGATAGAAGGCAAAGTCCCCCGTGTGACGCGGCCACATCCAGTTATCGATATCGCCGCCATATTTGCCGATCGAATCCGCGGGCGCATAGACGATACGGACATCGCGCACCTCCAGCCGCTTGATCAGCGTGTATTCGTCGCCCCCGTAAAAGCTGGCGACCTGGCAGCGATGGCCCGCGTCCTGCTCGCATTCGGCGGTGATGTCCTTCATCCGCTGCTCGACCGTGTCGTAACGCTGCTTCGGATCCATGGCATCGATGCCCTGGCGCATGCGGTCGGTCACATCGGTGATTTCGGTCGTCACGTAAATCCGCGATCCGGGCGCGGCGGGCAGCTCGTCGCCCTTCGCCTTGGCGAGAAAACCGTTGGCGAGATAATTGTTCTCGGCGGTCGAATTGTACTGCACCGATCCGCGCGCGCAGTGGTGATTGGTGACAACCAGACCTTCCGGCGAAACGAAACTGGCCGAGCAGCCACCCAGCGAAACGATTGCGCCCATCGGGAAACCCGTGAGGTCGGACAGCGACTCGGGATCGATTTCGAGGCCGGTTTCGCGCAAGTCCTTGGCGATTTCGGGCAACTGGCCGGGGGTAAACATCCCCTCCTTGGCCATCAGCGGTGTGGTTGCGGTGCAGGCAAGCAGAGCGGCAAGCGTGGCGATCTTACGCATGAATTTCAGTCCCCCAGGCGTATTGACGATTCCCCTTGGCTAGGCCGTGGCGCAACAGGGGGCAAGCGCGACATCTGCGAATGACATATCCGCCCGACCAATATCCGCTTCAGATATGGCCCCGGATGGCCTGGTAGGCTGCGGCCGCCACCGTATTGGCGAGATTGAGCGAACGCACCTTGTCCGAACGCATCGGCAGTCGAACCATCTGGTCACGGTGGGCGGAAACGATCGCTTCCGGAATCCCTTTCGTCTCGCGCCCGAAAACGAGATAGGCGTCATCGGGATAATCCGGTTCGTAGAAGCTGCGGTTCGCAAACTCCTCGAACAGGAACAGCTGGTCATGGCGCGGGGTTCGCTCGCTCATGAACGCATCCCAATTGGCGAACTCCACCAGCCGGATATGCGGCCAATAATCCAGCCCCGAACGCTTCACCCGCTTGTCCGAAATATCGAAGCCGAGAGGATGGATCAGCACCAGCTCCATATCGAGCGCCACGCAGGTGCGGCCCACCGCGCCGGTGTTGCCGGGAATTTCCGGCTGGACGAGAACGATGGAGGTCATCTCGAGCGGAACAGACCGACAAGGAATAGCCCCCATCCGAGGACCATTGCGACACTCGATACCATGATGAGGGAGGTCACTACGGTTTCTGCAAGAGGTTCCGCTTCGTATCCAGCGCCTGCGATTGGCAGGCTGTCGCTTGCCCCGGTCATCGCCGATAAAGTCAGGGCGACCCACAACCCCACCATACCCACAGCGAGCGACCATCGCGCAATTCGCTCGATCAACCCGTCAAGCTGCGCGTGCTGCCAGAGCAATGCCGCGAGCATCACGGCCATCCCGCTCTGAACCGCAGTCAAATGCGCTGACAGGCCCATGCGAGCATTCGCGAATTGGTCGATGGCAGCTCCCTGCAGGAGTCCGATCATGAACAACGACGCACCGACGATGGCGAGCGAGCGCGCCTCCGTCGAGAGCCGCGATGGCATCACCCCAGCTTGTCCTGCAGGATCTGGTTGACCACCGCCGGGTTGGCCTTGCCCTGCATCGCCTTCATCGTCTGGCCGACGAAGAAGCCGAACAGCTTGTCTTTCCCGCCGCGATACTCGGCGACCTTGTCTTCATTGGCGGCGATGATTTCGTCGATCTTGGCCTCGATCGCGCCGGTGTCGCTGACCTGCTTGAGGCCGCGTTCATCGGCGATGGCCTCCGGCTCGCCGCCCTCCTTGAGGACGATCTCGAATATCTCTTTCGCCTGACCGCCGGAAATTTCGCCCTTGTCCTGCATGGCGAGGATGCTGGCCTGCGCCTCGGCAGTGGCATTGGCCATGTTGGCTTCATCACCCAGCGATTTGACCACGCCTGGCGCCACAGAGAGCGCCCAGTTGGCGACCTGCGTGGCCACCTTCGCTTCGGGCTTGCCGATCTTGGCAGCGGCCGCCGCCAACAGCGTTTCGAAGCGCGCGAAGGTTTCCACCTCGGCCGTCAGCTCGCGCGCATTATAGGGTGTCAGGCCCAGTTCGCTCTCATAGCGGGCACGCTTGGCATCGGGAAGTTCGGGCAGGCTCTCGCGGCATTCGGCGAGGAAATCCTCTTCCAGTTCTAGCGGCAGCAGGTCGGGATCGGGGAAATAGCGATAGTCATGCGCGTCTTCCTTGCTGCGCATCGTCCGCGTCGTGCCGGTGCCCGGATCGAACAGGCGCGTTTCCTGATCGACCGTGCCTCCATTCTCCAGCACATCGACCTGGCGGTTCGCCTCGTATTCGATGACCTGCATCACGAAGCGCACCGAATTGACGTTCTTCGTCTCGGTCCGCGTGCCGAATTCCTCGCCCGGCTTGCGCACGCTGACATTGACGTCGGCGCGCATCGAGCCTTCTTCCATATTGCCGTCGCAACTCCCGACATAGCGCAGGATGCTGCGTAGCTTGCGGACATAGGCACCCGCCTCGGCAGGCGAGCGCATGTCGGGGCGGCTGACGATTTCCATCAGCGCCACGCCGCTGCGGTTGAGGTCGACATAGGACATGGTCGGATGCTGGTCGTGCATCAGCTTGCCCGCGTCCTGCTCGACATGGATGCGCTCGATACCGATCACCTTGTCCTCGGCAATCCCGGCCTTTTCGTCAGCCTCGATATGCAACTGCCCCTCGCCCACCAGCGGGTGGTAAAGCTGGCTGATCTGGTAGCCCTGCGGAAGATCGGCGTAGAAGTAGTTCTTGCGGTCGAACCGGCTCCATGTGTTGATCTGCGCCTCGATCGCCATGCCGGTGCGGACCGCCTGACGGATGCATTCGCGATTAGGCACAGGCAGCATCCCGGGCATCGCCGCGTCGACGAGACTGACCTGCGAATTCGGCTCTGCCCCAAAGGCGGTGGAAGCGCCCGAAAACAGCTTGGCAGCAGAGGTCACCTGCGCGTGGACCTCAAGGCCGATCACGACCTCCCATTCGCCGGTTGCGCCCTGGATGCGGTAATTAGTCATCGTCTATTACCTTGCCGTTCTGATTAAAACGCGTCTCGCCCATGCCATGCGATTTTGCAAAGCGGTCGAGTAG
>QFNA01000081.1 GCA_003248395.1 Citromicrobium sp.
CAGCTGGAAGAAGTCCGCCGACAAGGTCACACTCGTGTGGCGCGAAAGCGGCGTCACGATCGGCGGCGAGCCCGAACGCAAGGGTTTCGGCAGCTTGCTGATGACCAGCGCAGCGCGCCAGTTTGGCGGGTCGGTCGAGCGGGAGTTCGGCCAAGACGGTCTCGTCGTGACGATCGAACTGCCCTATTCGGACGCACCCGACGGTCTTGCCACTGATCCGAGGGCAACCTAGAGCGCGCCGCCATGCTCGACCGCTACGATCCGCGCAACTTTTCCTTTTCCTACGAAGCTCTGCTCCACACGGCGATCGTGCTTGGCGTCTCGGTGCTCGGCGCGCTTATCGTTCATTGGGCGCTCTTCGCGATCGCGCAGCGCTTCGCGCGCCTTTCTCCGAGCAAGATCGACGATGTTCTGCTCGAACGCGTCCGCAAGCCCTTTCGCTGGGCCATGATAGCCTTTGCCCTCGCCATATCGGCCGAGAACGAGGCGCTCGTAGGCGGAGGCTGGGACATCCTCGCGAAATTCCTGATTCCAGGAGTGATCGGCTGGGTCGCTTACGCGGCCATCAAAGGTCTTGCTGCAGGATACGAGGTTCAGGTCGCTGCTGAGGGGGATCAGGTGGCGATGCGTTCGCACCGCACGCGGATCGCCATCCTCTCGCGAACCGCCACCGTTGCGATTGTGATCGTCACCGTGGCGCTGATCCTGTTCAACATTCCGGGCGTGCGCGATGTCGGTACCGCGATGCTCGCCTCTGCCGGCCTTGCCGCGCTGGCTGTCGGCGCGGCCGCACAGCCCGCACTCAAATCGCTGATCGCCGGTCTGCAGATGGCTCTGACGCAACCGATGCGCATAGGCGACATGGTCAAGGTCGACGGAGAGACCGGTCGCGTCGAAGAGATCAAGATGAGCTTCGTCACGGTGCGGACCTGGGACGAGAGACTGCTCGTCGTGCCGACAGCGCGTTTTCTCGATCAAAGTTTCGAGAACTGGTCGCGCGTTAGCGAAAAGCTGACCGGGCCGGTGTTCCTCCATCTGGATCCTGCCACCGAAATCGGCCCCATCCGCGCCGAATTCGAACGCTTTGTGAAGGGGAATCCCCTGTTCGATGGGCGTAACCTCGCTTTGATGATGACCGAAGCGTACCCGGAAAGCATCGAATTGCGGCTCACGGTGAGCGCCGAAACGATTGGCGACCTTTGGAACCTGCGCTGCACGGTCCGCGAGCACATGATCGGATGGTTGCAGAAAGAGATGCCGGGCGCGCTGATCCGCCATCGCCTCGAGGTGGAGGCCGCCAACGCGCGCGCCCTTGCAGAATAGGACCCGGTCAATCCGGGCAGAGCTGACACCCACGCCCGAAAATGGTCATCCGCCGTGCTTCTGCTCGCGCGTGCTCTCGACCATCCCTTCGTGAATGAAGCCGATCGGCTGAACTTCGGCGGCACGCTTCTTCAGTTCGCCGCGCATTTTCTTGTATTCCGCCTCCATCTGGCTGGTAACCGTGGCGCGACTGTCCTCTAATGCTTCAGCGAAATCTGCTGCCGTCACATTTTGCACGTCGCCTCCAGCACGCTGGAGCGCGTTCAAGCCAGCTCGGCGCACGACATCTTCGAGGTCGGCTCCGGTGAAGCGCTCGGTCTTGGCTGCAACGTCCGCGAGACTGACATCCTCGGCCAGCGGCATGCTCTCGGTATGGATACCAAGGATTTGCTCGCGCCCGGCGGCATCGGGTGTTCCCACATAGACCAGTTCATCGAACCGGCCCGGCCTCAAGAGTGCAGGATCGACCAGCGTCGGCCGATTGGTCGCGCCGATCACGACAACAGATTGAAGTTCTTCCAGCCCATCCATTTCGGCAAGAATGGTGTTGACCACGCGACCGGTAACCTGTGGCTCGCCCTGCCCGCTGCCACGCGCGGGGACGAGGCTGTCGATCTCGTCGATGAACACCACGCACGGCGCCACGGCGCGCGCACGCTTGAACATGCGCGCGATCTGCTGCTCGCTTTCGCCATACCACTTCGAAAGCAGGTCGGAGCTCTTCATCGAAATAAAGTTGGCTTCCGCCTCCTTGGCCACGGCCTTGGCGAGCAGCGTCTTGCCGGTTCCAGGAGGGCCATAGAGAAGGAATCCCTTGGCAGGCCGGATCCCCAGACGATGGAAGGCGTCCGGGTTCTTGAGTGGCAGTTCGATTCCTTCCTTGAGCTTTTCGATGGCATCACCGACACCGCCGATGTCGGACCATCCGACATTGGGCACCTGCACCATGACTTCGCGCATCGCCGACGGCTGAATGCGCTTCAGGGCAGAGAGGAAATCCTCGCGGCTCACATAGAGCTCGTCGAGCACTTCGGGCGGAACCGTCCGCTCGTCGAGATCGAGCTTGGGCATGATCCGACGAACCGCATCGATCGCCGCCTCGCGAGCGAGGGCCGCGATATCGGCACCGACAAAGCCGTAGGTCGCTTTCGAAAGCTCGTTGAGATCGACCTTGTCGCCCAGTGGCATGCCGCGGGTATGAATACCGAGGATCTCTCGGCGCCCCTTCTCGTCCGGCACGCCGATGACGATTTCGCGATCGAACCGGCCGGGCCGCCGCAACGCCTCGTCGATAGCTTCGGGACGATTTGTCGCCGCGATCACCACAAGGTTCGAGCGCGCCTCGAGGCCATCCATCAAGGTCAGCAATTGCGCCACCAGGCGCTTTTCGGCTTCGCCGGGAACGCGGTCGCGCTTGGGCGCAATCGAATCGATCTCGTCGATGAAAACGATTGCCGGAGCGGATTTCGTCGCTTCTTCGAAGACCTGACGCAGCGCCTTCTCGCTCTCGCCATAGCCGGATCCCATGATTTCGGGCCCGTTTATGGTGAAGAAGCTGGCGTCGCTTTCATTCGCTACGGCTTGCGCAAGCCGCGTCTTGCCGGTGCCCGGCGGACCGTGAAGGAGAACGCCCTTCGGCGGATCGACACCGAGCCGGGTAAAAAGCTCGGGATAGCGCAGAGGCAGTTCGACCATTTCGCGCAATTGCTGGATCGTTTCGCCCATGCCGCCGACATCGTCGTAATTCACCACTGCACGCGCATCGCGCGGTTCTTCGAACTCGGCACGCAGCTCGACGTCGGTGTCTTCGTCGATATGGACGATACCCTTCGGACTCGTCGAAACGACACTCAGCCGGATTTGGGTGAGCGCATAGGCTGGCGAATTGAACATGCGCTGCACTTGTGGCGGCATGTTCTGCACTGGCTGCTGACCGGTTGTGGCCACAAGGTCGCCTGCGGTCAGCGGCTTGCGAAAGAAATTGCGCTTCAGCGCCTGGGCTGGACCCTGCAGGCGCATCTCGCGCTGCGCAGGTGCGAACACCACTCGAGTGGCTGGCCGCGATTCGGCCGCACTGACCTTGACATTTTCTCCGGAGCCGACCTCGGCATTCGCGCGCTGCAGCCCATCGAGGCGGATCACTTCGATCGATTGATCCTCGTCGTAAGCCGACATCGCAATCGCTACCGTCGTGCGCTTGCCGACGATTTCAACGACATCGCCTTCTGTAACGCCCAAAGACTGGAAAGCCGACCGCGGCATCCGAACGATGCCTTGTCCGCTCTCTTCCTGCCGAGCCGCCGCGACTTGCAGCTTTACCGTGTTCTCTTCTGTCGCTGTGGCAGCATCAGCATCGGCCATATGGGGTCACTCCCTCGATTGCATTCGTTCGCGTTCGGTCCCGAAGATGGGGTCCGGATACGGTCTTGCAATGAGCAAGGGCGGTCAAGGGTCCACGCCCGCGGCTAAAAAGAAAAAAGCCCGACTGGAAAACCAGCCGGGCTTGGAAAGTCTTGGGAGAGGATGCCTGAAAGGCAGGAGTGCATATGCTTTGCGGCTCGCTTTTGTGCAAGTGCGAAAAGGTCAAAGTGTGTTGCATAAAGTGCAATCCATCGACCGGGTGGCGTCTCTTCATAACTTACTTTTCAATGATTTAGATATTTCGTTAGTCGCTGGAGTTGTGCTGCAGTGCAATAATCGTTGTTGTCGGGCCCATTGAACGGCACTGGTGACACGGCGCAGGCAAGCGGTTAAATCCCTGCCCATGAACAAGCTCTATCCCGACGCAGCCGCCGCCCTGGAAGGGCTCCTCAAGGATGACATGCTGATTGCAAGCGGGGGCTTCGGCCTCTGCGGCATACCCGATCGCCTGCTTCAGGCCATCCGCGCAAGCGGCGTGAAGGGCCTTACCTTCGCATCGAACAACGCTGGCATCGACAATGAAGGCATCGGCATGCTTCTCCGCACACAGCAGGTGAAGAAAATGATCTCTTCCTATGTCGGAGAGAACAAGGAGTTTGAGCGGCAATTCCTTTCCGGCGAACTCGAAGTCGAGTTCTGCCCTCAGGGAACTCTGGCAGAGCGGATGCGCGCTGGCGGTGCTGGCATTCCGGGGTTCTACACGAAAACCGGCGTCGGCACGCAGGTCGCCGAAGGGAAGGAAGTGAAAAACTTCGACGGGGAAGACTATATCCTCGAGCGTGGTATTTTCGCCGACCTCGCCATCGTCAAGGCGTGGAAAGCCGACGAGACGGGCAACCTTGTATTCCGCAAAACCGCGCGGAACTTCAACCAGCCCGCAGCCACCTGCGGCAAGGTATGCGTCGTCGAGGTCGAGGAGGTGGTCCCGGTAGGCAGTCTCGATCCCGACTGCATCCATTTGCCCGGCGTCTACGTCCAGCGCATGATCGTCGGCGCACCTTACGACAAGAGGATCGAGTTCGTAACGACGCGCGAGCGCACTGCAGCGGCCTAAGTGCATTTGTCGCGCGCCTTGGCTGTCGTTGGCGGGCTCGTCGCTACGATCTCGCTGTCCGGCTGTGTCGCGGCGGTTGTGCCGATCGCGGCAGGTGCGGTTCTCGGCAAGAAAGAGCTCGACAACGATCCACCTGACAATCGCGAAGTTGCGGCGGTCGCCAGCGTGCGTCCCCAACTTGCGGAATCTCCGTTACAAGACCATGCGAATGGCCAAGCTCTGGTTCTGACGGAACTCACTGCCTTGCCCCCGCCTGGGCCCACCGCAGACGCCCGCCTATCGAACACCCAGATCGATCGCTTTGCCGATTACGCACTGGCACAGTCGGCCATGCCGATAGGCAGCGCGCGACGCGAGAGCGCCTTGCTGGCCGAACCGGCTACACTGAAGGCCGGACGCAGCCGCTGCGACGGCAAGCCGCCGGCCGTCATCATCGATCTCGATCCGGCCACCGACACCTTCGATCCGCTCGCGCCAGTTTCCGCCAACCCGGCGCTCGAGGACCAGTTGGCCCGGCTGCGCGCCGCGAGGGTAGCGATCTTCTGGTCGACCAATCTTGCGGAGAATTTCGTTCCGGACCTGCGTGCCGTGCTTGCGCGCAGTGGAGTTGATCGCGCGGGCGAGGATCGCATTCTCGCACTCTCCTCGCTCGATGAACGCAAGCAGACCCGCCGGGAAGAGGTGGCGGCCACCCATTGTCCATTAGCCATACTCGGCGACGAGAAAGCCGATTTCGACGAGCTTTACGAATATCTCCGCAATCCGCAAAACCCGGTTGCGCCCGATGCGATCATCGGAGCGGGGTGGTTTCTGGCCAATCCTTTCGTGCCATCAGTGACGAGAGCAGCGCGATGAAGAACGCCATTATCCTGTCGATCGCGTTAGCGGTATCCGCATGTTCGAGCGCGACCGGTCAGCTTGCCACCGCACCCCAACCGGAACCTGTCATTGGCGATACCACCCCGGCACCCGACGCGATGCGGTGGCTCTATGGCTCGGGCGAAGCCGCCGCCATTTCGATCCAGAGCTGGCGCATGCTGGCCGATTACGCGGTCGCAAAGGCGCGCCAGCGGCGTGTCCCGCAGTCGGTTCCGATGGGTGTTGACGGGGCCGTCGCGCAACCTTCCTGTTCGACAGGCGCAGGCATCAAGCCACTCGCAGTCGTACTCGACATGGACGAAACGGTCATTCTCAACACCGGGTACGAATACTGGCTCGCCCGCGGTAACGCATATTCGTCAAGCACCTGGGCGGCCTGGGAACGAAGCGGGGCGGCGCTTGCCCGCCCGGTACCTGGCGCAGTCACCGCCATTCGCCGCTTGCGCGAGGCAGGCATCGCTCCCGTGTTCAACACCAATCGTCAGCACAGTGCCGAGGGCGCGATAGCATCGCTTGCCGCTGCCGGCATTGGTGAGGCGGTGCATGGTGAAACGCTTTTCCTGCGCGGCGACGATGGCGTTGGCAGCGGCAAGGACGGTCGCCGAGCGCTGATTGCGCAACGATACTGCGTCATCGCCATGGCAGGCGACAATCTGGGCGATTTCGCCGATGTCTTCAATGCCGAGGGCGCTGGCGTGCAAGCGCGCCGCCAACTCGCCGCCGGCGGCGATTACGCACAGCTATGGGGCAACGGATGGTTCGTCCTTCCGAACCCGGTCTATGGCGATTCCATCTCCGGCAGCATCGGCGAGGTCTTTCCCGAAGATCAGCGCTGGAATGCCGACACCGCGCCATCGGGCGCGCCCGCAATCATGAACGAAGGCAATTGATATGAGTGAGACTGCAGAAAAGACCGGCTGGGACCGCAACCAGATGGCCGCCCGCGCCGCGCGAGAGCTGGAAGACGGCTATTACGTCAATCTCGGCATCGGCATCCCGACGCTGGTCGCCAATCACATCCCCGAGGGAATCCATGTCACGCTGCAGAGCGAGAACGGCATGCTCGGCATCGGCCCTTTCCCTTACGAAGGTGAGGAGGACGCCGACCTCATCAACGCCGGCAAGCAGACCATCAGCGAATTGCCGCACAGTGCCTATTTCGACAGCGCGCAAAGCTTCGCCATGATCCGCGGCGGGCATATCGATCTCACCGTGCTGGGCGCGATGGAAGTCGCCGAGAATGGCGACATCGCCAACTGGATGATCCCGGGCAAGATGATCAAGGGAATGGGCGGCGCGATGGATCTCGTCGCGGGCGTGAAGAAGATCATCGTGGTGATGGACCACACCGCCAAGGATGGCAGCGCGAAGTTCATTCCGTCGTGCACATTGCCGCTGACCGGTCAGAACGTGGTCGACATGATCATCACCAATCTCGGCGTGTTCCGCCGCAAGGATCACGACAGTGCTTTCCAGCTGATCGAGCTCGCGCCAGGAGTCAGCGAGCAGGACATCGCCGACAGCACTACCGCGCAATACGAGGTTGCGCTCGGTTAATTTGACATGGCCGACTGGCTCGAAAATCTCCGCAATGCCAACAGCCCGCTTGCCGGATTGAAGGTGCTGGAACTGGCCCGCGTGTTGGCCGGACCGTGGGCCGGACAGATCCTCGCCGATCTGGGTGCGGACGTCATCAAGGTGGAAAGCTCCGAAGGCGACAACACGCGTATCTGGGGACCGCCATGGGTCGAACATGGTGGCGAGACGACCAGCGCCTATTATCACGCCTGCAACCGCGGGAAGCGCGGGATCACGGCTGACTTCCGCAAAGGCGACGATCTTGCACAGGTGAGACAACTTGCCGCATCCGCGGATGTTGTTCTTGAAAACTTCAAGCCCGGCGGGCTTGCCAAGTTCGGGCTAGATTACAAATCGCTGGCCGAAAAGTACCCCGCACTCGTCTATTGCTCCATTACCGGCTTCGGACAGGATGGCCCGCGGCGCGACGAACCGGGTTATGATTTCGTCGTCCAGGCGATGAGCGGGTTCATGGCTCTGACCGGAGAGCCCAGCGGCGACCCGATGAAGATGGGCGTATCGATCAGCGATTTGTCCTGCGGCCTGTGGGCCGCCAATGCGGTACAGGCCGCCCTGCTCATGCGCCACCGCACGGGCAAGGGGCAGTGGATCGACATGAGCCTGCTCGATTGCTCGGTCGGCCTGCTGGCGAATCAGGCGATGACCTATCTAACGACAGGCCACAATCCGCCGCGCATGGGAAACGCTCATGCGCAGGTGAGTGCTTACGGTGTTTTTCCCACCAGGGACGGTCAGGTCGTTCTGGCCCCGGCCAATGATGCCCTGTTCCGCAAGCTGCTAGCATTGCTCGAGCGCGACGATCTGCTGGACGACGATCGCTTCGCTACCAATGCCGGGCGCATCGCGCATCGCGCCGCAGTCGACGCGCTGATCGCCGCCGCCACCAGCACCTGGGTGCGCGACGATCTACTGGCGGAATGTGCCAAAGCGGGGATACCGGCGGGACCGATCAACGCGATCGACGAGGTCTTCGCCGATCCGCAAACGCAGGCACGCGGCATGCGCATTGATCTCGACGGAATGCCCGGCGTGCGCAGCCCCTTCGTCTTTTCCGACGCGGAGCTGGCGCTCGACAAGGCATCGCCCATCCACAAACAACGCGAGGGACCGTAGCAGCACTGGGGAGGACGATTGACGGCGCCCATGATTTCTGTAATTACAGAAATACAGAAAAGGAAAAATTGTTGTGGCCGGCATCATGGACATCCCCGAAGCGCGCGCTTTCATCCTCCATTGGGGGGAGATGGGTAGCCATTGGGGCGTCAATCGTTCCGTGGCGCAGGTCCATGCGCTGCTCTATCTTTCCGACCATCCACGACACGCAGAAGATATCTGCGAGAAGCTCGGCCTAGCGCGCTCCAATGTCTCGAACGGACTGAAGGAACTGCAATCCTACCAGATTGTCCGTCG
>QFNA01000082.1 GCA_003248395.1 Citromicrobium sp.
TTCTCGACCGGTGCGCTGGCCGCGGTCATCGCCATGCCATGCAGCGGACCATTCATGGCCGGGGCGCTCGGTGCGGCGCTGGTGCTGCCCGCGCCGATCGCGCTGGGCGTGTTTGCGATGCTGGGCCTCGGCATGGCGCTACCCTTCCTCGCCATCGCGTTCATCCCCGCGATTCAGCGACGCCTGCCCAAACCGGGCCAATGGATGGACACGCTGCGCAAGGTTCTGTCGATTCCGATGTTTGCGACTGCGCTAGCACTCGCTTGGTTGCTCGGTCGGCAGACCGGGGTGGACGGAATGGCGCTGGGCCTAGTCGTTGCGGCGTTGTTCGCCGTATCTCTGTGGTGGTTCGGCCTGCGCCAGCGCAGCGGGGTCGTCGGATGGCCGACACTCGTCCCGGCCGCGCTCGCGCTGGTCGCCTTGATTGCGGTCGGAATCCCGGAGGCTCCGTCCGCAACCGCGACGGATGACATCAAGCGCCATGCGGGGCACGAGCCGTTCAGCGAGGCGCGTTTGGCTCAGCTGCGCGCAGCAGGCACGCCGGTGTTCGTTGACTTCACCGCCGACTGGTGCCTGATCTGCAAGGTCAATGAGAGCGTTGCGATCCACACCGATGCGACGCGCGAGGCGTTTGCAGAGGCTGGCATTGTGACACTGACTGGCGATTGGACCCGTCAAGATCCGGCTATCACGCGTTTCCTCACCCAGCATGACCGGAATTCAATTCCATTCTACATATTTTACGCGCCAGGCGCAGAGCCGGAAATTCTCCCGCAAGTACTCTCCGCGACTATACTCGCCGAGAAGGCAAGAGCTTTACCGACGCCTTTAGCGCGGACCGATCAATGAAGATGTGTCATCTCTCAGTGCCTCAAGCGTTGCTGCCTCAGGACTTTCATATGCTTTCACAGGAGCGCGGCCCTGCTGCTCCGAGCACACATTTGTTGTTTGCGAATGTGGCATCTGAAGGCAATTTGCGTGCCCAACTACGAACTGCCAGCCGAAGCCTCGACCCCGGCTGGCATCACTATCAGACAATTGCGCTCGAGCGGGTCTAGAGCTGATTTCCAATTGTCGCATTTTCGCGGCTCGAACGCCAATAGCTGCCAGTCCGCTACCGGCCCAATTTCGGTCATTCAGCAATAGTCGGGCGCACAGGCAATTCTGGGGCCGTTACCCGTAGATGATGCGGAACGGAAAGCGCGACAATTGCCGAAAGTCGGTGATCCCGAGAGCCTCAAGTTCCGGTGGAACCGGTCCTTTCTCAGGATTGTTCACAAGGGATTCGATAGACGCGACAAGGTCATCCAGCAGTGCGTCCGCACCATCGTCGCCATCCGGCCCGCGCTGCGTCAGGCGGCGCTGCCAGATACCCGCGAGATCGCGCTCCGCACCGGAGGTGATCTCGATCGCTACGGCGGCCGTCATCATTCAGTTTGACTTACCCCGTACGCGATCCGCAAGGCCTGCCACCGGGCGGGTCCGACCGGCGGCAACATCGGCCTGTCCGAGCGCCAGAAGTTTTAGCAGAGCGAGCGTTTCCTGTGCGCGCTCGTAGCTGGCGACATCCTGCAGAACTGCCTTGGCTTCGCCATTCTGCGTGATGACCATTGGCCCGGCGCCATCTCCGATCTCCCGGATAATTTCTGCACTGTGGGCCTTCAGATAGCTGATCGGTTTGATGCGCTGGTCCAGTTTCATAGAACACCTTAGGACTGAATTTGGTCTCCATATAGACCCGATTTGGGCAAATGAGAAGTTCAAGACTTGATTGCGATGCTTTGGAGGGTCTCGCTTGCTCTCGGCGTCGGGACAAACAGCCGCGTGCGGTAGCGAATGATCTCGGTGAAGCAGCCCTTGTTCTTGTACCAATCGAGGCGATCCGGCGAGAATCCGGTCAGTTCAAGCCGCTGTTCGCCGCCGACCAGCGATCGCTTCACGGTGAGTGGATCGTGGCTCGCAAGGCCCAGCGGTTTGCCGCTGGCGAGGACGAGGTCGCCGATCTGATCTGCCGATGGTCCGACAACGCCGGAGAGGCCAAAGGTTTGGGCGATTGAGGCAAGGTCGACATCGAGCACTTCGCGGCCGATGATCGACTGGCCGTCGTCGGCAACGAGCCGGGTGACCCGAACATGATCGCCGGGCAGCCGCTTCCAGACCGGCAGCAGCAGCCCGGTGGCAAGATGGACGCGCTCGGTCACCGGTGACTTGGCCGCCTCTGCTTCCTCGGCCCGCCAGGTGCTCGTGAACGCGGTGACGCCAATTTCCTCCCAGTGGCTCTCACCGAGTGCTTCAAGTGTCCAGTTCGCGGACTTGAGCGGGCGCAGCAGGCGGCGGCGTTCGATCACGGCCCCGTCGTCAGCAATGAGGCGTCGGGCCGGAACCGACAGTGCGACCATGCCAGAGCGCGCATTGCGCATCGGGGTCGCGTGCGGGCTGCCGATCTCGTGCATGCGTACGAGGCGCTGCAAGCGTAGAGGCCGAAGGTGCCTCGTTACTTCGAGCGAGACGAGGCGGGTCTCCGCTCCGGTCACGGGATCGGTGCGGAGAAGTTCGTCGGCTAGGACCGTGAAGTGATCGACCCTCACGGTTTCCAGTCCCTGATCGAGCGTTCCGGCTTCACGCGCGGCTTCGATCCGCGCTTCGACGAGGCCGAGATATTCCTCGAAGATCGCGTTCTGGAGCGTGATCGGTAGCGCGAGAGTGCGGTTGAGCCAGCGCTGGATTGTCGGGAGATTATCGGTCAATCCGCCATCGGGGTTTTCAAGCCGGAGGCCTGTGCGCCCGACGAAGTTGCCGAAGCTCGTGGCCTCAAGCTTGCCGTCATAGAGCAGCTGGAACCAGCGGCTGAGCGCGTCGCGCGCATAATCGCTTTCGAGATTGTCTGCCGGGTCAAAGAGGTTCTGTCCGCCGGTCTGGCGCTGGCCGCGCGTAAGCGCGCCCAAGGCATCGAGCCTTCGCGCAATGGTCGAAATGAACCGGCGCTCGCCCTTCACGTCGGTGGTAACCGGCCGGAAGAGCGGGGCCGAGGCCTGATTGGTGCGGTTGGTACGACCGAGACCCTGGATCGCGTTGTCGGCGCGCCAGCCCGGCTCGAGCAGGAAATGGACCCTGCGCTGCTGGTTACGGCAGCCAAGATCGGCATGGTAGGATCGACCCGTGCCGCCTGCGTCCGAGAAGACCAGGATGCGCTTGGTTCCTTCCATGAAGCTTTGCGCTTCGGCGACATTGGCACTGGGGCTTCGCCGTTCGAGGCGCTGCTGGCCATCACGGCCGAGGACAAGCCTGCGGGTCCGGCCCGTGACTTCGGCCACGGCGTCGGTTCCGAAGTGCTCGATGATCGCGTCGAGCGCAGTGGCGATCGGCGGCAGTGCGCAGAGCTGCTCGATCAGCGCATCGCGCGCGGCAACGGCGCGCGGGCAGAAAACGGGATTGCCCTCCTCGTCGCTCATCGCCTCGGAGCGAAGATTGCCGTCCTCGTCGGCGAAGACCTGCATCAGGCGCACCGGAAAGCTCTTGGAAAGGTAGTCGATGACGTATTCACGCGGGGAGAGATCGATATCGAGCGCTTCGCGTTCTTCCACGCTCAGGTCGGCAAGGCGCCGGTCGAGCATGGCCTCGGCGGTCGAAACCAGCTGCACAACAACCGAATGCTCTTCGCCAAGCGCTTCTTCCATCGCGGGGATCAGGCTCGGCAATTTCATCGAAAGCAGGAGCTGGGCAAAGAAGCGCTGCTTGGTGCCTTCGAAGATCGAGAGCGCTGCAGTCTTGGCGTTGCGGTTGAGCGTGTCGCCGCTGTCTTCGTCGACCACGCGGGTTGCTTCGAGTGCGGCTTCGAGGTTGCGGTGAATGATCGCCCAGGCATCGGCATAGGCATCGTAAATCCGTACCTGTGCTTCGGTCAGGCTATGTTCGAGGATCTCGCACTCCACCCCGGCAAAGGACAGCGCACGGGCAAGATTGAGACCCTGCGCCTTGAGGTCGCGAGCAACAAGTTCCATCGCCGCGACGCCGCCAGCGCGGATCTCGGTCATGAATGCCTCGTGGGTCGGAAAGGCGGTCTCGGGTCCCCACAGACCAAGCCGTGAGGTGTAACCGAGATTGGCGATATCCGAAGCGCCGGTGGCAGAAGCATAGAGCACCCGGGCGCGCGGGAGGTGGTTCTGCAGCCTGAGGCCCGCCATGCCCTGTTCGGAGCCCTTGACCTGGCCGCGGGTGGAGGAGGACCCAAGTGCATTGGCCATGGCGTGAGCTTCGTCGAAGGCGATCACGCCGTCGTAATCCTCGCCCGCCCATGCAAGGATCTGGTCAAGCCGCGTATCCTCGGCGCGCCCAGAACGCAGCGTCGGATAGGTGACGAAGAGAATGCCTTCGGACATAGTTACGGGCTGGCCGAGCTTCCAGCGCGAGAGCGGCTGGAGATCGAGCGGCAGCCCGCCAAGCGCTTCCCAGTCACGGCGTGCATCTTCGAGCAGCGCCTCGTTCTTGGTGATCCAGACATGCCGGCGCTCGCCTGCAAGCCAGCGGTCCATGATGACCGCCGCGATCTGCCGTCCCTTGCCCGCTCCGGTCCCGTCGCCAAGGAAAAAACCCTGCCGATAGGGTTGCCCATCTTCGGACAGCTCCAGCGAGGTGCCTTCCTGGCTGACCTTGAACTGGCCCGGCAGGTCCCGCGCAAATGCCTGGGCGGCGTAGACCAGTGTCTCGCACTGCGCTTCGGACAGAAGGCCGTCGGCCTGCCAACCTGCGGGAAGGCGCGGGCAAACATCCGGCTGGGGCGCCGCGACCGAACCCATGGCGACCGATTCCACGAGCGGGGTGGGATGGACCGGCGCGTCTTCGAACGCGATGCGACTGGGGCGGTAAGGCAGGTAAATGCCTGCCTGTTCAGGCACCGGTGCTGGGTCGGCCAAGACCGAGTAGGTCAGGTCCATCGCGTTCGATGTGGCTGCTGGTGTCGCCGCGAACGGCGCCACCGGCCGGACCGGCGCGCGATCAGTTGAATTCTTGCCCACGAGGCGCACTGGCTTGCCGACTGGCAGGCGATGGATTTTGGCGGATGTCTGCGCACGGGGCGGAAGCGCAGTGATCAGCTCGTGGAGCGCGATCAGGTCGGCAGTATCTCCGGTGATCGCGGGGGAGGACGCAGTCGGCGTCTTGTCGAACACGACCAGGCGAACGGCGATCCCCGTCCCTGTGCGGCGAAACATCTGCTGCAGCCGGACATCGAGGAGCAGCGACGCTTCGTCCTGTGCCTGGGCGAAGGTGGAAGCATCGAAGCCTTCGGGCATGATGGCGACAATCCTCGCGCCACCGGCAGCGGCCCTGATCGCGGTGCGCAGGTGGCGCTGCGCCGTCTCACCGTCCCTGCCGCGTTCCCGACTACGAGCGAATGGAGGGTTCATCAGCACGATCGAAGGGAGCGAGCCGCAATGCAGGTCGGCGATCAGTTCCCCGTCATGCGCGGTGATCGCGGCTGCGGGGAAGAAGTGGCCGAGGCCGTCTCGTCTTGCTGGATCGATCTCATTGAGGGCCAATGAGGCCTTCCGGACGCTGCCCCATAGGGCAAGCGCACCGTTGCCGGCTGATGGTTCGAGGACCGTGTCTTGCGCAGAGACGGCTGCGGCCTTTGCCATCAGCCAGGCCAGCATCGGTGGGGTCGAGAATTGCTGGAGTTCGACTTGTGCTTCGCTGCGAACGTGCCGCGGCGGCAAGGCAGCTTCGAGCCAGTCAAACCGCGCTTCGGCTTCGTGCACGTTCGTCGCAAGATCGATCCGTGAGGACTCGCGAAGCCAGAGTAGTGCGCCGATCTCGACCGCGTTGTTGTAGTAGTCGATCGTCCAGGCACCTCCCCAGTCCAGAACACCGGTCTCTTCGGCGAACAGCCCGGAAATGTCGGCACGAGTAAGATGACGCCCCGAGACAAGAAGCTCGGCAACTCGGCTGCCGATGGCATAGGCAAGGGGCATTGACGGCAACTGTTCGCCGGCGGGAAACAGGTCTGATTGAAACATGGCAATTCGTCCTTCTGATGAGGGCATCGGGACACGCCCTCTGCCGGTTCAGGAATTCGAGAAGCCTTCTCTCCTCTTACTGTGCCGCTTTGCGGCGCAGCCACGCTGTCAGTTCATCGTTCCAGTCTGTGTCGCGTGATGACGGCATGCGAACCTGGATCGTGCGTCCATCACGGGCATAGGCGGACAGGGCACGCGACGCGGCAAGCTCGCCGCCAGCATCGTGATCGACGAAGAGGTGAAGTTCAGTCACGCTCTCGGGCACGCTCACGAGGCCGAAACGCTCGTTGCCCAGCGTCGCCCAGACGGGAATGCCGGTGAGAGCAAAAGCCGACATCGCGCTCTCGATTCCCTCAGCAAGGCCGAGCTTGCCGGAGGCCGGAGCAAAGAGGCGGACAGCAGCTTCACCGAGCGCGCCGAGCGCGCGCTTCGGCTTGTCGAAGTCGGCCTTGGCATTGCCCGAAAGGAACGTTCGATGGACGGCGATGGGCCCCTCATCGAGGCTGACCGCCGCAATCATGGCCGGCAGAAAGCGGGTGCGGCCCTTCGGACCAAGTGGCGTTTGTGGGTGGAAGCGCAGCGCCGGCGATGCGGCGATGATGCCGCGGCTTTCAAGGTATGCCTTTGCAGGACTGGCTCGCAAAGCTTGCGCTTCGCGCCAGATCCTCAGCGCTGCCGCCGAGGGTTTGCGGGTGCTGGTCGGCTCGGGAAGATCGGTCGTCGTAGGCCCTGAGAAAAGCGCAGGAGCCTCGAAGCCTTCACGCGCCAAAGCAGCCAGCACGCTCTGCTGATCGCATCCCGCGAAGCAGTGGAAGAGGATGGCCTTTTGGCCGAGCGACACACTGAGTGACGGCGTGCGGTCATCATGCGCAGGGCAGCGGGCCATGCCCCTTGCGCCCGACCATTTGCCCCCGCGCGATTCGCAAATGCGACGGGCGGTTGCTTCCAAAGAGCTGTTCTGGGTCGAATATAGATTGGGGTATTGCACATCGCGATCCTTTCGGCTCGCTCACAAAGGCCCTCCTCCCCTCCAGCCCTTCTGTATTGTGAGAACAGGTTGGAGGGGATTCACTTCTACACTGTGAAGCCCGTCTGTTTGAGCGTCGCATCGCCATCGCCGCTCGGCCGCGAAGTCTACCCCTTTGTCACAGTGACTTCTCACTAGCGCCATTGATTCCTTGCACAGGGGCGTTGAAGCATCTTCCTTCGGTCAATCTGCTTCAAGCGAAAGAGCACAAAAACATGACATATCATTTCTATTTGCGGAATTTCGCATGATATGTCATATGTCGAGCCATGCCGCGTTCGTCCCGAGCAGCTAGCGGACTACCGCCCCAGAGCCAACGTGCAATTGCACGGCTGGGCAAGGATATCGCCCTTGCTCGCCGCCGGAGAAAACTTCCTCAGCGTTTGATGGCCGAGCGCATGATCGTCTCGGTTCAAACGCTGCAACGCCTCGAAGCGGGGGATCCTACCGTGGGCCTCGCGGTTCTGGCGAGCGCCCTGCATGTCCTTGGGATGACACAGCGCCTTGCCGAGCTGGTAACCCCAGACAGTGACCGGGCCGGCATAAGCGAGGATCTGTCCCGCCTGCCCCAAAAGACCCACGCTGTCAGCGACGATGATCTGGATTTCTAGCAAGCCGTGACAACCATCCGCACCTATGTCTTCGTGCATCTTGAGGAGGGGCCTGTTCCGGCAGGCCTTCTCACGATGACCGATGAACCGCGCAACCAGTTTGCTACCTTCGCTTACGGGCGGCGTTATCTTGAACGCGCTGACCGTATTGCGGTCGATCCTGTAGCTCTGCCGTTGCACGAAGCTGGAACTTCTCAAACATTCAGGACGGAAGAAGGCTTTGCCGTGTTTGGTGGCATTCGAGATGCTGCTCCTGACGGCTGGGGCCAATACCTGATGTACAAGGCGATGGGCGATCGCTTGCCGAGCGAAATCGATCTCATTCTGGCCTCGGGCGAACATCGTGTAGGGGCGCTCGCCTTTGGGCCGACATCCGCCCAGCCGGAGAGAATTACGCCATGGGGGGGTGGTTCTGCTCCGGGCGAAGAGTTCACGCTCGCAGAGCTAGCGGAAGCCGCCGAACGCGCGCAGCATGTCGACGAACTCGACGAGAACTTGAGAGCCTTGCTGGCAGCCGGATCATCTCTGGGCGGCGCCCGGCCGAAGGCTGCTACAAAAATCGGCGACCAACCTTGGATCGCGAAATTCCAGAAGCGGGGAGACAGCTTTCCCGAATGCAGGGTCGAACTAGCGACAATGCGGCTTGCCAGCGAGTGTGGTCTGGACGTTCCGCCACTCGACTTCCGCTGTGTCCTTGATCGCGACATCTATCTGATCGAGCGGTTCGATCGGATTCCTCACGGCAACTGGCTGGAACGCAGGCCCTTTGCTTCGGGGCTCACAATGCTCGGGGCGCATGAGAGCGAGGTCAGCAGCTTCAGCTATGCGGATCTCGCAGGAGCGATCCGGCAATTCGGAACCGAAGTGCGCCAGGATCTACACGAGCTATTTCGTCGAATGCTGCTCAATATCCTCGTCACGAATGATGATGACCACCTACGTAATCATGGCTTCCTGTTCGATGGTGAGGGTTGGCGGCTATCGCCGCTTTACGATGTAGTGCCGAAACCGCAGCTGGGACTGGAGCGACGG
>QFNA01000083.1 GCA_003248395.1 Citromicrobium sp.
CTTTCCCTACTGGCAGGTCATCCGTTTCCTCGCGCCAACGATCCTTGCCGGCAATGTGGGCGTGTTGAAGCACGCGAGCATCGTGCAGGGCGTGGCGCAACGGATGGAGGAACTGGTGCTCGAAGCGGGCGGACCTGCAGGGCTGTTCCAGAACCTGTGCATTTCGTCCGATCCGGTTGCCGACATCATCGCCGACACCCGGATCGTAGCGGCTACGCTGACCGGCAGCGAAGGCGCGGGCAGCGCTGTTGCCGCTCAGGCAGGCAAGCATTTGAAGAAGGTCGTGCTGGAGCTGGGCGGAAGCGATCCCTTTATCGTCATGCCTTCGGCCGATATCGAGCAGGCGGTGAAAGACGCCGTCTTCGCGAGAATCCAGAATAACGGGCAGTCCTGCATCTGCGGCAAGAGAACCATAGTTCACGCCGATATATACGAAGACTTCTCAGAGAAATTCATCGCCGCGCTCAAGGCCGCAAAGCTGGGTGATCCGATGGAGGACGACACCGAGCTCGGCCCGCTCTCGAGCGAAGGCCAGCGCGATACCGTCCTCAAGCAGGTTGCCAAGGCCAAGGACGAAGGGTGCACGCTGTTATTCGGCGGAGAGAAGCTGGACAAGCCGGGCGCATGGATGACCGCGGGCCTCCTCACCGACGTGCCGCTGGCGAGCAAGACGGGAACCGACGAAATCTTCGGCCCGGTGGGACAGCTTTACAAGGCGAAGGATATCGACGAGGCAACGACCATCGCCAATGCGATCCCCTTCGGCCTCGGTTCCGCGGTCTGGACCAATGACGATGGCGAGAAGGAGCATTTCGCGAAAGCCATCGAAGCCGGCATGACCACGTTCAACGGTGTGAACGGATCGAAGATCGAGGCGCCCTTCGGCGGCATCAAGCGTTCGGGCCACGGGCGCGAACTGGCCGAATTCGGCCTGCATGAATTCATGAACCTGAAAACGCTGGTCCATCCCGCCCAGGAGTTACCCAAATGACCAAGCACATCCTCATCGTCGGCGCATCGCGCGGTATCGGGCTTGGTTTGGCGCGGGAGTTCAAGTCGCGCGGCTGGGACGTCACGGCGACAGAGCGAACGAAGAGCGACGATTTGCACGCGATCGAAGGCATAACCGTCCAAACTCTCGACATTGCCGATCCTTCGACCTTTGCGATCGATGGCGAATACGATGCGGTCATCGTCAATGCCGGGATTTCCGGCGCGAAGCACCAGTCGAGCGAGCAGGCTACGGCAGACGAGGTTGCAGAGGTCATGATGACCAATGCCTTCGGACCCGCCCATCTTGGCAAGAGGCTGCTGCCCCGGATCAGGAAGGGCGGCTCGCTGTCCTTCATGAGTTCGCGGATGGGCTCGATCGAGGATTCCTCCGGCGGATACGAACTCTACCGGACCAGTAAGACAGCCCAGAACATGCTCGCCAAGGGCATTGCGGAAAACGAGGCAAGTGAACGCGGCGTCACTGTCCTGTCGCTGCATCCCGGCTGGGTGCAGACTGCAATGGGCGGTCCAAGTGCGCCAGTTTCGGTCGAGGAGAGCGTGAAGGGCCTCGCCGATGTGGTCGAGAATGCTAGCGGTGGCTACGCATTCGTTGATTACACCGGCAAGACTCTCCCGTTCTGACGGGGAGCTAGCCCTTAGAAGCGCACGCCCAGGCCCAGTGTGACCTGGTCGGTCGTGGCGTCGCCCTGGTCGAGATCGGCCAGATCGTCATATTGCGAACGCCGGTATTCGAGACGACCTTCGAGCGGTCCGGGAAGCTGTACCTGGAGACCTGCACCATAGCGGATGCCGTCGGTATTCTCTTCCAGTTCGTCCAGCGAACCGCTCTCGGTAAAGGCCTTGGTGTCGAGCGCGGTGTAGCCGACTTTGCCATAGGCCGCGATGCCCGGCGTCAGTGCGAAACCTGCACGCGCACCGATGTAATACTGGCCGCCGGTCTCGAGACCTTCGCGAGCGCCGTCGAAACTGTCGGGGAAGCTGGTCGAACCGTCGCTGGTGGAGAGTTCGCCTTCGACACCGACGAACGCGCTGCCGAGACTGAGATCGTATCCGGCGCTGACGCCGTAAACCGCGCTGTCGGCGGTAGCAGTTGCCGAGCTATCGGCGGATTCCACGTCGACGCCTTCGTAACCGCCGAGCGCGCCGACATAGAAGCCGCCGGGTGCCGTGGACTGCTGGGCCAGGGCGGGAGTCGCCGCGAGTCCCGCCGCGAGTGCTGCCGCGACTGCGCCGCGCGATGAACCGCCGCGAATGCAGGCGACGGGACGTGTCGGCAAATCGTTCAGGCGAGGCAGTCGCGCAGAGTCTGGAACAGCGCGTCGGTATCGGCGGAGGTGTTGTATAGATGCGGAGTCACGCGCAGGGACGCGCCTCTCAACGAGACGTGGACCTGCCGCTCCGCCAGACGTTCGGTCAGGCCGGCGGGAACGCCATCGGGAAAGCCGAGCGAGAGGAAATGCGGCGCGCGGGTGCCGATGGGGGCGGAGGTGAGGCCGAGAGCCTGCGCTTCACGGGCCAGTTCTTCGGTGCGGCGGCCCAGCTCCGAGGCAATTGCCTCCACCCCGAATTCCATCAGGAAGTCGAACGCCGCGCCCGCGCCCATCAGGAGCGGCGGGTTCGATTTTTCGCCCATGTCGAAGCGCCTTGCCCCGGGCTGGAAATCGCTGCGGTAATCGACCAGTCGGGCGAAATCTTCGGAGCCCGCGCGATTGATCCAGTTATCCTCGATCGGCCTGCCCTGGTGATGCTTCGGATCGACATAGAGCATGGCGATCCCATACGGGCCCATCAGCCATTTGTAGCAGGCGGCCACTGCGAAATCGGGCTGCACCGCCGCAAGGTCGAGCGGCATCGCACCCAGCGATTGCGTCAGGTCGAGCACCAGTGCCGCGCCATTCGCCCGCGCCTTCTTCCCCACGGCCACCAGATCCACCAGTCGCCCGTCGGCCCAGTGGTTGTGGGGCAGGGCCACGATGGCCGTATCGGGCCCGATTGCACCAAGCACCGCCTCGGTCCAGCAGCTTTGCGATGGACGCTGGACGGCGACGACCGTCCCGCCGCAGTCGGCCGCCTTGCGCTGCCAGGCATAGACGTTGGAGGGGAACTGGTCGCCCAGCGTGACGATGTCCTGCCCCTGCCCCATCGGAATGTTCGCCGCTGCCACGGCCAGGCCATAGCTGGCCGACGGGACCACCGCGATCCGGCCTGCATCGACGTTCGCCAATCGCGCCGCCTTTTCGCGAAAGGTCTCGGTCACGCTGAAGAAATCGGCGGGCCTGAAATTCCACGGCTGTTCCTTCAGCCGCGCCCCATCCACCATGGCTGTGCTGACGTCGCGCGAGAGCGGCGCCATGTAGGCGCAGTTCAGATAATGGACGCCGTCCGGAATGGCGAAACGGTGGCGCTGGTCGGCAATCACCGGATCAGCCCAGCACCCCGGCACTCGCCAGAACTGCAAGCGTGAGCACATCGGGCGCAATCGATGTCATCGGAGCGATCTGGACAGGTTTTTCCATGCCGATCATCATCGGACCGACCGTGGTGGCACCGCCCAGTTCGCGCAGCAGCTTCGCCGAGAGGTTGGCCGACTGCAATCCGGGCATGATCAGCACATTGGCGGGGCCGGACAGACGGCTGAACGGATAGAGCGACATGACCTTGGGGTTGAGCGCCGCATCCGGGGCCATTTCGCCTTCATATTCGAAGGCCACGCTTTCGTCCGCATCGAGCAGGGCCACAGCATCGCGGATATTGCCGAGCCACTGACCCGAGGGATTGCCGAAGGTCGAATAGGACAGGAAGGCGACGCGCGGTTCGTGACCCATGCGCCGCGCCACAGCGGCAGCTTCCTTCGCAATATGCGCAAGCTGTTCCGCGCTGGGCCGTTCGTTGATCGTCGTATCGGCGAGAAAAGTCGTATGGTTCTTGCCGATCATCATGTGGATGCCGAACGGCACCGCACCCGGTTTGTGATCGAGCACGCGACCGACCTCGCGCGCGGTCTGGCTGAAGGTGCGGGTCAGGCCCGAGACCATGGCATCGCCATGCCCCAGCGCGACCAGCAGGGCGGCGAAGACATTGCGTTCCTGGTTCACCATCCGGCCGACGTCGCGTTCGGTATAGCCGCGCCGTTGCAGGCGCCGGTAGAGAAAGTCGACCATCGCCGGCACCTTGTCCGAGACGGCGGAATTCTCGATGATCCAGTCTTCGGGATCTTCAACGGCAAGTTCGCGAAGTTTTTCGAGGACTTTTTCGGTCCGGCCCACCAGGATGGGTTCGCCATAGCCGAATTCGCGATACTGGATCGCGGCGCGCAGGGCGACGTCCTCTTCCGCCTCGGCGAAGACCATGCGTTTGGGATTCTTGCGCGCCATCTCGTAGATGTTCGTCAGCGCGGCCGTCGTCGGATTGAGGCGGGCGCGCAGGCTGTGCCGGTACTCTTCGAAATCCTCGATCGGTGCCTGCGCAACGCCCGAATCCATCGCGGCCTTGGCGACGGCGCTGGATACGACTTCCATCAGCCGCGGATCGAAAGGCGCGGGGATGATGTAGTCCTCCCCGAACTGGTGCGTGACGCCATAGGCCGCCGCGACCTCCTCCGGCACGCGGTCGCGCGCGAGCTCTGCAATGGCGTGGGCTGCCGCGACCTTCATTTCCTCGTTGATCGCGGTCGCCTGCACGTCGAGCGCACCACGGAAAATGAACGGGAAGCCGAGCACATTGTTGACCTGGTTAGGATAGTCGCTGCGGCCGGTGGCGATAATCGCGTCGGGTCGCACCGCCTTGGCGTCTTCCGGCATGATTTCGGGCACCGGGTTGGCCATGGCGAAGATGATGGGTCTGTCGGCCATTTTCCGGACCCATTCGGGTTTCAGCGCACCTGCTGCGGACAGCCCGAGGAATATGTCGGCACCTTCCAGCGCTTCTTCCAGACTGCGCGCGTCCGTCGGCACGGCATGGGCACTCTTCCACTGGTCGACATTGTCGCGGCCCGGATAGATCGGCCCCTGCCGGTCGCACACGATGACGTTTTCGTGCGGCACGCCGACCGACTTGATGAGCGCGGTACAGGCAAGCGCCGACGCGCCCGCCCCGTTCACGACCATCTTCACGTCCTTGAGATCGCGGCCGGTGAGGTGGCAGGCATTGATGAGACCGGCGGCGGAAATGATCGCGGTGCCATGCTGGTCGTCATGCATGATCGGAATATTCATCCGCTCACGCAGAGCCTGTTCGATGATGAAGCATTCGGGCGCCGCGATATCTTCCAGATTGATGCCGCCGAAGCTGGGCTCCATCAGGGCGACGGCCTCGATGAACTTGTCAGGATCTTCGGTATCGAGTTCGATATCGATCGAGTCGACATCGGCGAAGCGTTTGAACAGCACCGCCTTTCCCTCCATGACCGGTTTCGAGGCCAGCGCGCCCAGATTGCCGAGGCCGAGGATGGCAGTGCCGTTCGAAATCACCGCAACGAGGTTGGAGCGCGCCGTGTAACGCGCTGCATCCTTGGGATTTTGCGCAATCGCCTCGACCGGTGCGGCGACGCCGGGCGAATAGGCGAGGCTGAGGTCGCGCTGGGTCGCCATCGGCTTGCTGGCGATGATCTCGATCTTACCCGGACGGATCGTCTCGTGGTAGAACAGCGCCTCGCGGGCCTTGAATGCGGTGGGGTTGTCTTCGTCCATCTCGGTCCTCGCAAATTTGCGCCCGCCCTAACGTGCTTGTCGGGAGAGCGGTAGGGGAAACCTGTGCCGGGCAGCTTTCCGAATCGCCGACAGCACCGCTACGGCATCGGGCATGGCGGACCAGCCCACCCCGATGATGCAGCAATATCTCGCGCTCAAGCAGGAAGCGGGCGATGCGCTGCTGTTTTACCGGATGGGCGATTTCTTCGAGCTGTTCTTCGACGATGCGAAGGTCGCCGCGCAGGTGCTCGACATCGCGCTGACCACGCGGGGCGAGCATGGTGGCGAGCCGGTACCGATGTGCGGCGTGCCGGTCCATTCGGCGGAAGGCTATCTCGCGCGGCTGATCAAGGGCGGCTGCCGAGTTGCCATTGCCGAGCAGACCGAGACGCCGGACGAAGCCAGGGAACGGATGAAGCGCGAGGGCAAGCCGGTGTCGAAGGCGCTGGTATCGCGCGACATCGTGCGCTTCGTCACTGCGGGCACGCTGACCGAGGAAGCGCTGCTCGAACCGCGCCGCGCGAACCTGCTGGTGGCGGTCGCCCCGGTGCGCGACGGGGTGGGCCTGGCCGCTTGCGATATCTCCACTGGGCGCATGGAACTGGAAGAGTGCGCGTCCGACCGGATCGATGCCGCGCTGGCGCGACTGGGGGCGAGCGAAGTGGTCGCGCCCGACGATTGGGACGAGGCGCCCGAAGACGTGATCGCACGCCCGCGCCACGATTTCCGCAGCGAGGATGGCGAGGCTCGGCTCAAGCACATCCACGGCATCGCCACGCTCGACGGGCTGGGCGATTTCACGCGCCCGATGCTGGCCGCGGCTGCGGGGCTGATCGCCTATCTCGACCATGCCGGACGCGGGACTCTGCCGTTCCTGCTGCCGCCGGTGGCGCGGGGCAGCGGAGCGCATCTGGCGATGGATGCGGCGACCCGCAGCAGCCTCGAAATTCTGACCGCACAGAATGGCGGGCGCGAAGGCAGCCTGATCGCCTGCGTCGATCGCTGCGCCACCGGTGCGGGCGCGCGGCAACTGGCCGAAGATCTGTCCGCCCCGCTGGCCGACCGCCACGCGATCGAACAGCGATTGGCGGGCGTGCAGCATTTCCACGCCGATCCGCTGTTGCGGGCCGACCTTCGCGCAGTGCTGCGGCAGGCGCCGGATATCGGCCGCGCACTGGGGCGGCTGGTCGCGGGCCGGGGAAGCCCGCGCGACCTTGGCCAGATCCGCGACGGCCTTTCCGAAGCACGGCGAGTGCGCGACATGCTGTCGGCAAGTGCCGACCTGCCCCCCTTGCTGGCGCGGATGATCGAGGCGTTGGGCGGGCATGCCACGCTGGTCGATCACCTTGCCCGCGCGCTGGTGCCCTCGCCCCCGACCGAGCGCAGCCAGGGCGGCTTCATCGCCAGCGGATATGACGAGGCGCTCGATTCCTTGCGCGAGACCAGCGGCAATGCGCGGCGGGCCATCGCCGCGCTCGAGGCGAAATATCGCGACGAGACCTCGACGCCATCGCTCAAGATCAAGCACAATAAGGTGCTCGGCTATTTCATCGAGGTTCCTGCGAAACACGGCGACAAGCTGATGGCGCAGGACAGCGGGTTCACCCATCGCCAGACCATGGCCGGCGCGGTCCGCTTCAATTCGATTGGCCTGCACGAGGAAGCGAGCCGCATCGCCGAGGCGGGCGCGCATGCGCTGGCGGCGGAAGAGGCGCATTTCGAGGAACTGGTCGGAGAGGTTGTCGCAGCGCGCGAGGCAATTGCCGCGAGCGCTGCCTCGCTTGCCCGCATCGACGTATCGGCGGCGCTGGCAGAGCGGGCGGCAGAGGGCGACTGGGCGCGGCCCGAAATACTGGACGAGCCCTGCCTCGACGTCACCGGAGGTCGCCATCCCGTGGTCGAACAGGCGCTGGCGAAAGCGGGCGAGCGATTTGTGGCGAACGATTGCTCGCTCGGCCCTGACGACCGGCTGTGGCTGATCGGCGGGCCGAACATGGGCGGCAAGTCGACCTTCCTACGCCAGAATGCGCTGATCATGCTGCTGGCGCAGGCCGGCAGCTTCGTGCCCGCGACGAGCGCGCGCATCGGCACCGCCGACCGCCTCTTCAGCCGGGTGGGTGCGTCGGACAACCTCGCGCGTGGGCGATCCACCTTCATGGTCGAGATGGTCGAGACGGCTGCGATCATGAGCCAAGCGACCGACCGCAGCTTCGTCATCCTCGACGAGGTCGGCCGCGGCACGTCGACCTATGACGGCATGGCGCTGGCCTGGGCGGTGGTCGAGGGCGTGCACGAGCAGATCAGATGCCGCTGCCTGTTCGCGACGCATTACCACGAGCTGTCGCGGCTGGCCGATAGCTGCGATGCCTTGAGCCTGCATCATGTGCGGGCGCGCGAATGGAAGGGGGACCTGGTCCTGCTCCACGAGCTCGCGCGCGGTGCAGCCGACCGGTCCTACGGGCTCGATGTCGCGCGACTGGCCGGATTGCCGGCGCCGGTGCTCAAGCGGGCCAGGGCCGTACTCGACAAGCTCGAGAAAGGCCGCGCCGAAACCGGCGGACTGGCAGCGGGGCTGGGCGAATTGCCGCTGTTCGCGGCGACGGCGCATGCAGAGGCCCCGAAGGACGATCCGGTGCGCGATGCGCTGGAGGCGCTCGACCTGGATTCGCTCAGCCCGCGCGAGGCGCTGGACACGCTTTACCGCGTCAAGGCACTGCTGGCGGAAAGCGAAAATTAACCGGCTTGCGCTAGGTGCAGGTCACTATGCCAAAACGTCCGGTCGTCATTGCCTTCGTCCTGCTGTTTGTCGCGGCTGCGGCAGCGCTGGGATATTTCGCCAAGTTCCATGCCGACGAAACCGAACGGCAGGACGAAATCCTCGCGCGCTTCGAAGCGGCAACGAAACCGCAGGCCAATGCTTCAGGCGAGGCCCTTGCCAGCGCCGAACAGGCAAGCGCCGATCCCGAACTCTCCTCATGGTATTCCGCGGCGGCGACCGGCGCTGCAGGCCCGGTCGATCCGACACCGGCAAAACCCGGTGCGAAGGAAATCGAGGACGCTGCCGACGGTCCGGCCGCGCCCAAACCGGCCGAGCCGACCACCACGGTCGAGTAACGAGGGTAAGGGAACACACTCTCGCGCCATACGCTTTCACTGGCGATGGCCCAGGACGATCCCCCAGAAAATCCCGACACCAGCACCAAATGGGCTGAATTGCGTACCGACCTGGCCGAGGATCGCAACATCATGGCGATGGAGCGAACCTTTGCCGGCTGGATGCGGACGGCCTTTGCCGCAATCGGCATCGGCCTCGGCTTCAAGGCGGTGTTCGGTGCCTTCGACCCGCCGTGGCTGGCAAAGGCCATCGCGACCATGTTCATCCTGGCCGGCGGGTGGCTGGCGGTGACCGCGCAAAAACGCGCATGCCAGACCCTGGAAAAATTGGACGCGCATCGGTTCGAAGCCATTTCGACCCCGAACTTCCGCCTGCTCGCCTACGCGGTGGCCGCGGGATCGATCATTCTGGTCGCGGGCTTATGGATATTGAACGACGGCGCGCTGGCCAGCGGTTGATCACGCAGCGTCGTCCGGTCGGTCGGCGGGATTGCGTTTCCTGCCGTATTTGTCCTCGTCATCGTCGTGGTTGGGTTCGCCGCGATATGCGCCCATGTCGACGCGTCCGGATGCCGCCATGTCCTTCATGTGATCGACGGTGTCCTGCGTCGAATCGCCCATCAGACCTGAGGAATTGTCGGATTTTTCGCTGTCGAGCGGCGAGCCGGGCTTTTGCTGCTGCGCGTCCTCGGCGACGGTCTGGGCCTGGCTGCGCTCGTCGTCCTGTTCGTCATTATGCGTCTCGGGGGCCATGTCTTTCGGGGTGGTCATGGAAAATCTCCTTTACCCATGAACCTTTGGCCTCCCGCCCCTGTTCCCGCTAACGCGTCGGCGTCGGCTCTTCGCCCGAGTAATCGTAGAAGCCGCGGCCGGTCTTCCGTCCGAGCCACCCGGCCTCGACATATTTCACCAGCAAGGGCGCGGGGCGGTATTTCGCGTCGCGCGTGGTCTTGTTGAGGACCATGATGATGTCGAGGCAGGTGTCGAGCCCGACGAAATCGGCCAGTTCCAGCGGACCCATCGGATGGTTGAGGCCCAGCCGGCAGCCCTTGTCGATATCCTGGATGCTGGCGGTGCCCTGACCAAGGACAAATATCGCCTCGTTGATCATCGGCAGCAGGATGCGATTGACGACGAAACCCGGCTCGTCCTGGCTGAGCACCACGTCCTTGCCCAGCTTTTCCGCAAAAGCGACCGTGCGATCGGTCGTGTCCTGCGCGGTCGCAAGGCCGGGGATCACCTCGATCAGTTTCATGACCGGCACGGGGTTGAAGAAATGCAGCCCGATGAAGCGCGCCGGATCGGGCGCATAGTTGGCCATGCGCGTGATCGGGATCGAGCTGGTGTTCGAAGCCATGATGGCGTCGCCGGTCAGTACCTCGCCCGCTTTTTCGAAGATGGCCTTCTTGATCTCTTCCTTCTCGGTGGCCGCCTCGATGATCAAGTCGGCATCCTTCATCGGCGCGTAATCGGCGACAGCCGTGATGCGGGCGAGCGTCGCTTCTGCCTCGGCGATCTCGATCTTGCCCTTGCCCACGAGCCTGCCCAAGGCCTTGTCGATACCCGATCGTGCCTTTCCCGCGACATCGAGGCTGACATCTGCCAGTATCACGTCCATGCCATGGGCGGCGACGGTCTGGGCAATGCCCGAGCCCATCTGACCCGCACCGATGATGGCCACCGTCTTGCTCATCGAGAAATTCCTTCGCATCTGCAGCAAATAATGTGCACTAGCGAAGGCGAGAGCGGCTGGCCAGAGCCGCCGTGGCAGCTAGCGATTGGCGCCCGGCACCCATTTCACATCGGCCGCGCCGTCGGCGTTCGCGACGCGCGCGAGCACGAACAGATAATCCGACAGCCGATTGATATAGGCCAGCGCCTGCGGATTGGTCGCGTCCACCTCGGCCATGGCGGTCATCGCCCGT
>QFNA01000084.1 GCA_003248395.1 Citromicrobium sp.
GCGTTGTTATCCTCTTTCCGGTTTCAAATCCGTGGCGGCGCGCTGGCTGCCGTCCATCATCATCGGGACGCTCGAATGCTCGTGGACAATGCGCCATTCGCCGCCCTGCTTCTTCAGGACGACAGTCGACCGGAACCACAGATCGCTGGGGCCTTCGCCCTTCTTGTCTCCGCGCATGTTCGCAAGGCCATAGGCCACGGCGAGATCACCCGAAACGATCACTTCCGGTGACTTGAGCTCGCTCGTCACCGGCCCGTTCCAAGTTTCCAGCCAGGCACCGACACCTTCGGTCGCTTCCTCGCGAGAAAAGCCGATTTCGAGGGGTGGCTGCAGATCGTATTGCACTGCGCCTTGCGCATAGGGCGCGACGGCCGCGACGGCATCGCCTGCGGCAATTCCGCGGTCCCTGCGCGCCAGCAACTCGCGAATCTCCTGCGTGTCGACGGTCATCCAGTCCTCTCCAATTGCGACTCGGTGCTTGCCTTGGAACGATGCCTGCGGCACCGCTTTGGGTATGGAACTTCTTGGCGAGCGGTGGTCGCTCCTGATTGTCAGGGAGCTGATCTTCGGCCCGCTGCGGTTCTCGGCCCTGCGCGCCAATTTGCCCGGAATTTCGGCCAAGGTGTTGACCGAACGGCTGGAGAAGCTGGAGGCGGCGAATGTGCTGTCAAGGCGCACACTGCCGCAGCCTTCGGGCGCGCAGGTCTATGAATTGACCGAGTGGGGCTATGCCGCCGAGCCGTTGATCCTGGAAATCGGCCGCTGGGCCGCGAAAAGCGAACTCCACGACCGCACGCTGCCATTATCGCCCGGCAGCTTCATGCTCTCGCTGCGCACCATGCTCGATGCCGAAAAGGCGGGCGACTGGCAGACGCGCATCGGTTTCCGATTTCCGCAGGTGAGCTTTGTTGCGGAGCTGCACGACGGCGCGCTGCCCGTCGTCCGCACCGATCCGCAGGATTGCGCCGCAACCTTCATCGCCCCCGACGGCTCGCCGCTCGCGATCATGTTCTACGGCGGTGTTCCGGCGGATAGGGTGGGCGTGACGGTCGAAGGCGACGAGCAGACCGCCGAACGTTTCATGGCGCTCTTCGAACTGCCCGAGAAAATGGGCTAGCGAAGGGGGAGATCACGTCTGCTGCGGGGTAGCCGGCTGTCATCCCCGCCTTTCACCCCTGCCGAAACGCCCAACGCAGCGTCTTGCCCATGCCCCATGTCGCGGCGCGTGCCGGTATGGCGGCGAGGCCGGGTCGCTCGAGCCCCAGCATCGACCGGGCAAACGGCGGGAGCAGGGCGACGGCCTCCGCGCCGAGCATGGCTTGCACGGCGGGCGGCGCACCGTCCGGCTTCTGGCTGAGGACGAGGTCGGCGATCTCGCGCGCCTGCGGCGAGGTGGACAGGTCGCCGCGCAATTCGCGGAAGATCGTTTCCGCCTCGCGCCGGTCGAGCGGCACCGGATCGGCCCCCAGCGCGCGGGCGATCACGGCGAACTGGCGATAATATTCGTCCTGCTCCGACCCCGGCATGTCGGGGCGAACATGGCGCAGATACGCCGCGAGGAAGCTGGTCGCCTCCGCCACATGCACCCACGCGAGCACGCGCGGGTCGGTGGCGGAATAGGGCGTCCCGTCGGGCAAGGTACCGCCCACCGCGGCGTGGATTGCGTTGACCCGCTCGATCGCCGCCATGGCATCATCGCGGTGGCCGAAACTCGTCACGGCGATGAACCGCGCCGTCCGGCGCAGCCGGCCATGCATATCGCTGCGGAAATTCGAATGGTCGAGCACGCCCTGCAAGGCATGCGGGTGCAGCATCTGCAGCAAGAGGCCGCGAATACCGCCGACCATCATCGCCACGATATCGGCATGGACCATGCGGATCGGGCTGTCCTTTTCGAACAGTGCGTCGTCCGATGGCGGCACCGGCTTCTGGCCATTTTCCACGTCGTTGAACACGCCGCGCACTTTCTCCACCAGTGCCAGGCGCAGCCGTTCGGACAGAGGGGGCGGGATTGCGGCCATCGCGTCGTTCTAACCATGTGCCGAATGCCAAGTCGAGCGTCGCCTGGCCAATCGTCTTTCCTACACGCCCGGCATCTTGCTAGGCATCCGTAGGGGCTGGGTCGCGCTAACGAAGTTCGGCAGTGGTCACACCGGGATCGCAAAGGTTACAGATGGAAACGGAAAATTCGCGATAACTGTCGGAAGTTCAACAGATATCACGAGGAACGCGATTATTGTTTATACCCCGTTGGGCGTCAACCAGGCCGGCCACATTCGCGCAAACCGGCACTTGAACGGCCCTCATGATTTCGTTGCTTGCGACAACCCAAGGAGCCGTCTACCCCGCCAACCGAGATGAACGACATGACCGACAAGACCTTCGAAGCTTCCGCCAAGACGGTGCTCGCTGCACCCGATACCGAGGTGGACGATCGCACGCCCGATCGTGACGAGGCCTATGTTTTCGAACCCGATACGACGCTCGCCATCCTCGCCGGCTTCGCGCACGACCGCCGCGTCATGGTTCAGGGCTATCACGGCACGGGCAAGTCGACCCATATCGAACAGGTCGCCGCGCGTTTGAACTGGCCCTGTATCCGCATCAATCTCGATGCGCATATCAGCCGGATCGACCTCGTCGGTCGCGATGCCATCGTGCTGCGCGACGGCTTGCAGGTCACCGAATTCCGCGAAGGCCTGCTGCCGTGGGCGCTCCAGCACCCGGTCGCTCTGGTGTTCGACGAATATGACGCAGGCCGCCCCGACGTGATGTTCGTGATCCAGCGGGTGCTCGAACAGCAGGGCAAGCTGACGCTGCTCGACCAGAACCGCGTGATCCGCCCCGATGCCGGGTTCCGCCTGTTCGCCACCGCCAATACGGTCGGACTGGGCGATACCAGCGGGCTGTATCACGGCACGCAGGCGATCAACCAGGGCCAGATGGACCGCTGGAACATCGTGGTCGCGCTCAACTATCTGCCTGCGGAAACCGAACAGAAGATCGTCGAGGCGAAGAACCCAGATATCGATCCCAAGATCCTCTCCGACATGATCAAGGTCGCGGACCTGTCGCGGCAGGGCTTTATCAACGGCGATATCTCCACGGTGGTGAGCCCGCGCACGGTCATCACCTGGGCCGAAAACTACGCCATCTTCAAGGATGTCGGGTTCGCCTTCCGCCTGTCCTTCCTCAACAAGTGCGACGAGGAAGAACGCATGCTGGTGGCCGAATACTACCAGCGCGTGTTCGGCGAGGATTTGCCCGAAAGCGTTGTCGGGAACCGTTAATCATCAGGCCTCTATTCATGGCTGTGTTATTGGAGTAGCACAGTAGCCGATGGGTCTATTCGATTCCTTCCTGCGCAGGCGCCGCGACGATCCCGAGCCGAAACCGCATGCAGGCTATTATGCGCTGCATGACGGGATCGGTCGCGACTACGACGACGATTACGACGATGTCGGCGCGTCCGACTACCGGCGCGATTTCGACGAGTGGGACACGCGCCTTGATCATGTAGACGACGCCGTTCTTCGCGAGGAAAAGCGGCGGCAACGCTGGTGGCAACGCGAACACTGGTTCGGGCGGCGCAAGCGCTGGTGGATCGCGCGCATCCTGGCCGCCTGCGCAGCACTGTTCATCCTGCTCGTCGCCTGGCTTGCCATTACCGCGCCGCTCAACAAGTCGCTCCGCCCCATCGCACCGCCGCAGCTCACCCTGCTCGCCGCCGATGGCACGCCGATTGCGCGCAATGGCGCGATTACCGACGAACCCGTCGATGTGTCGCGCCTGCCACCGCATGTGGTGGAGGCGTTTCTCGCGATCGAGGATCGCCGCTTCTACAGCCACTGGGGGATCGATCCGCGCGGCATCGCCCGTGCGCTCTTCACCGGCACCGGCGGCGGCAGCACGATTACGCAGCAGCTTGCCAAATTCACCTTCCTCACGCCCGAGCAGACGCTCAGCCGCAAGGCACGCGAAATGCTCATCGCCTTCTGGCTGGAGGCCTGGCTGACGAAGGACGAGGTGCTCGAACGCTATCTGTCGAACGCCTATTTCGGCGACAATGTCTACGGCCTGCGCGCCGCCAGCCTGCATTACTTCTATCGCCAGCCGGAAAACCTGAAGCCCAATCAGGCCGCGATGCTGGCGGGTCTGTTGCAGGCGCCGTCCGCCTACGCGCCCACGCGCCATTACGAGCGGGCCAGCCGCCGCATGGAACTGGTCGTGCGCTCGATGGTCGACGCTGGCTACATCAGCGAAGGCGAGGCATCGGCGATGCGCCCGCCGGTGCTCGACGTGCGGACGCGCAACGAATTGCCGACCGGGACCTATTTCGCCGATTGGGCGCTGCCCTCGGCGCGCGCGCTGTCCGAAACCGGCTATGCCCGTCAGACGCTTACGACCACGCTCGACAGTCGGCTGCAGGCCATCGCCAGCCGCGTCACCGGGAGGGCGGGTCTCGGCGGCGCGCAGGTTGCGCTTGTCGCTATGCGCCGCAATGGCGAGGTGGTCGCGATGATCGGCGGCAAGGATTACGCCAAGTCGCCCTTCAACCGGGCCACGCAGGCGCGGCGTCAGCCCGGCTCGACCTTCAAGCTCTTCGTATATCTCGCCGCCTTGCGCGACGGGTGGGAACCCGATGACCGGATCGACAACCGTGCCATCACGACCGGCGGCTACCGCCCGAAGAATGCGCGCGAACGCTATTCGGACAGCATCTCGCTCGAAGACGCCTTCGCGCAGTCGAGCAATGTCGCCGCAGTTCGGCTGTTCGGCGAGCTGGGGAGCGAAAAGGTCATCGAGACCGCGCGCGATCTCGGGGTCGGTTCGCCTCTGGCAGAGGGCGATCCCAGTCTCGCGCTCGGCACGTCGACCATGACGTTGATCGAACTGACTGCCGCCTATGCCGGGGTTGCAGGCAACGGCTTCCCGGTCGAACCGCGCGCCTTCGCGCAACCCGAAATGGGGTGGTGGGAACGCTTGTGGGATGGTCCGTCCAGCCTGTCCTCATCTACCCATTCGGAAATGGAACAATTGCTGCGCTCGGCGATCAACCGCGGCACGGGCAGGGCGGCGATGCTGCGCGGACCCAATTTCGGCAAGACCGGCACCACGCAGGACAATCGCGACGCGCTGTTCGTCGGCTACGCGGGCGATCTCGTGGTCGGTGTCTGGGTCGGAAACGATGACAATTCGCCGCTCAAGGGCATTTCCGGAGGCGGCTTGCCAGCCCAGATCTGGCGCGATTTCATGAATCAGGCGCTCGGCGTGCGGCCTGCACCCTCGCGGCCCGAACCGCAGGTCACCGATCCGGGCACTCCGGTCGAACCGCTCGACGTGCCCGATGTCGGCGACATTCCGCTGGGCGATGGCAATTCACGCATCCGCATCGAAAATGGCGAGGCGGTGCTGACGACAGAGGTCGACGGCGTGCCCGTCGATGTCCGGATCGGCGATGGCGGAATCGGCATCAATGCCGAGTCGATCGAAGAGGCGCGGCGGCGCGCAGAGGCGGCACGGTACGAAGCTGCCCGCCAGCAGATCGATGAACGCGAGGCTGAAATCCAGCGCCAGCGAGAGCTGCGAGAGCAGCAGTTCGAAGATGCGTTCTAGCCCTCGGGCTCGGCCATTAGCACGTTCATCACCGCAGTCGCGATCGGCCGCGAGCGGTCGTCCTGCCATGCCTCGACCGTGATGTTCGCGCTACGGCGGCCCAGCTTGGTTATGCGGCCCTTGGCAAAGCTTTCCCGGCTCTTGCCCGCCGCCAGATATTGGACGGTGATATTGATCGGCTTGAGCACCGCGATACGCCCGATCCTTGCGAGCTCCGACCGCAGGACAGCATAGCCTGCAGTTTCCAGCAGCCCGCCGGTCGCCCCGCCGTGATAATGCTCGGGCCTTCCCTCGACCGCTTCGTCGAATGGCACGCGCAGGATCGGCACGCCCTCCTCGACTTGCGCAACCTCTATCCCGAGCGATTTCGCATAGGGTGTCAGCGCCTCGATCGTTGCGTGTTCAGCCATCGGGCAACTCCCGCTTCTCGGTGACGCCGATCTTCATGAAGACGCCCTGGATGTGCGCCACGGGATCGGCCGAATCGCCATCATGCGCGAGCCCGCGCACGAATGCCGCGCTCCTGGTGATGCGATAGCATTGCGATCGTCCGAACACCGCCGAACCGGATCGCGCCGGACGCACATAATCGACGCGCAGGTCGAGCGTGGCGATCGCTTCGAATTTGTCCATCGCTTTCCAGATGGCGAGCCCGCTGGCCATGTCCATCAGGCTGAGGATGGGACCGGACGCGAGCACGTTCTGCCCATCCTCGCCCAGCAGATCTTCGCGCCACGGCAATTCCAGTTCGACCCAGTCCTTGCCGTGATCGGCATAGGCGAGGCCAAGCCAGCCGGTATGACCCCGGCTCGTCAGGAAAGGCGTTGCGGTTTTCGGATCGAATTGCGCCGTGTCGTTCATCGACTGGCGCGATAGCCGCCGCATTCGGCCAAGGCTATCCGCTAATTGTGGCTAATTTTCCTGGCGATCCCGGCTCAGAGCAGCGCCATGACTGTCAGCACGAACAGCAGGGCGATCGTCGCCAGGCCCAGCATCTGGATGGCAACCTGCGATGCGCCGTTACGCGAATCGACGACTTGCGCCTGCGATGATTCGAACACTTTCAGGAAATCCATGGTTGCGTCCCTCTCTCAAAACCCACCGCCTGCCATGGCATCTATCGCGCCTTGCAGGATGACCGCCGCCGCGTGACTGTCTATTCTTTCGGCACGCCGGGCGCGGCTCATGTCCTGCCCGATCATTGCCGCTTCTGCACTAGCGGTCGACCATCGTTCGTCCCACAACAGCACCGGCAGATCAAGGGCTGTGGATATGTTGCGCGCATAGGCGCGGCTGGCCTGGGCTCTCGGACCCTCGCTTCCATCCATGTTGCGCGGTAGCCCGATGACAATTCCCAGAACGCTGCGCTGCGTTGCAAGGATCCTCAGCTTGGCGCTATCCTGCGTGAACTTGCCGCGCGGCATGGTCGTGCCCGACGTGGCAAAGCGCCAGCCGGCATCGCAGGTTGCAACGCCGATGGTTTTCGTCCCTAGATCGATGCCGAGCAGCGTACCGCCGTCGGGCAAGGCCTCGGCGAAGGCGAACGCGCTGTCGGTTACGAGTTGCGTGCTGTCCACGCACTCACCCGGCGAACGACGTCTTCCTGCAGGTTCTTCCAGAACAACGGGATGTCGTAGACATGATAATTCCCGCCCGGCAGCACGCCCGGACCCATGGCCGGAGGATCGCCGATCAGCAGCAGGCCACGCTCGTCGCAGCGCGCCCCGATCCCGCCTGCGACCAGCTCGCCCGAACTCAGCGCCTCATCGGGAATCAGCGTGCCCAGATTGGCCGAAGCCGGGGCATTGGCTCCCGTTCCTCCCGTGATCGGGTTGACGCACAGGATGGGCCCGTCGCCGCGCGGCGCGCCGTCCAGCCCGGCGGTCGAGCGATAGCGTTCGAGCAGCATGCCGGGATCGCCATCGTCGGCAAAGGCGGAATAGGCGACGACACAACCCGGCTGGTTCGGTGCTGCACAGGCCGGCACCGGAAGCGCGGGCAGGTCATGCTCGACCGAGATCGGCCAGCCGATCGCGTAAACGCCCGCAACCCGCTGTTCGACCGGTGATCCTGCCACCTCGTCGACCAGCAGCCTCAGCAGGTGGACCGAACCCTGGCTATGGCCGGCCAAGACGATCGGTTTCGCCGGATCGACGCTGTCCAGAAAATAGGCAAAGGCCTGCCGAACATCTGCATAGGCTGCGTCGATGGCCTGCTGCGCTTCCGGCTGGTCGGTCAGGAATGCGCCGGCGGCTGCCTGGCGATAGCGCGGCGCCCAGATTTCGTCGGCGCGATTGAACGGGCTGGCGAGCCCTTTCAGGAAAATCCGCGCCCTCAGGTCCGTTTCCGCATCGTCGAGCGGCGCGTTCCAGTCGCCCATCGTCCGGATGTAACTGGTCGGGGGCACGAAAAAGACCGCAAACCGCGGCGTCGTCTCCGTGTCGACGGCTTCGCCGGGCAGGGTCTCGCCCGTCGCCGGCATGCCCGGTTCATCGAGGCTCTGCTCGGCTGCCGGATTTTCGGGGGAGGGAGCCTGCTCCGCCGGGTCGGGCGTGCGCTCGGCAATGGCAGGCTGGTAGCGCGCGGGATCGTCGGTGCCGATGCCCGGCCGCGAATACCACATGCCCGGATCTTCGTAGGCGTTGGCCGCAAGCGGTTCCTGCTCGACGAAATCGCCGCGCGGGACGAATGCGATTTCGGTCGCCTCGCGCGACCAGATCGACAGCGCGATCGCTCCTGCCACGACCAGCACGATGATCAGCGCGACGACGAACAGGAACTTTCGCGCCATGTCAGCGGGTCGCCCCGGCCGCTTCCTGTGCGTCGATATCGCCTTTCAACCGTGCGGAGCGGCGTTCGAGCGCCACTTTCGCCATGGCGAGCAGCGGATCGGCGAGCGCCATGCCGAGAATGCCGAACAACACGCCGAAGATAAGCTGCGCCGAGAGCACGAGTGCCGGCGCGAGGTCGACGGTTTTCTTCGCGATCATCGGCACGAGGATGTAGCCATCGAAGTTCTGGACGAAGAAATAGACGAAGATCGTGTACAGCCCCATGTCCACACCGCCGGAAAACCCGACCAGGATCATCAACGCGCCCGAAATGATCGCGCCGATATTGGGGATGAACGCAAGTAGGCCGACGATGATGCCGAGCAGTACGGCCATGGGCACGCCATAGATTGCCAGCAGCGCCCATGTGAAAATGCCCTCCGCCACCATGCCGATCAGGCGTCCGGCAAGCAGGCGGCGCATCGTGTAGGCCTGGTGGCTGAACGTGTCGTAGAAGGCAGCCCGGTTCTTTTCCGGGACCATCCACGCCACGCCGCGCTCGTAGATGCGCGGGTCGATGGCGAAGTAGATGCCGATGACTATGATCAGAAACAGTGACGTGAACCCGCCGACCAGACCACCGATCGCCCGCGTGACCGTGCCGACGCTGCTGGCGAGGTTCGAGACCAGGCTCTGGATTTCCTCCGACCCGATGGCAAAGCCCTGTTGCCGCAGCCAGACGATGATCGTGGCGATCTGCTCATTGATGATCGCCGGGAACTGGGCGGCCTGCTGAGAGATCTGCTCGCCCGCGAACATCACCAGCCACACCATCGATGCTATGGCCGCAATCAGTACGATTGCGACACGCCATCCGCGACCGATCTTGAGCACACGGCCCAGGAGCCGCGCCCCGCCGTCGACGAGGCAACCGAACACCATCGCCCCGAAGATCACGAGCAGCGATTGCGAAAGATACACGGCCAGCGCGATCAGCCCGATGACGAGGCCCCAGACGAGCGCACGTCCCGCTTCGAAGCGCAGTCGCGGATCGCCGATGTGGGTGGGGCTGGTCCCGGGATCGTCGCTCTTGGCCGCCTCGACCAAGTCGACCCCGGCTTCGCTCGACCCGTCAGTCATTATTCCGCTTCCCCTTCAGCCAGTGCCGGTCGCAAGGTGCTCCACGCGCGCCCTTCGCGCAAGCTGGTAAACCAGGTCACGGGATTGAGCGACGTTGTGCCGTCGAGCGAAAACGTGATGAACTCCGCGCGCCCGCCGATGTTCTCCAGCGGAACGGGACCGAGCAGGCCGTTGGAACTGAGTGTCTCGCGGCTATCGGCGGAATGGTCGCGATTGTCGCCCATCACGAATACATGCCCTTCGGGAATGATCTGCTCGGGCACGTCGTCGAGATCCTGCCGCAAATGGTCGATCACGAGATAGGTCGCACCATTGGGCAGGGTCTCGCGATAGACCGGCACGCGGCAGGCACTCGCGCCATCGTCGCCGGTCACGATGAATGTCGGATCGCCGAAGCCGAGACAGGTCGAATTGGCATCGACCGGCAGGTCGAGCGGTGGCTCGGCCTCCTGGACGATAGGTTCGCCATTGAGCACGATCTGTCCATCCTCGATCGCAATGCGATCGCCCGGCCGCGCGACCACGCGCTTGATATAATCTTCATCGCGCTGCGGGTGGACGGGTATGACGATATCGCCGTACTCGGGGGTGGCACCGAACAGTCGCCATTGCCCGCGCGGCGCGAGATGGAAACTCACCGACGACCAGTTCCAGCCATAGGGATATTTGCTCACCACCAGGCGGTCGCCCACCAGCAGGTTGGGCAGCATCGATTCGGATGGAATGTAGAACGGTTTCGCCACGAAGCTGTGGAATGCGAAGACGGCGAGCAGCATCAGTGCCAGGCCGCGTATTTCCGCGAGCCAGTCGACCTTTTCCTCTTTCTTGCCGGCTTTGTCAGATTTCGTTCGGGTCACGGCTGTGGTATCGGTGCTCAAGCGGGAAACGCCTCGATGATTACGAAGGCCTGCGCCCATGGGTGGTCGTCGGTGAGGGTGAGATGAACGCGGGCCTCATGGCCGTGCGGCACCAGTTCGGCAAGTCTTTCCGCAGCACCGCCCGTCAACGCCAGCGTCGGCGCGCCCGAAGGGGCGTTGACCACGCCGATGTCCTTCATGAAAACGCCGCGCCGGAATCCGGTGCCGACCGCCTTTGAGAATGCTTCCTTGGCAGCGAAGCGTTTCGCGTATGTGCCAGCCATGGTGAACGGGCGTTTGTGGGCCTTGGCACGTTCGAGATCGGTGAAAACACGTTTCTCGAACCGTTCGCCGAAACGGTCGAGAGAACTTTGTATTCGCTCGATATTGCAAAGGTCCGATCCGAGGCCGATGATCATTGCACTTGCCCATGCGTTGAGGGTTCATCAGCGCAATCGGCCACAGCCAGAATGCCATGGCGGCCCGCAATCGGCCCCTCCGATAGCTCCGGACGGCCGCAATCCAGAAAAGGATCGAAGCGATGGTGGGCACGGCCATGAGGATTTGTGCGGTCGAGGAATGGGAATTCGCGCGGCCGCTGTTGATGTCCGGCAGGTTGGCGGCAACATACCAGTAGACGAGGGTCGCCACCGTCAGGACCACGAACCAGAGGTTCATGACGTAATACCAGCCTCGACGAGGTTGGCTCTCGGTCACCTTGCCTCATCCATCAACTCGCGCATCTGGCGCACGGCATTCTCCAGCCCAACGAACACGGCCTCGCCGACGAGGTAATGGCCAATGTTCAATTCCGCGAGTTGCGGAATAGCGGCGATCGGCTGCACGTTTTCGTAAGTCAGCCCATGCCCCGCATGCGGCTCGATGCCATTTTTCGCTGCCAGCGCAGCCATATCCGCGATACGCTTTAGCTCCTGCGCGACGCGCGCGCTGTCGCCGTCGATGTGCGCATGGGCATATTCGCCAGTGTGAAACTCGACGACCGGTACGTTCAGTCGCAGCGCGGCATCGAGTTGCCTCTCGCTCGCCTCGATAAACAGGCTGACGCGAATTCCGGCATCGGCGAGCCGCGCGACGATCGGCGCGAGCGTATTGTGCTGCCCTGCCGCATCGAGTCCGCCCTCGGTGGTTCGCTCCTCACGCTTCTCGGGCACGATGCAGGCCGCATGCGGGGCATGGGCGAGGGCGATGTCGAGCATTTCAGCCGTCGCCGCCATCTCGAGATTGAGCGGCAGATCGGTGGCATCCTGGATGCGCCTCAGGTCGTCGTCGCGGATATGGCGACGATCCTCGCGCAGATGGGCGGTAATGCCGTCACCGCCGACGCTGGCGACGATCTCGGCGGCGCGGACCGGATCGGGATGATCGCCGCCGCGGGCATTGCGGATCGTCGCGACGTGGTCGATGTTGACACCGAGCCTCAGGGCATTGCGTGGCGCCTGCAAGGTCAAGCCGCTCTGCTCCCGGGCTTGGTCACCTCGATTGCCGCCAGCTCATCCGGCAATTCATCTTCGGCGTAGGTCGGGAAATTGATGTCGATCAGGGGATAGAATGGCACCCCCAGATCGGCCGTTCCATTCGATCGGTCGACGAGCGCAACTTCGGCAATGACCTCGCCGCCTTCGCGTGCGACGGCCTCGATCGCCTCGCGGCTCGACAGCCCGGTTGTCACGACATCCTCCACCATCAGCACTTTCGCACCCTGGACCAGGCGGAATCCGCGGCGCAGGTGGAATGCGCCATCGGGCCGCTCGAGGAACATGGCGTCCTTGCCCAGTGCGCGGCCCATTTCCTGGCCGATGATGATCCCGCCCATCGCCGGGCTCACCACCACATCGATGGCGTTGCGCGTTTCGCGCGGTAGTTTCTGCGCGAGTGCGAGTGCGAGGCGTCCCGCCCGCTCGGCGTTCATCAGGACGCGCGCGCATTGCAGGTAATGTGCGCTATGGCGGCCGCTCGACAGCCTGAAATGCCCTTCGAGCAGGGCTTCACTGTTACGGAATTCGGAGAGGATTTCTTCGTCGGTCATGTCGGGAACGCTCAAAGCGCCTCGCGTCACTTTGCGCAAGAGGCAATGGCGGGTACACATTTTTATCCGCCAACCGCTTGAGGCACGGGCAAAGCCTGCCTATAGGGCGGCGCAATGGGGCCTCGTATCAGGGGCGTGATCGCCTATGCCGAAGTGTCGGCATTTCGGGATTCGCGGTTTGATGGCCCACAATTCGATACGACACGAAAGAGTGCCAAGACGATGAAATTTCTCGGCTCCCTCCACGGGTTCAACCGGACCGTCGCCAGTCTCGTCATGGGGCTTTCGCTGTTGGTCGGCGCGCAGGCGGTCCAGGCGCAGGACGAGGTGGCTGCACCCGTCGCGGAAGAGACGACGGCAGCGGAGCTTGAGCAGGTGGATCCGGCCGAAGCAGCCGATGTCGCCAATCCCGATGCCGTGGCCGAAGGCGCGAGTGCCTATACGCCGATGGCCCCGACGGAGGGTGTGGGTATGCCGGTCGATGCCGGCATCGATATCCAGCCGCAATTCTCCGACACGGGTGAATTTGCCTATGGTCTCCACATCGGCCTCGTGTGGGTGATGGCGATAATCAGCCTCTTCGTGCTCGCGCTACTCGTGTATGTGATGGTCCGCTTCCGCAAGAGCGCCCATCCCGTGCCGTCGAAGACCAGCCACAACACGCTCGTCGAGGTGATCTGGACCGTCGTCCCGGCGCTGGTCCTGCTCGGCATCGCGATCCCGTCGATCACGCTGATTGCGAAGCAGTACGAGACCCCGCCGAAGGATGCGATTACGATCAAGGCGATCGGATACCAGTGGTATTGGGGCTATGCCTATCCCGACAATGGCGATTTCGAAATCGTCTCCAACATGTTGAGCGCCGAAGAAGCCGACGCCCGCGGCGAACCGCATCAGCTGGCGGTCGATAACCGTATGGTCGTGCCGGTAGGCGTGCCGATCCGCATGCAGGTGACTGCGGCTGACGTGATCCACTCCTTCGCCGTTCCCAGCCTGTGGTTCAAGCTCGACGCTGTTCCCGGCCGCCTCAACGAGAAGATTCTCCGCATCGAGCGTCCGGGCGTCTATTACGGTCAGTGCTCCGAACTGTGCGGCGCGCGCCACGGCTACATGCCGATTGCGGTCGAGGCGCTGCCGATGGACCAATACAACGCCTGGGTCCTCGCGCAGGGCGGCACCATCGCCGGCGCCGAGGAAGAAGGCGTCGAGGCCGAGCCGACTGCCGAACCGCTGCAGGAACCCGAAAGCGCTGAAGAGGGCGCTCCTGGTGCCGGCGCTGCGCCGGTCGAAGAACCGACCACCTGAATTTGTCGAACCCAGTACCTTACTGATGAAGTCCAGATCGAGAGTATAGCACGATGGCTACCACCGCCGACAGCTTCCAGGCCCATACCGAAGACCACGCGCATGATCACGCTGATCACAAGCCTGGCTTCTTCGCGCGCTGGTTCATGTCCACCAATCACAAGGACATCGGTACGCTCTATCTGATCTTCGCGATCATTGCCGGCGTCATCGGCGGCGCGATATCGGGCATCATGCGGTTCGAGCTGGCCGAGCCCGGCATCCAGTACCTCCAGTGGTGGGCCCAGTTCATGGGCGGCAATGCCGATTTCGACACCTCGCTCCACATGTGGAACGTGTTCATCACCGCCCACGGCCTGATCATGGTCTTCTTCATGGTCATGCCGGCGATGATCGGCGGCTTCGGCAACTGGTTCGTGCCGCTGATGATCGGCGCGCCCGACATGGCCTTCCCGCGCATGAACAACGTGTCGTTCTGGCTCACCGTTGCCGGCTTCGCCAGCCTGATGTTCTCGCTGTTCGTGCCCGGTGGCACGGGCCCCGGTGCGGCGACCGGCTGGACGGTCTATGCGCCGCTTTCGACGACAGGTTCGACGGGTCCGGCGGTCGATTTCGCGATCTTCTCGCTCCACCTCGCGGGCGCGGGCTCGATCCTCGGCGCGACCAACTTCATCACCACGATCTTCAACATGCGCGCGCCGGGCATGACGCTGCACAAGATGCCGCTGTTCGTCTGGTCGGTGCTGGTGACGGCTTTCCTACTGCTGCTCGCGCTGCCGGTGCTGGCTGCGGCGATCACCATGCTGATTACCGATCGTAACTTCGGCACGACCTTCTTCGATCCTGCCGGCGGTGGCGATCCGATCCTTTACCAGCACCTGTTCTGGTTCTTCGGTCACCCGGAAGTCTACATCATGATCTTGCCGGGCTTCGGCATGATCTCGCAGATCGTGGCGACCTTCAGCCGCAAGCCGGTGTTCGGCTATCTCGGCATGGCCTATGCCATGGTCGCGATCGGCGCGGTCGGCTTCATCGTCTGGGCGCACCACATGTATACGGTCGGCCTCGACGTGAATACGAAGATGTACTTCACCGCGGCGACGATGGTCATCGCGGTCCCGACCGGCGTCAAGATCTTCAGCTGGATCGCCACCATGTGGGGCGGTTCGATCGAATTCAAATCGCCGATGGTCTGGGCGATCGGGATGATCTTCCTGTTTACCGTGGGCGGCGTGACCGGCGTTTATCTCGCCAATGGCGGCGTCGACGATGTCGTGCACGATACCTACTTCGTGGTCGCCCACTTCCACTACGTGCTCTCGATGGGTGCGGTGTTCTCGCTCTTTGCCGGGTTCTATTACTGGTTCCCCAAGATGAGCGGGCGGATGCATTCCGAACTGCTGTCCCACCTCCACTTCTGGGGCTTCTTCATCGGCGTAAACGTGATCTTCTTCCCGCAGCACTTCCTCGGCCTGCAGGGAATGCCGCGTCGCTATCCCGACTACGCAGAGGCCTATGCCTACTGGAACGAGGTCAGCTCGATCGGCTACATGATCATGGCCGGCTCGATGATCTTCTTCTTCGCCAACATGCTCTATGCCTTCACGGCAGGGAAACGGGCCGGCGCGAACTATTGGGGCGAGGGCGCCACTACGCTCGAATGGACGCTGTCGAGCCCTCCGCCCTACCACCAGTTCAGCGAGCTGCCGGTGATCGAGGAAGACCACGATTACCACAATCACATGCCGCGCGACCCGGAGCCTGCATCGGCCTGATCCGCGCCACTGGACAAATCACGGCGGTCGGTTCCACAAGGGACCGGCCGCTTTTCTTTTGCCGCCGAGGAATAACACGATGCCCGAATTCAAGACCGTCGATGTCGGCGAACTCGCCCTGCGCTGCGCGATCGAGGGCGAGGGCCCGCTCGTCATTCTCGTGCACGGATTTCCGGAAAGCTGGTACAGCTGGCGTCACCAGCTTGCTCCCCTGGCAGACGCAGGCTTCACCGCCTGTGCCATCGACGTGCGCGGCTATGGCGGTTCCGACAAGCCGGACGAGATCGAAGCCTATGCCATGGAGCGGATCGTCGGCGATCTCGTCGGGCTCAAGATGGCGCTCCAGCCGGACCAGCCGGCGATCCTGGTCGGGCATGACTGGGGTGCCCCGATCGTGTGGAACACCGCGCT
>QFNA01000164.1 GCA_003248395.1 Citromicrobium sp.
TGACGACAACGGCTTCGACGGCATGGAACTCATCGCGGACATCGCGCAGATCTACAGCAATTACGGTTTCGACACCGAAATCCTCGTCGCCAGTGTCCGCAATCCCGTCCATGTGCTGCAAAGTGCGCTGATCGGCGCGGATGTCGCCACCATGCCGCCCGCCGTGATCAAGGGCCTGTTCAAGCATGTCCTGACCGAAAAGGGCATCGAAGGCTTCCTTGCCGACTGGGAAAAGACTGGCCAGACGATCCCCACGTCCTAATTAGGGCCGGTGGCAGACCAGACCCCCCTCGACCTGTTCAAGCAGGCGCTGACCGGTACGGCGCGTGCGATAGCGCGCGAGCCGGAGGTCGAGGTCGCATGGAGCGCGGATAGCCCTACGCAATCGGGCAAGAACTTCCGCGTGCCGCTGCCGGGCCGCAACCTGCCGCCCGATCAGGCGCGGGAGGCGCGCGGGTTTGCCGACAGCTTTGCGCTCAAGCTGTGCCATCATAACGAGGCGATGCATGCCAGGGGTGCACCGCCCGAACCCATCGCTCGCGCCTGTTACGATGCGATCGAGCGGGTACGGTACGAAGCGGTCGGGTCAACCCGCTATTCGGGGATAAAGGACAATCTCGATGCGGCGGTCGAACTGCGCACCGCGTCCGATCCGATCGCGCGGGCGAACGAGGCAAAGGACGTGCCGCTGCCGACCGCGCTGTCGCTGATGCTGCGCGAGGCGCTGACTGGCGAGGAAATCCCCGATCGCGCCAAGCCCGGCGTCGACCTGGTGCGCGACGAAATCCTCGGTCGCATCGGCACCGATATGGAAGACCTTGCTGGTGCACTGGACGACCAGCGTGCCTTCCAGGACCTGACGCTCGACATGCTGCGGCATCTCGAACTGACACTGCCCGATGCGCCGGAGGACGAAGGGCGCGACGATGGCGAGGATGAGGAAGGCGAAGCACCCGAAGACGACCAGGATTCCGACGAGGAAGACGATGGCGAGGCCCAGCCGCAGGAGACCGATGCGCGCGGTGAAGCCGTCGACGGCGAAACCGATGGCGATGCCGAGCAGGACGTCGAGAGCGATCAGGAAATGTCCGATGGCGATCCTTCGGACGAAGACGGCGAGGGCATGCAGCCCGTCCGCCCGAACCGCCCGTGGACCGACCTGCCCGAAGATTTCGATTACACGCATTACACCGACACATTCGACGAGGTGATCGAGGCACCCGAGCTGTGCGATCACGAGGAACTCGACCGACTGCGTGCCTATCTCGACAGTCAACTCGCGGGCCTGCAGGGTATCGTTACGCGGCTCGCCAACCGGCTCCAGCGCCGGCTCATGGCGCAGCAGAACCGCAGCTGGGATTTCGACCAGGAGGAGGGGCTGCTCGATGCCGCGCGGCTCACCCGCGTGGTCGTCAGTCCCGGCCATGCGCTTTCGTACAAGATCGAGCGCGATACCGAGTTCAAGGACACGGTCGTCACCCTGCTTATCGACAACTCTGGCAGCATGCGCGGGCGGCCGATCAGCATCGCCGCGATCAGCGCCGATATCATGGCGCGTACGCTCGAACGCTGCGGCGTGAAGACCGAAATTCTCGGCTTCACCACCCGCGCGTGGAAGGGCGGGCAATCACGCGAGGCATGGCTTGCCGATGGCCGCCCCGCCGATCCGGGCCGCCTCAACGATTTGCGGCATATCATCTATAAAAAGGCCGACGA
>QFNA01000085.1 GCA_003248395.1 Citromicrobium sp.
GAAATAAAGGCCGTAATTGCATCGATACTCTTCATGGTGCCGCTGGTGATGGCTCGCCGTTATCAGCCAGCGTCCTAATCGCGAGTGAACCAGCGCGCGAGGAAACATTTCCCACCCCATGTGATTGGTCACGCCCATGACCGTCATCACCAGCAACACCAGGCCAAGCATCGCGGCATGGATCGGGACGAAGAATACGAGTGCCGGAATGACGATCGCCCCCGTGATCGCCTCCCACGGATGAAAGCTCATCGCTGCCCAGGCGGTCGGCGGGCGGCTGGCGTGATGGACTGCGTGCATCCGGCGGAACCATGCGGGTCGGTGCATCAGCCGATGGGTCCAGTAGAACCAGCTGTCATGGATGAGCAGGTAGATCAGCGGCGCGAGTGGCAGGTACCACAAGGGCCATTCGTCCCAACCAGTGTAGATACGGGTCCAGCCGCGTTCCTGCCAGCCCCATGCCACCACGCCTGCCGGGACCCCGTAAATCGCCGCCGATGCCAGTGACCAGGCGATCTCGCGCCGGATCTGGGGCCCAAGCGAGGCGTGATAGTCCGGTTGCCTGATGTGCGTCACCCAGGCGAACAAGCCACTCGACGCCAGATAGCGCGCCGCCACGATCAGCGTCATCGCCAGCGAAGAGAGAAGTATCGCCGTCCACATGCTCCGGCCTTAAGCCGCTGGACTTTCCGCGACAAGCTCGTCTCGGCATCCTTCCGGACGCGTTACTCGCTGTTGCCCCATGGCGCGCAATGCGGATCGCCAGCGACGGTCTGGCGGCGCAAGGCGGCTCTTGCGAGACGCTCTACTTCGACCTTGCGCCGCGCAGCAGCGAGCGGATGCAGGGGCGCGGGGCGAATGATTTCACCATCGTAGCCATCGGCGACGACGATTCCGCAGCAATCGGGGCGATACCCCTCGCCGTCGAGGGGCGTACGGTCGAGATCGGGCGGCAGGCCCCAGTAGAAGCGGTCGCAGAAATCGAGGTAGTCGGGCCATTTGCCGTCCCCGAGCAAATCGCCGCGCTGCACCTTGATCTCGACGATAATCACATGCCCCTTGGGGTCGATCCCCATAAGGTCGGCACGCCGTCCGTTGCGAAGCGGCATTTCCGACATCAGCCAGATATCGTTGCGCGCGAACAGGCGCGCGACACCCCGCGCGACGTCACGGGCGCTCAGCGCGCCACCATCGGCGGGAAGTTCGGTTTCGGAAGGGACAACAGCCAGATCGCTCATGCCGCATGAATGGAACAGAAAGCGAACGCGGTCAAGCGGCGTGTCAGCGGCCTATCGCTGCGCTGCAAGGCCGATGACGGCGCGGCGTGCAAGAAGGAATTCTTCCCAGAGCGTGATCGCTGCTGCCTTCGCGTCGCGACCCTGCGCGGTGACGGCGAGCAATGCTCGCAATCCCGGTTCGAGCATGGCTGCTATGTCGTCCATGCCGTGTGCTATCAATGTCCGCGTGCGATCATCGGGAGCGTCTTCGAGTGTCGTCGTGTCGGTTAAAGCCTGGTCCGTTTCGTCAACTTCAGCCAGTCTGGCCACGGCAGCTGCTGTCCGCTCGAGAGCGTGCCACCGGCTTGAAAGCGTATGGTGGTCAGTCGCTTGTGAGCCGAGCGACGCGAGGCGAGAAGATGGCGCGTTCATAGCCTTGTGGCTAAAGGCTGCGACTTTCCAAATCGCTAACGGGATCCAGGTGTCTCGATTTTCACTGGCGGCCTCGCGCCCGGCTTGCTAAGCGCCGCGCTCCGCCAGTTTTCTGGTCAGGCACCCGTAGCTCAGCTGGATAGAGCGCTGCCCTCCGAAGGCAGAGGTCACAGGTTCGAATCCTGTCGGGTGCGCCATTTCCCCATGCTTTAGCGAGACTTGCCTTTCGGGCGAGGCGTTCATTCCTGCGAAAGGCGCTGTCCGCTTGGGCGGAAGTTCGCTCTCGAAATTGCCCTATGGGATCATTACATGGGCGTGACAGTTTATGACTGTTCAGAGAAATCTCTGGGAATTTCATGTGTCCTGGGGCAGATTGTTACGGATTTATGGAACGCACGATCTATCAGTTCGATGATCTTTCGCAGATGTCCGGCGAAGCGCGGACTGTTCCTGCGCGTGCGCGCCATTCGTTTCGCCATGGGCCGGCGCGCCGCGTCGGCGTCATCTACAATGTGCGCAGCCACCGCAACGATGGCAGTGATCTCGCAAGTGCAAGACGTGAGGGCGTGACAGTCTCGCAGCCAAAGACCCGGCTCGATATCGCTATCGCGCTGGCGGAATTTGCCGCTGCCGACATCGACTATCTCATTATCAGTGGCGGCGACGGGACGGTCCGCGACGTGTTGACCATGGGCCAGACGGTCTTTGGTAACCACTGGCCACAGATTGCAGTTCTGCCCAAAGGGAAAACCAACGCTCTGAATGTCGATCTTGGCGCTCCGGAAGAGTGGACGCTGGCGCAAGCCATCGACGCATACGAGAGCGGTCGGCGGCTTATCCGTCGCCCGCTAGCCATCAGTCGTGAAGGAAGCACCGATCCCGCGATCCTCGGGTTCATTCTTGGCGCGGGTGCCTTTACCCTTGGTGTGGAAGCGGGCCAGGATGCCCATCGCATAGGCTTTTTCAACTCGCTGGCCGTGGGCATGACCAGTGCATGGGGCGTGTTGCAGGCGTTATTCGGAAGCGATCGCAATCGCTGGCGGCGTGGCACGGAGATGGCCATGACGCATGCCGCGACCGGTCGCGCGTTCCCGCATTCGGGGCATGGCGACAGGGCGCGTCGGCATGTCATGCTGGCCTCGACACTCGAGAAAATGCCGCTCGGTCTCAAGATTTTCGACCGCTCGCAGAGTGGCATTCGGGTGGCCATGCTCGACAAGCCGCGGCGGCGAATGCTTGCCGTGCTCCCGGCCATTCTGGCAGGCTGGCGTCCTCATTGGCTGTCGGCCGCAGGGTTTCATAACCTCTCTTCCGACGCGTTTTCGCTGGAGCTCGACGAGGCCTTCATCCTCGATGGCGAGCATTTCGAGAGCGGGCAATACCGCGTGCAACAGGGGCCCGAACTCACGTTCGTAAGCGTGTGACCGGCGCGTTGCGCGCGCGGGTTGCGACCTGGCTCGCCCGCGACTGCCGACCGGAGGTCATCGCATTCGCCAGGCAGCTGGCGGAGGAGGCGGGTGCCGACGCGGTTTTGTTCTACGGATCCAATCTGCGCACGGGCTCGCTCGACGGCGTGCTCGATTTCTACATTCTCATGCCTGGGCGGCAGATCGAACGCATCTGGCCGCGCGTGAGTTACCGGGAACTGGATTACGAGGGCGCGCGGCTGCGCGCGAAGATTGCGACCATGTCGTCGAACCAGTTCGCGCGGGCGGCAGAGGGCGAAAGGCGCGACACGACAATCTGGACGCGCTTCGTCCAGCCAAGCGCGCTGGTCTGGGCGCGGAACGAGGCCGTCCGGCAGGCGATCATCGATGCGATCGCCGTTGCGGCGACGACGGCGTCGCGCTTCGCAGCAGCGCTGGGACCCGATCGCGGAACGGCCGAAGACTACTGGCGTGCGCTATTTCGCGCCACATATCGCGCCGAATTCCGCGTGGAGAAGGGTGGGCGCGAGGACTCGATCCTGTCGGCCAATCGCGATCATTTCGACGGATTGCTTCCCGACGCCTGGCAGGCCGACGGATTGGCATTCGACCAGAAAGCCGAGGTGCTGAAGCCCCGTTTTCCGCCCGGAAAACGGCGTGAGATCCTGACGCGATGGAAGGCTCGCGAGCGGTTTGGCAAACCGCTCAATCTCGTCAGGCTGGCCAAGGCGACGACGACCTTCGACGGGGCCGCGCGCTACGGAGCGTGGAAGCTGCATCGGCACACGGGGATCGAACTCGAAGTCACCCCGTTCCGCGAAAAACATCCATTGCTCGCCATGCCCGGTGCGGCATGGGAGCTCTGGCGTCTCCGCCGGAAACGCAGCCGCAATCAGCGATAGCGCATCCTGATCGAAATGGTTTCGACACCACTGCCGACATTGAACGCGGTCTTCTTGTAGCTTGGCTTGCCGAGGTTCCAGATATTGATGCTGGGATTGTTCGACATCGCCCCGCCATCGCCCAGCAGATCGGTTTCGCCATCGCCATCCAGATCGTGCCGCACGGCGATTGCATAGGTTCCGGGCCTTGGAAGCGGCATGCAAAACCGCATCGTGCCCGCCTTGGCAGGCGCCTCCATGCGATAGATCCAGCGGCCTTTTTCGAGCCAATCCTGCTTGGTGCCACGATAGGATTGCACGCGAATACGCCCGGCGCTGTCCTTGATGCCGGAAATGTTGACCCACACGGCGGGGCCACCGCCGTCGCTGCACTTTGCCGTATCGTGCGAAATTTTCTGGCGGTACTGTGCCTCTGCGGGTGCCGAACAGGCGAGTCCGGCCATGGCGAGCAAAGTTACGCCGGAAATGGTCAAAAATCTCGAAGTCATGTCGAAGCCCCGTAAATCCAGACTGGTGGCGGCATCCGCCGCGAACGATGGGCGGTATTCAGCCACTTTGTCCGCAATACTTAACGTGCTGCGCTGAATTGCGGCTTAATTCCCAACTCGCTACTCATTCAGGTCCGCTCGTGGCTGGCCCGTCGTGGAAAAGCGGGAGTTCCGGCCTTGCAGCGTACCGTCGCGCGCGCGTAGGCGCAGAGCCAGGCTATTCGCGACAGGCCCTTCAATCACGCTATGACAGCCCCGCTCATCTCACCTTCCATATTGTCAGCCGATTTCGCCCGGCTGGGCGAGGAAGTCCGTGCCATCGACGAGGCCGGAGCGGACTGGATCCATATCGATGTGATGGATGGCCACTACGTCCCCAACATCACCATCGGACCCGCCGTCGTCAAAGCCTTGCGCCCGCACAGCGCCAAGCCGTTCGACGTCCATCTGATGATCTCGCCCATCGACGCCTATCTCGAGGCTTTCGCCGAGGCGGGCGCCGATATCATTACCGTTCATCCGGAGGCCGGCGCGCATATCCATCGCACATTGCAGGCGATCAAGGCCTTGGGCAAGAAGGCTGGCGTGGTCCTCAACCCCGGTACACCGGTCGAGGCGCTCGACTATCTGCTCGAGGATGCCGACCTCGTGCTCGTGATGAGTGTCAATCCCGGGTTTGGCGGCCAGAGTTTCATCCACTCGCAATTGCGAAAGATCGAGGCGATCCGGCAGCGCATCGACGCATTGGGCAAGCCGATCCATCTCGAAGTCGATGGCGGTGTCGACGCCCGGACCGCCAGGCTGTGCGTCGAAGCGGGAGCCGACGTCCTCGTCGCAGGATCGGCGACATTCCGTGGTGGTCCGGACCATTACGCGTCCAACATAGCGGCGTTAAAGGGTTCGGGATGAGCGAAGGGCAGACGGATCTGCTCAGCTTCGTGAGGGACGATCACACCGATCAGTCCGAACCGGAGGTGGCGGCGTTGCCGCTGCACCAGGTCGAGGAGCCCTTGGTCACCAATCACGACAGCGACGCGATGGGAGGCGAGCAGCCCCTGGCGCCGCAACGCGCGCTTGTGCCCGCCGATTTCCGCGCCCCACGGACGAGCGCCCTGGATGCTGCTCTCCGGTGGGCCTATCGCATTGGTGTCCCGGGTTCGATCCTGAGCGCGCCGCTTCGCAAGACTGCGCAAACCCGCTTTGTCGGAACCGTCGAGAGCCGTCTGACCGGCGATCGCATGGCTGGAATGGCGTTACGCGCGGGGCACTTCCTTGTTGCCGGGGCAAAGATACCGGTCGCGAAAGCGGATTTTTCTTCGCCCTCGAAGCTTACCCAACCGGTAGCGCGAGCCCTGCACGGGTTTACGTGGATGCGCGATCTGGCTGCATGCGCTCCGCGGACGCAATGTGCAGCAACGGCCGGGGCGATTTTCTCGCACTGGAGCGACGCCAACCCCGAGCCGGGCAGGGGTCCTGCATGGACAGTCGAGAATGCCGGCCTCCGGCTTCTCAACTGGATCGTGCATGCCCCGCTCGTCTTGTCGGGAGAGGGCGCGGCCCTGAGCCAATCCATGCTCGACGCGATCGAGACGACAGCGCGATGGCTCGACAGGCATGTCGGTGAAGCCGACGACAGGCTGGCGCAATCCATCGGCTGGGGCGCGCTGGTTGCTGCCGGCCTGCTGCTGCGGAACGGGCGTCCGCGACGGCTGTTCGCGGAGGCGGGGCTGCTGCGTTCGCTAGGTGAGGCCGTGGGCGATGACGGGGGCGTTCTCGCACGCAGTCCGGCTGCCCAGATGGAAGCCATTGCGCTCATGGTCGAATTGCGCGCCTGTTACGAAGCGGTCGGGCAAGAGCCGCCCGCGGCAATCGATGCGATGCCGGACATGCTCGTGCCGGCCCTGCTTTCACTGCGCATGGGCGATCGCGGCCTCGGTTCGTGGCAGGGCGGGATGGCATTCGCAGAGAACGCTGTCGACGAATTGATCACGGCCAGCCGCGTTCGGGCGCGCCCCATGATCGATTCGGGTCAGTGGGGTTACCAGAGGGCCCGATCGCGTGACGCGGTGCTGGTCATGGACGCTGCTCCACCTCCCAAGCGGCGCCACGCACGCGCCGCTTGCGCGTCGACGCTTGCCTTCGAGTTTTCACACGCGCGTCAGCGCATCATCGTCAATTGCGGAGGTGCGGAAGCGGCGGGTACGCTCGTTCCGGCCAGGATCGAACAGGGCCTGCGCGGGACGGCCGCCCATTCGACGCTTTCGCTCGACGACGCCAACTCCACTGCGATCCACTTGCACGGCCAGATCGGCAAAGGGGTGGAAGAAGTCGAGTTCTCGCGAGAAATTCTCGAGGGCAAGGGGCGAAAAGCGACGCGGTTCGAAGCATCGCATAACGGATATGGCGCGCGTTATGGCTTGCTTCATCGGCGTATTCTGGTGCTGTCGGACGATGGGGAAGAACTGCACGGCGAGGATGCGATCGAACCATCGGGCCGCCGTGGCAATCGCGGCAAGATTGCCTTCGCGCTGCGCTTTCATCTCGGGCTCGGCATCGACGCCAGCTTGACCGAGGATTCGCGCGGCGTGCATTTGGCGCTGCCCGACGCGAGCTACTGGCAATTCAGGCTCGGCGGCGATAACGCCGAGACGCAATGTGCCGTGGAAGACAGCCTGTGGGTCGATGGCCAGGGCCGGCCACACGGCGTGCAACAAATCGTTGTCGAGGGACTGACCGATCGCCGCGGGGCGCGGTTTCCCTGGCTGCTCAAACGAATGGGGTAGAATACGCGTGACGGATGTAGCGATCAAACGGGCACTGCTGTCAGTGTCCGACAAGACCGGTTTGGCAGAACTGGGCAAGGCCCTTGCGGAAAAAGGGATCGAACTGGTTTCGACCGGCGGGACGGCGAAGGCGCTGCGCGATGCCGGATTGGACGTGCGCGACGTATCCGAACTCACGGGTTTTCCCGAAATGATGGATGGGCGGGTCAAGACGTTGCATCCGATGGTTCACGGCGGACTGCTGGCGGTCCGCGATGACGCCGATCATGCACGAGCGATGGAACAGCACGGGATCGGTGCGATCGATCTCGTCGTCATCAATCTGTATCCGTTCGAAGCGACAGTCGCGAAGGGTGCCGAGCGCGACGAGATTATCGAGAATATCGATATCGGCGGCCCGAGCATGGTTCGTTCGGCGGCGAAAAATCACCAATTCGTCACCGTGGTGACCGACCCGGCGGACTATGACGCCTTGCTGACGGAAATGCAGGGCGACGGGACCACCTCGCTCGACTTTCGCCGCACATGCGCGTCCAAGGCGTTTTCCGCGACTGCGGCTTATGATGCGGCGATCAGCCAGTGGTTCGCATTCGCCGACCAGGGCGAAGTTTTCCCGGACCGCTTCTCGATGTCGAGCGAGCTCGTGACATCGCTGCGCTATGGCGAAAATCCGCATCAGCAGGCCGCGCTGTATGTTCCCCGCCACAACACTGTTTCGGGACTGCCACAGGCGACCCAACTGCAAGGTAAGGAGCTGTCGTATAACAATTACAATGACGCCAATGCGGCGCTCGAACTCGTCGCCGAGTTTGCGGATGATGCGCCCTCGGTCGTTATCGTGAAACACGCCAACCCTTGCGGAGTCGCACAGGCCGAAACGCTTCACGATGCCTGGCAGGCTGCGCTCGAATGCGACAGCGTTTCCGCATTCGGCGGGATTGTCGCCACCAATGTTCCCCTGGATGGCCCTACTGCCGAAGCAATCTGCGCCATCTTTACCGAAGTGGTCGTCGCGCCCGGTGCCGATGAGGCGGCGCGTGAAGCGTTTGCCCGGAAAAAGAACCTGCGTCTGCTCATCACCGAAGGCCTGCCCGAACCGCGACGGCGCGGCATGATCCAGGTCGGCATAGCCGGTGGTATGCTGGTGCAGACGCGCGACAACGGAGCGATTTCGCCGGACGACCTCAGGGTCGTGACGCAGCGTCAGCCAACAGAGCAGGAATTGCGCGATTGCCTGTTCGCCTGGACTGTCGCCCGTCATGTG
>QFNA01000086.1 GCA_003248395.1 Citromicrobium sp.
CAATTCGAGCCGCGCTTCATCGGTCATCTTGTCGGGGCCCCAGGGGGGATCCCAGACGAGGTTGACCTCGGCATCGCGCACGCCGGGGACGCTCGCAGCACGCAGCTCGACCTCGCCGGGCATGGTTTCGGCCACAGGACAATGCGGCGTGGTCAGCGTCATGGTGACGGTCACATCGCACTCGTCGTCGACATCGACTCCGTAGATCAGCCCGAGATCATAGATGTTCACCGGGATTTCGGGGTCGTAAATTTCCTTCAGTGCCGCGATCACCGCTTCGTACAGTTCGCCGCCAGGGGCGCCCGCAGGCACATTCTCAGGCTTTTTCTGGAGGAAACCTTCGAGGTAATCGCGCTTGCGCTCAAGCTTTGCACCCGCGGTCTCGTCGGGATCGACCGCATCCTCGACCCGCGCGCGCGGCGGCTTCCCCGTCACCACTTCGGCAGGAGAGGGGGCAGCGATGAAATCCTGCTCGTGTTTCGTGTCTTCGCTCATCCGAAGATCCTTTGCGTGCGTTCAATTCCGCGCATCAGCGCATCCAATATGGTGCCGAGATCGTGCGGGTGAACCCCCTCCATCACGAAGCTGACGATGCCGGCGCTGTCCTCTGGACCGAACAGTCGCACGCTGTTTATGTCGCGCAGACGTTCGCGCAGGGATTGGGCCAGGGCCCTCTCCCGATCAAGTGCCTCAAAAACCCCGTGTTTGGCTAGGTAATCGATGGCCGCATGGAGGGCGATCGCCTCGGTAATCATGGGCGTTCCCGCCTCGAACCGTTGCGGCGGCGGAGCGTAAGTGGTTGCATCGAAGGTGACCTTGTCGATCATCGCCCCGCCACCCTGCCACGGGGGCATCGCCTCGAGAATCTCCTCGCGCGCCCACAACACCCCGATACCCGTCGGACCGTAGAGCTTGTGGCCCGAAAAAACATAGAAATCGCAACCACTTGCCGTCATGTCGAGCGGCATGCGCGGCGCCGCCTGGCACCCGTCAATCATGATCTTCGCGCTGACCGAATGTGCCAGTTGGACAGCCTCTGCTACCTGCAATTCCGAACCCAGAGCGTTCGAAATATGGGCAAATGAAACCATTTTGGTTCTAGGGGTCAGGAGGGCTTCCAGCGCGCCAAGGTCGATCCGCTGATCTTCGGTCAGCGGGCAGACATCGATCTGCGCCCCGGTTCGCTCCGCCACCATCTGCCACGGCACGATATTGGAGTGATGCTCGAGCATCGAAAGAACGATCCGGTCACCTTCTCCGATATGCGTCATGCCCCAGCTGGCAGCAACGAGATTGATCCCCTCGGTCGCACCGCGGACGAACACCACTTCGTTTTCGCTCTTCGCGCCGATGAATTCCGCAACGCGCCGCCGCGCCGCCTCGTAACCGAGGGTCATCTGCGCCGAACGGCTGTAAACCCCGCGATGAACGGTCGCGTAGTCGCGGCCCAGTGCCCGCGCCATCGCGTCGACGACCACTTGGGGTTTCTGCGCGGTGGCTGCCGTGTCGAGATAGTGCCACGGCGCCCCGTCGGCGGTGACCAGGCCCGAGAAATCGGCCCGGACGGCATTACCCCGGGCAAGAGCTGCGGCTTCGCTCACAGGTAGTTGTCCACCTTCGACAGCGCCACGTCCATCAGTTCGTCGCGCAGTGCGTCGTTCTCCAGTGACACGAGCGCATCGCCAAGAATGCCCGACGCTGGCCCCGTGGGCGCATTTCACGTCGTCGGCAAAGATTTCCAGCTGCGGCACGGCGTTCACGCTGGCACCCTTTTCCAGCAGCAAGCCCTTGAAGTCCTGCGCCGCATCGGTTTTCTGCGCGTCGCGGACCACGTCGATATTGCCGAGGAAATTGCCCGTCCCCTGCCCCCAGTGCACCGCGCGCACCACCTGGTTGCTGGTCGCCGCGGGCTCTGCGTGGACGACGCGCGTGACGAATTCGCGCACCGTATCGCGTCCGCCAACGGTTATCCCGCCAAGTTCGAAATGCGCGCCCTTCGACAAAGTTACTTCTGTCGGTCGCGTCAGATCACCATCGGCAACGACCAAGGTATCGCAAAAGTGCTCACCCGCCGCGATCTCGATCGTGCGCCAGTCGTCGAGCGCGACATCCTGCAGCCTTTCGACCGCCGCATAGCGCCAGGCCTCGTCCTTGCGTGTCGGAAGAGCAATTGCTTCGGTCACAGCGACGCCCTGAGCACGGCGAGCCGCCGCACGCCCTGTTCATGCGCTTTCGCCAGGCACGGCTGAACCTCGGCGGAAATCGCCCTCATCTGGGCGATCTGTTCTTCCTTGGCATCTCCCGATGCGGCAATCGCATCGAGCCGGTCGGCCTTGGGCGAATAACAGCCGACCATCGCGCCGCAGCGCAAGAGATCGACTGCCTCGTCGCCCGAGCTTTGCTCGATCCGGCAGGTGAGCTTCCCGTCCTTCTTGTATATGCCGCCCTTCCACTTATCGAGCGACGCTTCGATCGTCGCGGAATGTTCGGCGACCTCGGTCTCCGATGGTGGATCGGCAGGTTCGGTGGCTGCGGCCTGGGCCAGCAGCGGCAGGATCATGGCGAATATCATGCGACCTCCATTACGGCATCATAGCCTTCGTTCTCGAGCCGGAGCGCGAGTTCCGGCCCACCCGTCTTGACGATCCGGCCCTTTGACAGGATGTGAACGTGATCGGGCTTCACGACCTCAAGCAGGCGCTGATAATGCGTGATCAGCAACACGCCCTTGCTCTCGTCACGCATGATCGCATTGATGCCATCGCCCACCACGCGCAGCGCATCGATGTCCAGCCCGCTGTCGGTTTCGTCCAGGATGGCCATCTTCGGGTCGAGAATGCCCATCTGGACCATCTCCGCGCGTTTCTTCTCACCGCCCGAAAAGCCCACGTTCACATGGCGCTTGAGCATTTCCGGATCGAGCTTGAGCAGGCCGGCCTTCTCTTTGGCCAGTTTGAGGAATTCGCCGCCGGTCAACGGTTCCTCGCTGCGCGCCTTGCGTTGCGAATTCAGGGCCTCGCGCAGGAATTGCAGGTTCGACACACCCGGGATTTCGACCGGATACTGGAAGCCGAGGAACAGGCCCGCCGCAGCGCGCTCGTGCGGTTCCATCTCCAGCAGGTCGACCCCATCGAATGCCACGCGGCCGCCGGTCACCTCGTATCCGGGGCGCCCCCCCAGCACATAGGCCAGCGTCGACTTGCCGGCGCCATTGGGGCCCATGATGGCATGGATCTCGCCCGCATTTACCGTGAGCGACAGCCCGTCGAGGATCTGCTTGCCGTCGATTTCGGCGGAGAGGTTTTCAATCGTAAGCATCTTCAACTTTCGGTTATGCGATTTACCGGCCGGTGCAGCGCACCAGAGACCGCGAATAGGCTTCGTCCTCGGCGTTGCTGATCTGCAGAGTATTGTCCGATGAGGACAATGCGAGGCGCGTGGAAACGGTGCGGGTTTCTCCGGCCTGGCCGGTCACTTTCTGGCGGACCACGGCGGACCGCTCATTATGAACGACGACGCGCACGATTTCGCCCTGTCCGTCGTACCCATGCACGCCATATGCGTCGACAACGACCTGGTTTTCCGTCGCATGGGAATCGCGGCAACCCTCGGGCGTGTCCCATGTGCCATGGAAGGCATAGGGTATCTGTTCCTGGACCGGATAGTCGGGGCCGGCAAAGCCACCGCCTGCGCAACCGGCCAGCGCCATGGATGCTGCGGCTATTGGAATGAATCTCGCATGCAGGATCGTCATCGCTCTGTCCCTTCTCTTGTTTCGTCCCGGCCGATGAACCTTTCCCGCGGCCGCGAATTGCGCTGGTGATCGCGGCGCGCCTGCTGCTTGTCGGCGATACGGCTGCGCATGCCGAGGGTGATGCGTTCGAGAACGGCATCCATGTTTTCAAGGATGTCCTTGGCGGCGATACGCATCACACGGATGCCGACAGTCTCGAGGCTCTTGTCGCGGCGCTTGGCTAAGGTTTCATCCTGCCCGTCTTCATCGATCATGATCGCCATGCCGAGATTGTGGCAGTTGAAATCGACGATCGCGCTGCCGACGACGGCGTGGCGCTTGAAGGTGTAGCGGCCCATGTTGGCCTTGGCGAAACGCTCGGCCAGCGCCTTGTGTGCTTCAGTCGAATAGCGCCGCATCTCGCGCGCCTGCTCGTGCAGCGCATCGAGCCGCTTTTCCGAAATCTCCCACCCGCGGCCCTTCTTCTTGAGAGCGGGCGCGGTGTCGGCGGCTTCCGAAGGATCGCGAAGCTGGAGGGTCTTGCGGTCAGTCATTGGATTTCCGCATCGGTGCTGGCGGGGAGGGAGAGACGGGTCGCGGCGCAGTACGCGCTTTCTCTGCGCAATAATCCGATGAGTACCTGCCTTCGGCGGTGACGAAGCATGGCCGCATGTCTTCGCTTACCCAGCCTTTGCTTTCAATCGCATGGTTGAAAACAGCGCTCGAGAACGACGCGGCTAAGAAGTGAAGGCTGAATTCCGTCTCGTCGATCCGGTCGCTGTCGCCCGTAAGCAAGCCAGGGTTACGCGCTGCAAACGACATTTCCGACATTGGATGTTCGGCGCAGGCCATGTCGACTTTGGCTTTCGCAAAGCCGATGGCGTTCCGGGGATCGGCGGTTGGCTTGATTTGTCCAAGAGCAAGCGCTTCACGCTCGACGCACCTTGCATAATCGATCGCATTCTCGAACTGCTCATCAGTGATCGACGTAGGCGCACCGCGGGTGAGCGTGAACCAACCGAGAACCGCAATCTGCGTGAATTCTTCGAGCGTCTTTGGCTCTCGGGACCATTTGAAATCGCTTCCAATTCCCAACGCCTCCCCGCAAGTCCTGATCGCACCGTCGTTCGGGGCCTCTTCGAGGCACTGAACAACGGGGCGCGCATCTTGAAGCGCGCCGATTAGGCTTGGCTGAGCAGAAGCCGCATTGGAGCAAGCAGAGAGTGCAACAGCACACATAACCATCGCACCAAGGCTCGCGGTCTTGGATCGGCGAGTAAATCGGTTCACCCCACACTCCCTTCAAGCGAGATCGCCAGTAGCTTCTGCGCTTCGACGGCGAACTCCATCGGCAGCTCTTTCAGCACTTCTTTCGCGAAGCCGTTGACGATCAGCGCCATCGCTTCTTCCTCGTCCAACCCGCGTTGCATGGCGTAGAAGAGCTGGTCGTCGGAAATCTTGCTGGTGGTCGCCTCGTGCTCGATCTGCGCGCCGGGGTTCTTCACCTCGATATAGGGCACGGTATGCGCGCCACATTCATCGCCGATCAGCAGGCTGTCGCATTCGGTGCGGTTGCGCACGCCGTCGGCATTGGCCGCTACGCGCACGAGGCCGCGATAGGTATTGTTGCTCTTGCCCGCCGAAATGCCCTTTGAAATGATCGTCGAGCGGGTGCCGCTGGCGTTGTGGATCATCTTGGTGCCGGTATCGGCCTGCTGGTAATTGTTGGTCACCGCGACCGAGTAGAATTCGCCCACGCTGTCCTGCCCGTTGAGCACGCAGCTGGGATATTTCCATGTCACCGCGCTGCCGGTTTCGACCTGCGTCCAGCTGATCTTGCTGCGCGCGCCCTGGCACAGGCCGCGCTTGGTGACGAAATTGTAGATCCCGCCCTTGCCCTGCGCATCGCCCGGATACCAGTTCTGGACAGTCGAATACTTGATCTCGGCATCCTCGAGCGCGACCAGTTCGACCACTGCGGCGTGGAGCTGGTTCTCGTCACGCATCGGCGCGGTGCAGCCTTCGAGATAGCTGACATAGCTACCCTTTTCGGCAATGATCAGCGTGCGTTCGAACTGGCCGGTATTTTCCGCATTGATGCGGAAATAGGTGCTGAGCTCCATCGGGCAGCGCACGCCCTCTGGCACATAGACAAAGGTGCCGTCCGAAAAGACCGCACAATTCAGCGTGGCGAAGAAATTGTCCTTCTGCGGCACCACCTTGCCGAGCCATTTCTTCACCAGTTCGGGATGTTCCCTGATCGCCTCGCTGATCGACAGGAAGATGACGCCTGCCTTCTTCAGCTCCTCGCGGAAAGTGGTGGCGACGCTGACGCTGTCAAACACCGCATCGACTGCGACCTTGCGCGCGCCCTTCACCCCGGCGAGCACTTCCTGCTCGGCAATCGGGATGCCCAGTTTTTCGTAAGTCTCGCGGATGGCGGGATCGAGCTCGTCGAGCGATTCCAGTTCCGGCTTCTTCTTGGGCGCAGCGTAATAATAGGCGTCCTGGTAATCGATTTCGGGATAGCCGAGCTTGGCCCAGTCCGGCTCTTCCATCTCCTGCCACATACGGAACGCTTTGAGCCGCCAGTCGAGCATCCATTCGGGCTCGCCCTTCTTGGCCGAGATGAAGCGGACCGTATCCTCGGTCAGCCCCTTTTCGGCGAATTCGGTTTCGATGTCCGCGGGCAAGCCGCGTCAGGGGTATGTCCGCGAGCGCGCCACGGAGCGCCGAATTGATCACGGGCCAGTGCGGACGGACGCTGCAGTCGCTATGCACCGCGCAATCGCCGCCCGAAATGCAGGCGGTCAGCGCGATCGGCCCTTCGACCGCCTCAACGATATCGGCCACAGTGATGGCCGCGGCGGGCCGTGCCAGCTGCAATCCGCCGCCTGCACCGCGCATGGATCGCAGCAAGCCCGCGGCGCTGAGCTTGCTCACTACCTTCTGCACGGTGGGCGCGGGAAGGCCGGTTTCGGATGCGAGTTCAGCCGCGCTCGTCCGCCCGTCGCCGCAATGACGCGCAGCGGCGGTCATGGTGACAACGGCATAATCGGCGAGATTGCTGAGGCGCATGTTCAAATCGGACCAAATCGTTCCGATTGGCCACCTATGCCTCGCAATCGGCTATTTCAACGCAAATCGCTTGTTGAGAGTCGTTAGCATGTCATCGCGCGGGTTTCTGCCCGGCAATCCAGTCCGTCACATTCTCTTCCATAATGTCCAGCGGCACGGGGCCGCTCTCCAGGATGGCGTCGTGGAATGCGCGGATATCGAAATCGTCGCCCAGCTCCTCCTGCGCCTTCGCCCGCAGTTCCATGATCTTCAGCTTGCCGATCATGTATGCGGTCGCCTGACCCGGATAGACGATGTAGCGTTCGATGGCCTTGCGGATATCACCGTCGGGATTGGGCGTGTTCTCGGTCAGATAGGCGATCGCCTGCTCGCGGCTCCAGCGCTTGTGGTGGATGCCGGTATCGACCACCAGGCGGCAGGCGCGCCACAGTTCCATCCCCAGTCGCCCGAAGTCGGAATAAGGATCGGTGTAGAAGCCCATGTCCTTGCCGAGTTCTTCCGAATAGAGCCCCCAGCCTTCGGAGTATGCCGTCACCCCGCCGAACCGACGGAAGGGCGGAACATCGCCAAGGCCGGTCTGGATCGACAGCTGCAGGTGGTGACCCGGAAGCCCTTCGTGATAGGCGAGCGCTTCGAGCTCGTTCTTCGACATGCTGCGCAGATCGTAGAGATTCACGTAATATGTGCCGGGTCGCGATCCGTCGGGGGCCGGTCTGCCGTAAAAGGCCTTGCCCGCGCTCTTCTCGCGAAACGCCTCGACCGGTTTGACCAGCAGGGGATCCTTGGGCAGCGTGTTGAAATATTCGGGGAGCTTGGCCTCCATCGCGTCGAGCTTTGCATCGGCATCGGCGAGATAGGCCTCGCGGCTGTCGTAGTAGAAGCGGTCGTCGTTGCGCGTGAAGTCGAAGAATTCCTGCAGCGTGCCGTCGAAGCCGACTTGCGCCATGATGGCGCGCATTTCGCCATGAATCCGCCCAACCTCGCGCAGGCCGATGTTGTGAATCTGGTCGGCGGTCAGATCGGTCGTGGTGTAATTGGCGAGCAGCGCCTTGTAATACGCCGCGCCTTCGGGGAAGCGCCAGATGCCGTCGTCGGTCGGCGCGATGGCCTGCTGGCGTTTCATTTCGGTCAGCAGGCGCTGGTAGGCGGGAGTAACTACATTGTTCCATTCATCCTTGGCCTGCATGTTAATGCCGGCCTTCATGTTTGAATCCATTTCTAGGGCATCGACCTTCTCAGCCAGATCGACGAGAACAGCATTTCCATCGGCGGCTTCGAGCAGATTCTCGATGTCGGAGATAACATAGGGATACACCCAGTCGGGGGGCATGATCCCGGCCTCAGCCCGCGATTGCGATTGCTCGGTCAGCGAGTCGAGCGCTTTTCCGAGCCCCGCTATGCGTGAGACATAAGCGACCGCATCTTCTTGACTGTCGACGCGATGAATATTGATCAGGAAGGCCGGCAATTGGCTCTGCGCCCCGTTCATCTGGTCGAAGACGTAGCCGTAGTCACGATAGGGGAAGCGCGCCTCGCTGCGTTTGGCCATCGCATCGAACAGCCGGAAGCTGCCGCCGCATCGGACATATCGCCCCAGCTTCCGTAATCCTCGTCGCGGATCCCGCGATAGGCCTTGCCGAGGGGCGAGAGGGCGAGTTGCCGATCGTCGTATTGCTCGAACAGGGCATCGAGCGATTCCGTCTGCGGCTCGCCTGCCTGTGCTGGTGTCTGTTCGGTCGTGGCACAGGCCGCCAATGCGGACATTGAAGCGGCGGCAAGCGCCAAGCGCATGATATGAAGCAAGAAAAACCTCCGTCGATGATGTTCCGCTATCCGTAGAAGGAATCAAGTTCGACGGCAAACAGGACGGATTGCGAGCTTCCCGAAAGAATCACCTTGGCCGCAAAATGTAAAGGCATGGAAAAAAAGGGGCGGCCTGCAAGCAAGCCGCCCCGTATAGGTGAGAACTCGATGCAGAATTGCTCCGAGCCCTTCGGGTCGCACGATTCTGTTAGAACGAATCGGCCCTGATTGATTGTATGCAAGCGACATAAAATACGATTGAGACCGGTTTCACGAAATTTTGTCATAAATCTCAGGGGCTCGGTACGGCTGCTCGACAGGTCAGCGCCCGTTGGCCATAGGCGAGGCGATGTTGTTCAAACTTGCTCGCCCGGCACTGTTCGCGCTCGATCCTGAAACGGCCCACCGGCTCACCATTGCCGCCTTGAAACTGGCGCCGCTCGGGACCCCGCCGGCGCCGGGTGCGCTCGCCACCGAGGTTGCGGGAATTCGCTTTCCGAACCCGCTCGGCCTGGCGGCCGGGTTCGACAAAGATGCTGAAGTTGCTGACAAATTGCTAGCGCTCGGCTTTGGATTTGCCGAGGTCGGATCCATCACGCCGCTGCCGCAGGCGGGCAATCCCAAGCCACGCCTGTTCCGTCTGGAGGAGGACGGCGGAGTGATCAATCGCATGGGTTTCAACAATGGCGGGATCGCCGGCGCGAGGGCGCGACTATCGGCACGACATGGGGCGCGAGCGGGCGCGTCGGGCGGCGCGAGCGGCGTGTTGGGCATTAATATCGGCGCGAACAAGGACAGCAGCGACCGCATTGCCGATTATGCCACGATGACCAGCGCGATGGCGCCTCTGGGGTCGTATCTGGCGGTCAATATTTCCAGCCCCAACACGCCCGGCCTCCGCGCGTTGCAGGACGAAGGCGCGTTGCTGACGCTGCTCGATGCGGTGATGGAAGCGCGCGGGGATCATGCGACGCCGATCTTCCTCAAGGTCGCCCCCGATCTCGATCCCGCCGATATCGACGCGATTGCTCGCATCGCCATCGACAAGCGGCTGGGCGCGTTGATCGTATCGAACACGACGATTTCCCGGCCCGCCCTGCGATCGCGCCATGCAGGCGAGGCGGGCGGCCTGTCGGGCGCACCCTTGCGCGACCTGGCACAGCAGCGGCTGCGCGATTTTCGCGACGCGACCGGCGGCGCGATGCCGCTGGTCGGCGTCGGCGGCATCGGTTCGGCCCAAGACGCGTGGGCGCGCATCCGGGCAGGGGCCAGCCTGGTCCAGCTTTACAGTGCGATGGTTTACGAGGGGCCGCAGCTGGCCCGGCGGATCGTGAAAGGGCTGGAGCGCCTGATGGCGCGCGATGGCTTTTCATCGATTGCCGAAGCGGTGGGAAGCGAATAGCAAAGCGCGCGATATGAAACAGCTGCTCCTTGCCCCGATCGCCGCAATCAGCCTGACTGCGTGCGCCACGATCGACCAGACCGAATTTGCACCGGCCAGCAATGTCAAAGGCGCGGTGAGTGCAGCCGATCCGCGCGCGCAGGCCGCCGGTGAAGAGATCCTGCGCCGCGGCGGCAATGCGACCGATGCGGCCATTGCCGTGATGCTGGCCCTGACGGTGGTCGAACCGCAAAGTTCGGGCATCGGCGGCGGCGGCTTCCTGGTCCGCGGCGACAGCGCCGGGACTGTGCAGACCTACGACGGGCGCGAAACGTCGCCGGCGGGGGCGACACCGGACTGGTTCCTAGCAAAAGACGGCAGCGTGCCCGACTTCATGGAATCGGTCCGCAGCGGATTGAGCGTGGGTGTGCCGGGCAATGTCGCGCTCGCCGCACAGGCGCATGCCGAGCACGGCACGCTCGACTGGGCGACGCTGTTCGAACCGGCAATCCGCCTTGCGCGCGAGGGGTTCCAGGTCAACCCGCGCCTCCACGGTTCGCTGTCGAGCGCCAGGGATCGCGCGGCGTTCACCCAGCAGGGGCGCGCCATCTATTACGATGCGGCGGGCAACCCGCCTGCGGTCGGCAGCCTGTTGCGCAACGAAGAGCTGGCCAGAACGCTGGAGGCGATTGCCGAGGCGGGGCCGGAGGCATTCTATCGGGGCGAGAATGCAAGCCGACTGGTGACAACAGTGTCCAACGCGACCCCACGCCAAGGCGCGATGACAGTCGCCGACGTCAACCGTTATGCCGCGAAACTGCGCGCGCCGGTCTGTTCCGAATATCGCCTACACCGCATTTGCGCGATGGGGCCGCCGACATCGGGCGGCGTGGCCGTGCTGCAGATCCTCGGCCAGCTCGAACGGTTCGACCTGTCTGCCCTGGGCGTCGACAATCCGGTGACCTGGCACCTGTTTCTCGAATCGCAGCGACTGGCCTATGCCGACCGCGAGCTTTACCTTGCCGATCCCGATTTTGTGTCCGTGCCGGTGGCAGGGCTGATCGACCGGAATTACCTCGCACAGCGCAGCACACTGATCGACGCCGGTTCGCGCATGGACGCCGTCCAGCCCGGCGTTCCGTCGGGCGTGACCCAGGCGTGGGCCGATGGCAACGAGCCCGAAGAGAAGGGCACGTCGCATCTGGCGGTGGTGGATGCCGCAGGTACGATGATCTCCTACACCTCGACCATCGAGGGGGCATTCGGATCGGGCCTCGTCACCGGAGGCTATTTCCTCAACAACGAGCTGACCGATTTCAGCCGGCAGCCGGTGGTCGACGGCAAGCCGGTCGCCAACAGGGTCGAGGGCGGAAAGCGTCCGCGCAGTTCGATGTCGCCGGTGGTGGTGTACGACCCGCAAGGCGAACCGATGATGGCGGTCGGCGCGGCCGGGGGCAGCACGATCCCCGTCCAGACCGCGCGCAGCATCATTGGAGTGATCGATTTCGGCCTCGATGCGGAAGACGCGCTGGGCCTGCCGTTCGTGATGGCGTTCGGCGACGAGATCATGCTGGAGCAGGGAACCTGGCTGGAGACGGCGGCAGGCGCGTTCCGTGCGCTCGGTCATACCAACGCTGCTCTGCGCCCGGCACCGGTCAAGGCGGGCATCGTCCTGCGACGCGGCGGAGCGTGGCATTCTGCACGCGATCCGCGCATCGAGGAGCAGCTCGAACTTCCGTGACCGGCCCGCAAGGATGCTTGCCGTAACGTCGCCAGCGGCTTAAGCCGCGCGCAGACACTGGGGCAAGATAGAACATAAAGCGAGGATCATGGCTCTACTCTCCGACATCGATTCGGCGAAGAATCTCGTCGAATTGTTTCTCAAACGGGCCGATGCCAAACCAGACAAGCCGTTCCTGGGCGCAAAGACAGCAGGCAGCTGGCAGACCCGGAGCTGGGGCGAGGTCGCGGACCAGGTGTGCCTGCTGGCCGAGAGCCTGCGCCATCTGGGTTTGAAAGACGGCGACCGCGTGTGCCTGGTGTCGGAAAACCGCCCCGAATGGTGCATTGCCGACCTGGCCATCATGGCCGCAGGCTGCATCACGGTGCCGACCTACGTTACCAATACCGAACGCGATCACGTCCACATCCTCGACAATTCGGGCGCCAGGGCAGTGATCGTTTCGACCGAGAAACTGCTGCGCCCGCTGCATGGCGCCTTGCAGGTGACCGGTGTCGCCGAACATGTGATCGGGATCGAGGATTTGCACCGGCAGCAATCGGGCAGTTTCGAATATCACGACTGGCAGACGATGCTGTCGGGCGATGCCGCCGCAGCGCGCCAAGCGGTCGATGCGCGCATCGCCGGAATCGGGCGGGAGGATACGGCCTGCATCATCTATACCAGCGGGACCGGTGGTGCGCCGCGCGGCGTGAAGCAGCATCATGGCGCGATCCTGTGCAATGCGGCGGGCGCGGCCAATGTGCTGATCGAGGATTTCGGCCTGTCCGACGACGAACGGTTCCTGTCCTTCCTGCCGCTGAGCCACGCCTATGAGCATACGGGCGGGCAATATCTGCCGATCAGCGTCGGCGCGCAGATCTATTACGCCGAAGGGCTCGACAAGCTTGCCAGCAATATCGAGGAGACGCGCCCGACGATCATGGTCGTCGTCCCGCGCCTGTTCGAAGTGCTGCGCACGCGCATCATGAAGCAAGTGCAGAAACAGGGCGGGCTCGCCGAAAGGCTGATGAACACGGCGCTGGAAATCGGCGAGCGCCGCGCCGGGGGCATGCGGAAGGCGAGCGACGGAGTAAAGGATTTCGTCGTCGGCCGCCTGTTGCGACCCAAGATACGCCAGCGGTTCGGCGGACGGATGAAGGCGATGGTTTCGGGCGGGGCGCCGCTCAACCCCGACGTCGGCCTGTTCTTCGACTCGATGGGACTGACCCTGCTGCAGGGCTATGGCCAGACCGAGGCCGGGCCAGTGATCAGTTGCAACCGGCCGGCGGCGGGGATCAAGATGGATACGGTCGGCCCGCCGCTGCGCGGAGTGGAGATCCGGATTGCCGAGGATGGCGAGATCCTCTGCCGCGGCGAACTGGTGATGCAGGGGTACTGGCAGAACGAGGCCGAAACCGCGCGCACGATCCGGGACGGTTGGCTGCACACCGGCGATATCGGCCATATCGACGAACACGGCCGCATCGTCATCACCGACCGCAAGAAGGACATGATCGTCAACGACAAGGGCGACAACATCGCCCCGCAAAAGGTCGAGGGCATGCTGACCCTGCAACCCGAGATCGGCCAGGCCATGGTCGCCGGCGACAAGCGCCCCTATGTCGTGGGCCTGATCGTGCCCGATGCCGAGTGGACCGTTGAATGGTGCCGCGCGCAGGGCAAGAAGTTCGCGTGCCGGGAATTGCAGGATCTGCCCGAATTCAAGGCGGCGGTCAGGGTGGCGATCGATCGGGTCAACAAGGATTTGTCGGTCGTCGAAAAGGTCCGCCAGTTCACCTTTGCCGACGAGCCCTTCACGATCGAGAACGAGGAAATGACCCCGTCGATGAAAATCCGCCGCCACAAGATCAGGGAGCGGTATGGCGACCGGCTGGACGCGTTGTACAAGAGCTAGACATGCGGAACTTCGGGATACTCCTCGCCAGCGCGATGCTGCTGGGCAGCTGCACCACGCGCCTGCATACCAGCGACGCGCTGCCCTCGGCACTCGAGGCGGGCTGGGAGGGTGAACGGGTCTGCACGCTCCAGCACGAGACCGGGACGCATCGCGTGCTGCGCTGCACCTTTCCGCCCGGCGTAGGCCACGAGCGGCATTACCACCCGCCGCATTACGGCTATGCGCTGAGCGGCGGCACCATGCAGCTGACCAGCGAGAGCGGTACGCGCACGGCGACGCTGGCGACGGGTTCGGATTATTCGAGCGACGGGACTGCGTGGCACGAGGTGGTCAATGTGGGCGAGACCACGGTGACCTACCTCATGGTGGAAGAGATTTAAGCTACGCGCGAGGCGTTCGGGCGGGCGCAGACCGGTTCAGGGCACGATGGTGGTGAACAGGTAGGTGGCGAAGATCACCAGGTGAATGATCCCCTGCACCACCGTGGTCCTGCCCCTGCCGAGAGTCAGCGTTGCCACGAGCAGCGTCAGGGCGAGAAGCACGGTCGAGCGCATCGACAGGCCGAGCTCGAGATCGAGCCCCAGCATCAGCGCGACGAGCGCCACCGACGGAATCGTCAGGCCGATCGTGGCGAGCGCAGAGCCGATGGCGAGATTGAGGCTGGTCTGCACGCGGTTCGCGCGGGCGGCGCGCAAGGCGGCGAAGCCCTCGGGCGCCAGAACGAGCGCGGCGATGATGATGCCGACCAACGCGCGGGGCGCCCCGGCAGCTGCGACCGCCGCCTCGATCGTCGGCGACAGCGTCTTGGCCAGTAGGACCACGGCCACGAGCGACACGACGAGGACAACGCCCGCGGCAAGCGCAGTGGACCGCTGGACCGGGACTTCATGCGCGTGGTCGCCTGCCTCCTCGACATGGTGCAGGAAATCTTCGCGGTGCCGGATCGTCTGCGCCATCACGAAGGTGCCGTAAATCAGCAGCGATACGACGGCCACGAAGACGAGTTGCTTGGGATTGTAGAACGCCCCGGGCGCGCTGGTGGTGAAATTGGGCAGGACCAGGGTGAGCACCGACAGGGTGGCGAGCATCGCCAGCCCTGCGCTGACCCCGGACTGCGTGTAGCTTTGTTCGTGATGGCGTCTGCCGCCGGCCAGCAGGCAGATCCCGACGATCCCGTTGATCGTGATCATGATGGCGGCGATCAGCGTATCGCGCGCCAGCGCCTGCGCCTGCGACCCCTCGCCGAGCATGATCGAAACGATCAGCGAGACCTCGATCACGGTGACGGCGACGGCGAGGACCAGCGTGCCGAAGGGTTCGCCGAGGAAATGCGCGAGAATTTCCGCATGATAGACCGCCGCCATGATCGCCGCGCCGAGCAGCACGCCGATGACGACCGCGATGACCAGCCCGTCGGGCTTGCCGAGGCCGATCGCGGCGACCGCGAGCAACGGGGCCAGCACCGACCACAGCGATAGGCCGTAGCGGTTTTTCAGGGTGAGTCCTTCAGCGACGGAAACGGTCATCGCGATCACGGTAGCGGCAAACATTCGCCGCGAGAACCTTCGATGTCAGGCGGCCGTTTCCTCGATGAATTCGGGATAGAAGCTCGGCGCGCGTTCGGACCAGCCGGTGGCGGTCGCGGCGGCTTCGGAGAGGCTTTGCAAGAGCATGCGGCGGCGGTCGGGCCGGATCAGCGGCAGGGCGGCGGCGGCGCAAAAGGCGCTTGGCAGCCAGGGACGGACCTCTGCCGAAATCAGCCGTTCGTAGAGGAAGCGGAAGGCCGAAAAGCCGTCGATCCGTTCTTGCGACAGGTCGAAAGCGGCCACGCGGGCGAGCTTGCCGACGAACCCTTCTATACTGTCGAAACGGCGAGGATCGGGGATCGACTGGCGCAGGGCCTTCAGCTCCTGATAGGCGACGTATTGGCTGCGGATCGCGGCGTTTTCCGCGGCGTTGCGACCCCAGATGCGGAAGGCATCGCAGCGGCCCAGCCCGATATCGAGGCTGCGGCGGATGTAGCGCTGCTCAGCCGCGCCGAACCCGGCAAATTCGCGCATTTCGCCGATGATAATCGACGCCTGGTTGGTAACGGCCATCTGCGGTGCCCCCGTTGGTTTCGAAGGGCAGCTTCGCCGAAGATGGTTAATTATCCGTTTCGCGTCAGATCAAGCCGGCGAGCGGGCTGCTGGGATCGGCATATTTGCGCGTCGCCATGCGGCCGGCGAGATAGGCGTCGCGGCCGGCCTCGACCGCCAGCTTCATTGCGCGGGCCATACGGATCGGATCCTTTGCCTCGGCAATGGCGGTGTTCATCAGCACGCCGTCGCAGCCGAGTTCCATCGCCACGGCGGCATCCGAAGCCGTGCCGACGCCTGCATCGACGAGCACGGGGACGCCGGCGCCTTCCTTGATCAGGCGGATCGTCACCCGGTTCTGGATGCCGAGCCCCGAGCCGATGGGCGCGCCGAGCGGCATGATCGCGACGGCCCCGGCATCCTCGAGCTGTTTCGCCGCGATCGGATCGTCCACGCAATAGACCATGGGCAGGAAGCCCTCTTTCGCGAGCGTTTCGGTCGCGGTCAACGTTTCGCGCATGTCGGGATAGAGCGTGCGCGCTTCGCCGAGGACCTCGAGCTTGACGAGATCCCACCCACCGGCCTCGCGCGCGAGGCGCAGCGTGCGAATGGCCTCTTCCGCATTGAAGCAGCCTGCCGTGTTGGGCAAATAGGTGATCTTTTTCGGGTCGATATAGTCGGTCAGCATCGGCGCCGTGGGATCGCTGACATTGACGCGGCGGACTGCGACGGTGACGATTTCCGCACCGCTGGCCGCGAGCGCGGCGGCATTCTGCTCGAAATCCCTGTATTTGCCCGTGCCGACGATCAGGCGGCTGGTGAAGGTGCGGCCCGCGACGCTCCAGCTGTCGTCCGCTGCGCTGGCGCCGTGGCCCCCACCGACGAAATGCACGATTTCGAGCACGTCGCCATCGGCCAGCGGATGCGCGGCCAGTTCGGAGCGGGGCGCGATCGTGCCATTGCGTTCGACCGCGACC
>QFNA01000165.1 GCA_003248395.1 Citromicrobium sp.
TGACGTGACCCTCTGATTTTCCGCCCCGAGCGATTAGAGTCTGGCCTTGAAGGAAGGACAGACGATGAAGCGAACGAGGTTTTCAGAAGAGCGGATTATTTGCGTGCTGAAGGAGGCCGAGGCGGGTGCGAAGACCGCTGATCTGGTCCGGCGACACGGAGTGTCGGAAGCGACGATCTACAACTGGAAGTCGAAGTATGGCGGGCTGGAGGTGTCCGATGCCCGGCGGCTCAAGGAGCTGGAGAGCGAGAACGCGAAGTTCAAGCGGTTGCTGGCCGAGGCGATGCTGGAAATGGCTGCGCTGATCCGAAGGGCGGCGACGCCAACGATATCCTGGCAAAAAAGTTTTGACGCCCGCCGCGAAGCGGGAGGCTGTCGCTCATCTCCAGGCGTGCCACGGGATGAGCGAACGGCGGGCGTGCCGTGTCATCGATGCTGATCGCAAGAGCGTGCGTTACCGTTCCATCGGGCACAATGATGCCGAGCTTCGTGAGAAGCTGCGAGAACTGGCCAACCAGCGGCGCCGGTTTGGCAATCGTCGTCTACACATCCTGCTGCCTCGGGAGGGATCACGATCAACGACAAAGAGACCCAGAGGATATACAAGGAGGAGGGGCTGGCCGTGAGGCGACGACAAAGCCGCAGGCGCGCTATCGGCACGAGAGCACCAACTCGGGTGCTGGCGCTGCAGAATCAGCGCTGGAGTCTGGACTTCGTGCATGACCAGATGGCATCGGGTCGCCGGTTCCGCGTGCTCAACGTGGTCGATGACGTGACGCGGGAGTGTCTGGCAGCAGTGCCGGATACCTCGATTTCGGGCCGCCGTGTCGTGCGCGAACTGACCCAGCTGATTGAACAGCGCGGCAAGCCCGACATGATCGGCAGCGAAAACGGCACCGAGCTGACCTCCAACGCCGTGCTGGCATGGTGCGGGGAGATCGGTGTGGAGTGGCCTTACATCACGCCGGGCAGGCCGATGCAGAACGGCTACGCCGACAGCTTTAACGGCCGTATGCGCCATGAGCTGCTCAAAGAAACGCTGCTCATGAACCTCGCCCACGCCCGGGTCGAGATCGCGGTCTAGGTGGAAGACTATAACTGGGAGAGACCGCACTCATCCCTTGGTCACGCAACCCCGGCGGCGTTCGTCGCCGAACTGGATAACCAATGGCCTGCTTCAACCGAGCTCATGCGTAACAAAGCGGTCCGGCTCTAATCCAAGCTGGGAAAAGCTGGGGGTCACGTCAAGCCAATGAACGACGAGAATGTCGAAATTCCCCGTTTGTCCGTGTCACACCCGCCATGGCCGCAGCTTGAGCGGCTGCGACAGCGTGATTAGAAGCGGAAGGGCTAGCAGAAATGAAGAACCCCGCTATCGGCGCGGCTCTTGTGGCACTCACAGCGTGGTTCGTGATCTCATCGCCTCTGATGCTTGGGTTATTTTAGGGCCTATCGCCTGAGTGGGCGCAACCTGCTGATCATAACCGGACTTTATCAGTGGCGTGCTAAGCTTTGCACGAAATAGCAAAGACAGAACAATGCAAACGTAAGGAGTTGCGATCGATATATTTGTGAAAACTAGGTAGATTGACGCTACAAAAACAAATATCGGTGTTCGGATATTTTTCCAAGCTACGAAGAGTAAGGGCAGCGCAAATATCCCATAGAGATACGCTAAAACCGAAGCGATATTCGTAATGCGCTCTACATACAAATCCGACCGAGTTGAAACAAAACCCCAGTTGATAAATAGGTCGGTTTCACTTGGCGCGACATGGGGAACAAACCAATCCTGTGCTGCCAAATAAACTGGTCCGATCGACCTGATTAAGCGGTTTGCAGCGCTTACATCTTGGAAAACATACAGTGGGTCGTCGATCAAAATTGTGGTCAGTTCCGCGATCCGACTACCGGGATCAATTAGTGTCGCTCCGACACCGACTAACGCCGAACCTAGAACCAAAAATACAGCGACTCTAAAAACATTAATGGCTCTGAAGCTGTACAAGGCCCATAAGACAATCAACGGAGCAAGCCCGGTGATCGCTCCGGAAAACAGTGCAAGAACAAAGCACAAGATCGGCCAGATAACTTGCTGTCGAGTATACAAAGTCCACGTCAAACACACTAGCGATACGATGGAAAGATAAGAGGGCTCACTAGTGAACGACGGGTATCCTCGCGAGACGGACCCGCGTTGATTTGATGTTACGGCTTCCACAAATCCTGCCGCGCCGATCAGCTCCAAAATTATCCCTAGAAGATAGATTGCCACAGCAACTTTGACGGCTAGTGAGATTGGCCGCGCATCTTCTAGTGCTAGAGCTACTGTAAATATGATGATCATTCCCAACATGGGTGCGTCGACATACGATTGAAGCATAAGACCAAAAAATACGTAGAGGACGGCGATCCATATCGCCGTAATATAGGCGGAAGAATTTAATCTAGAAATCGCTAAGAAGTATATTGCGAACGCTACTAGAAAATGCGGCTGTATGTCGGATTCCAGAGGTGAAGTTTTCACATAAGGCATCAGAGATGATAAAACTGAAAAAAATACCCCTAAATACCGCACACTCATCGCGTTTTTGCCGCTCGTAGTCATGACGTTAGGCTTTAGAGGCAGACACAGAAATTTCCAGATGTATTATGACCGGTGACGTGACCCCCAGCTTTCCTCCAGCTGGGATTAGAGCCGGACCGCGTTGTTGCGCATGAGCGCGGTTGAAGCAATGGGCTGCGTAGCGGAGCCC
>QFNA01000087.1 GCA_003248395.1 Citromicrobium sp.
GCGGGCTCCGCTACGCAGCCCATTGCTTCAACCGCGCTCATGCGCAACAACGCGGTCCGGCTCTAATCCCAGCTGGAGGAAAGCTGGGGGTCACGTCACTTGCCCTATTCGACGGTTACGGACTTGGCGAGATTGCGCGGCTGATCGACATCGGTGCCCTTCACACAAGCCACATGATAGGCGAGCAATTGCACCGGGATCGCATAAACCAGCGGTGCAATAAGCGGATGCACCTTTGGCATTTCGATGGTTGCGAGACAATTCTCTCCCGCTTCCTCGAGACCCTGCCTGTCCGAAATCAGAACCACTTTTCCGCCGCGCGCGCGGACTTCTTCCATGTTCGAAACGGTCTTTTCGAACAGCGGGCCGGACGGGGCGAGTACGATGACGGGAACTTCGTCGTCGATCAGCGCGATCGGTCCGTGCTTCATTTCGCCGCTGGCATAGCCTTCGGCGTGGATGTAGCTGATTTCCTTGAGCTTCAGGGCCCCTTCGAGGGCCAGGGGATAGTCGGGACCACGACCAAGATACAGCACGTCGCGGGCGGGCGCGATCAAGTGCGCCATGGCGGCGATATCGTCGTCATGATCGAGCGCCGCATTGAGAGCAGCGGGCGCTTCGAGAAGGTGCGCGACGACGTCCTGCTCTTCCTCTCGGCTCATCAAGCGCTTCTTCACCGCCATATGGGCTGCGAGCGCCGCAAGCACGGCCAGCTGGCAGGTAAAGGCTTTCGTCGAGGCGACACCGATTTCGGGACCGGCGTGCGTCGGCAACAGGAGATCTGCCTCGCGGGCCATGGAGCTGGTCGGAACATTGACGATCACGCCGATCGTCTGTCCGTTTTCCTTGCAGTGGCGTAGCGCCGCGAGTGTGTCGGCGGTCTCACCGCTTTGCGAGATGAACAGGGCCAGTCCGCCATCCTCTAGCACGGGCTCGCGATAGCGGAATTCGGACGCCACATCGATATCGACCGGCACACGGGCGAATTGTTCGAACCAGTATTTGGCGACCATGCCGGCATAGAAAGACGTGCCGCAGGCGACGATCGTCACGCGCCGGATTGCCGAGAGATCGAAATCGAATTGCGGGAGCGCGATAGAATTGTCTGCCTGACGCAAATAGGAGCCGAGCGTTTGCGCCACGACCGTAGGCTGCTCGAAAATCTCCTTTTGCATGAAGTGGCGATAGTTGCCCTTCTCGACCGCCGCAGCCGATGCGCCGGAGGTCTGCATCTCTCGCTCGACCCGATTGTTGCCTTCGTCGAAAATCGTCGCCCCGTCGTGGTCGACGACAACCCAGTCCCCCTCTTCGAGGTACGTAATCTGCTGGGTCAGCGGCGCCAGCGCCAGCGCGTCCGAACCGATGTAGACTTCGCCCTCGTTTTCACCCGATCCATATCCCACAACCAGTGGCGAGCCGCGACGAGCCCCGATGAGCATGTTGGGATGGTCGCGAAACGCAATGGCGAGTGCAAAGGCACCGCGCAGCCGAGGCAGGACGCTGGCTACCGCTTCCTGCGGGCTTTCGCCTGCTTCGATGTGACGCGAGACGAGATGCGCCACCACCTCGCTGTCGGTGTCGCTTTCGAGTGTGCGACCAGCGCCGACCAGCTCGGCTTTCAGCTCGCGAAAGTTTTCGATGATGCCGTTATGAACCAGCGCGACATGGTCGGTCGCATGCGGGTGCGCGTTCTTGGCCGTGGGCGCACCATGCGTGGCCCAGCGCGTGTGCGCGATGCCGATATCGCCCGGCGCAGGATGCTGGCCAAGTTCTTCGACCAGATTGTTGAGCTTGCCTTCAGCCCTGCGGCGCACAAGCCGACCATCGTCGATCGTGCAGATACCCGCGCTGTCATAGCCGCGGTATTCCATCCGGCGGAGGCCGTCGACGAGGCGGTCTGCCACGCTTTCCTTCCCGACGATCCCGATAATCCCGCACATAATCTCGCTCCGAAATAAAATCGATTTCGCCGTCCCTTAGCGAGTATTTCCTGTCAATCAATCGAAGCAGCCCGAAAGGGTCGCACCGTGCACCAAAGTTCGATCGTCTGCCGCCGGACCGGGACCCCATCGGGTTAGGGAAAAATCAAGGTTTCCGCCATATTCACCAAATCTGCAAAGGCGCAATTTGCCACTTTGGCGGCAACTCGCCGCAATCGAGACGTGGTCCCGGGGGTTTGGAATATGAGTGCATTCGGACGGAAAAACGGCGCAGCCGGAATGGCTGCCGGATCGCGTCCGCAATTCGGTGTCGCCCGTCCCATGCGTGGCGGCTCACCCGCACCGTCGCAGCCGGAGAGCGCCGAGAAAGCAGCCGGAGAGCAATTTCCGCCGCTACCTGTCGAAGGTGACGAGGCTGGACCAGCCGTCCCGGCGCACAGCAGCGATGCGCTTGCGCGACTTTCGGAACGGATGAATTCGACGCATGCCGACATCGAGCTGACCGGGTTCGAGGCGAGCGTGCACAAGATCAAGGAGCAGGTGCTCCCGCGCCTGCTCGAGCGGGTCGACCCCGAGGCGGCCGCGACACTCTCGAAAGACGAGCTGTCCGAAGAATTCCGCCCGATCATCATGGAAGTGCTCGCCGAACTTAAGATCACGCTCAACCGGCGCGAGCAGTTCGCACTCGAAAAGGTGCTGGTCGACGAGCTGCTGGGATTTGGACCGCTGGAGGAATTGCTCAGCGATCCCGACGTTTCCGACATCATGGTCAATGGACCGCAGCAAACCTACATCGAAAAGAAGGGCAAGCTCCAGCTCGCCCCGATCCAGTTCCGCGATGAAACACACCTGTTCCAGATCGCGCAGCGGATCGTGAACCAGGTCGGCCGCCGCGTCGACCAGACCACCCCGCTTGCCGACGCGCGCCTGAAGGACGGCAGCCGCGTCAACGTGATCGTGCCTCCGTTGTCCTTGCGCGGCACCGCCATTTCGATCCGCAAATTCTCCGAGAAACCGATAACGCTGGATATGTTGCGCGATTTCGGCTCGATGAGCGACAAGATGTGCACCGCACTGAAGATTGCGGGCGCGTGCCGGATGAACATCGTCATTTCCGGCGGTACCGGCTCGGGCAAGACGACGATGCTCAACGCCCTGTCGAAAATGATCGATCCGGGCGAGCGCGTCCTGACCATCGAGGACGCCGCCGAATTGCGCCTGCAACAGCCTCACTGGCTGCCGCTCGAAACCCGTCCGCCGAACCTCGAGGGCCAGGGCGCGATCACCATCGGCGACCTCGTGAAGAACGCCCTGCGTATGCGCCCCGACCGCATCATCCTGGGCGAAATCCGCGGCGCGGAGTGCTTCGACCTGCTCGCCGCCATGAACACCGGTCACGACGGTTCGATGTGTACGCTCCACGCCAACAGCCCGCGCGAATGCCTCGGCCGTATGGAAAACATGATCCTGATGGGCGACATCAAAATCCCGAAAGAGGCGATCAGCCGCCAGATCGCGGAATCGGTCGATCTCATCGTGCAGGTGAAGCGCCTGCGCGACGGTTCGCGCCGGACGACGAACATTACCGAGGTCATCGGGATGGAAGGCGACGTGATCGTCACCCAGGAGCTGTTCAAGTTCGAATATCTCGACGAAAGCGAGGACGGCAAGATTATGGGCGAATTCCGCTCTTCGGGTCTGCGCCCCTACACTCTCGAAAAGGCTCGCCAGTTCGGTTTCGACCAAGCCTATCTCGAGGCCTGCCTTTAAGGCGTCAACCTCGCAAGAGTGCGGGAATGGCCATGGCCAGCAATCCGCCGCCGACGACTGCAGAAGCGAGGAACAGGCCAGTCCAGGGGACGAGACCGACGCGATCGATGCGCGAGCGGGCAGAGCGGCGCCGCTCCATCACAAGCGCAACGAGCGCCAGAGCCAGGAATGCTGCGCCCCAGATCGCCGCCATATCCGCAGGGCTCGCAAAGGTTAGATAATTCGCCATTCCCGAGCATATGGGTCGCCACGTCAGCGATTCCACTGCATCTTCGGGAACAACCCCTTCGGAAAGCCGTTTTCGCCCTACCCATGCTTCGGAACACTTCGGGAAGGATAAAAAGATGGTAAAGAAAGTCCTCATCGCATTCGGCATCACCACGATGGCTCTCACTGCAACGGCATGCAACACGGTCCGCGGCGCAGGCCAGGACGTCGAGTCTGTCGCCAACGAGGTGGATGAAGAAATCTGAACTGACCTAGGTCAGCAGTAAGAAGGGGCTCGCCTGCTGGCGGGCCCTTTTTTTATATCTTCCGGTAGACAAGCATGAGATTGTTCGCCGGCATTTCATAGCGTGCCGTCAGGCGGAAACCGCAATCATGCGCCAGATCGTCGACCTGGCTTACCTCGCGCAAGCCCCATTCGGGGTTTCGCCGCTTGAGGTCAGCGTCGAATGCAAGATTTGACGGCGCACAGTCGATGCCCTGTTCGAAATAGGGCCCGTAAAGCAAAAGCGGACCACCCGCCGCCAATACGGCTGAGGCACCGTTGAAAAGCGCGACGGTCGCCGACCAGGGACTGATGTGCACCATGTTGATGCATAGAGCCGCCTCTACCAATTCGACCGGCCACGGTTCGTCCCGAACATCGATTTCGATTGGCGGCAACAGGTTTTCCAGCGCGGTTTCTTCAGCCCAGCTACCGATCGATTCCAGCGCTTGCGCATCCTGGTCGCTCGGCTGCCAGGTCAATTCCGGAAATCGCCGCGCATTGAACACGGCGTGCTCCCCCGATCCGCTGGCGATTTCGAGCACAAGTCCGCTAGCAGGCAGTTCTCGTGCCAGGACTTCGGCGATCGGTCCCGCGTTGCGCGCGGCGGCTGGTGAATGCCGTTTCATGAAGCGTCGCCAGTCGTCATTCCCATCGCCCCGCCGCCCGGGCGCGACGTTCGCGAATGCCCAGCCAGATGAGCAGACCCAAAGGCCCTGCCAGAAACGTCGTCAGCATGATCGGTGCCTGCACCAGGCGGGAGAAGCCCTTTGCATCCGCATCGCGCGCGATCCACAGCCCGACAAACAGGTCGAATGCCAGATAGTGAAGCCAGCCGATCGTCATTCCACCATCGCTGGCAAAAATGGCCTTGAGACCCGCAAGGCTCGAAAAGTCGGCGCGCCCCACACCCCCGCCCGGCAGGACGCCGGTCAGCAGTCCGACAAGCGCAAGCGTGTAGGCGGCGCACAGGAGACCGACGCCGAGATAGAGTACGGCTGCCAGCAGGGCGGGCTTCCGCGGGAGACAGATGAGCACGGCCCACATCATCAATGCGAGGCCATTTGCCACACCGAAAACTACCGACCACATATTCCGATCAATCTTCGGCCAGCTGCGGCAGGCGCCTGGCCGCGCGGTAGATACCGTCATTGTCATGAAGGAACCGGCCACGCGCGGGCGTCATCGCAAGCGCCAGCGCAGCTTCCGCAACCGTTTCGGCCTTTATCGCGCGATATTGGCGATACCCGCCATGCAGGAACAGATTGGTCAGCGGGGCAAGCGCAATTCCCCATCTTTCGGCAGGTCGCCGATCGCCGCTGCGCGATCCGCGCAGCAACCCTGGCCTGAGAATGTCGAGCCGCCCGAATTTCATCTTGCGCAGATCCCTTTCCACCTCACCCTTGACCCGTAAATAGAAACTCTTCGATGCCAGGCTCGCCCCGACCGAACTGATTGCGATGAACCGTTCGACCCCCTGCTCGAGCGCAGCCTTCGCAGTATCGAGCACGAGCTGGTAATCGACTGCACGAAACGTTGCTTCGTCCTCGCCAGATTTCTTCCAGGTCGTGCCGAGCGCGCAGATCACCGCCTTGGGCTGCATCGCCTCGAAGACATCGCCCCAATGTTCCGGATCGGCGACGAAGAGTTCCATCCGCACGCCCTGCGGCAGGGGATGTTCGCGACGGGAAATCGCCGTGAGTCGCACATCCTCGCGCCCGATGCATTCTTCGATGATCTTGCTGCCGACGAGGCCAGTCGCACCGACAAGGCAAATGCGTGTCGCCTCAGACATTCGACAATCCCTGCGGCGTGCGACCGTAAATGCGGGTATATTGCTCGATCGCAAATCGGTCGGTCATTCCGGCAATGAAATCGGCAATGTGCCGACTGATTGCCGGATCCGTTTCAGGCAGGCGATCGCGCCAGCTCGCAGGCATGTGAGCGCGATCCTCACGATAGGCGTTGAAGAGTCGCGCGACGACGTTCTGCGCCCGCTTCGCGGTCTCGACCTGCTCCGGATGGTAATACAATCTCTGGTACATGAAGCTCTTCAGCTGGCGCTCCTCCCTCGCCATTTCTGGCGAGAAGCCGGCTAGTTGTCGCCCTGCGGTGCGGACGTCGGCGACAGTCGCGATGTCTGCTAACTGGTGGCGCGTGTGATCGAGCACGTCGTTGACCATCATCCCTATCTGGCTGCGCACAAGCTCGCGCAACTGCGTTTCGCGTGTCGCCCCGGGAAATCGCGCTTCAACGCTGCGAAACTGCCGCGCCAGGCTTTCGACCTCCATCAAATCGTCGAGCGTCAGGAAGCCCGCGCGCAGCCCGTCATCGATATCGTGATTGTCATAGGCGATATCGTCCGCCACCGCCGCGACCTGAGCCTCGAGCGAAGGCCATTGGTCGAGTTCGAGGGAGAATCCGGCATCGAATTCAGCCAGCGCCCAATTCGGCCGAGTGACAGGACCATTGTGTTTGGCCATGCCCTCCAGCATTTCCCAGGTCAGGTTGAGTCCGGGGTGATCGGGATAGGGATTGTCGAGCCGCGTCAGAGTCCTGATGCCGTGTGCGTTGTGGTCGTATCCACCGGCTGATGCCATCGCTTCCTCGAGCGCTTTCTCTCCCGCATGACCGAAGGGCGGATGCCCGATATCGTGCGCGAGGCAGAGCGCTTCGGTAAGATCTTCGTCGAGTCCCAATTCGCGCGCGATGACCCGGCCGATCTGGGCGACCTCAAGGCTATGCGTCAGGCGCGTGCGATAATGGTCGCCATCGGGCGCAATGAACACCTGCGTTTTCGAGCGCAGCCTGCGAAACGAGATCGAGTGGATAATCCGGTCGCGGTCGCGCTGGAATTCGCTGCGCGGCCCGCGCGTGCCGCCTGTCGCCTCGGCAAATTCACGTCCGCGCGAGGCGGACGGATCGGCGGCGTAGGGGGCTCTTTCCATGCAGTGACGACGCTTAGGTGACACGCGAGCGGGCGACAACGTGAACGAAATGCGAACGTCGCCGGATTATCGCCGAATGGAGGCCACGGCTGCGACGATTGCCCGCGGAACGATCAGTCCAGAATCCAGTCGGCAGCCGCGCGGCAATGGATATCGGTGGAATCGAAGACCGGCAAGACGTTGGCGTCGGTATCGACGACCAGTTCGAGTTCGGTACAGGCCAGAACTATCGCCTTCGCGCCTTCCTTTTCCTTCATCGTGATGACGGTCTTGAGCGCCCGCTCTGCGTCACGCGTGACGCGGCCCAGCATCAGTTCCTTGTAGATAATGCCGTCAACCAGTTCGACATCATTCGGATCGGGGTCGAGCAGCGACACCCCGTGCGACGCCAGCCGATCGCGATAGAAATCCTCGAGCATGACGAACCGCGTGCCGAGCAGTGCAGCACATCCGGCTTCGGCTTTCGCCATTGCTTCGCCCACGCAATCGGCGATGTGGAGCAGCGGGATCGACACCGCCTCGGCGACGCGCTCGTAGCTTTTATGCATCGTATTGGCCGCAATGACCAAACCCTCTGCACCGGCACTTTCGAGACGGCGAGCGCTTTCGACGAGCATTTCGGCAATGCGGTCCCAGTCGTCGGACTGCTTGGCCTGGTAGATGCGCGAGTAGTCGAGGCTTTCGATCAGCATCGGCGCACTGGCCATGGGCAATCCGCGCTTCTGGATATGCTTGTTGATCCGTTCGTAATAGGCGCGAGTCGAAATCCAGCTCATCCCGCCGATGAGACCTAGTTTGCGCAAACTGCCGTCCTTCCCCGTCATCCTGAACGTCGTAACTTCGGAGGCAACATGACGCCGCCCCTTCCCTCATGAGGCCGCAAACGACTCGAGGCAATCAGGGTTCCGGCATTTCCACGATCCAGCGACGAACCGCCTCGGCGCCGTCGCGATCGACCGTCGCCTTGCCAAGCTCGGGCATGGCAATGCCCGGCTCGGCGCTGAGCATGCGCTGCAAGAGGATCGATTTTTCAGGATGACCGGGGACAACGTCGTAGAGATTGTCGCCCGCCCCCCGGCCTCCAGCCCGCTGTTCGATGCCATCGCCCCTGGCCGGTGACAGTGCGCGCAATTGACGTCGAGATAGGCTCGCGCCGTCGCCTGAGTGCTGGCAGAAGCACGGCCTTCCCAGACCGGAAGCTCGTCGGAGCCCCCTGGAACGGTGCCCAGCATCGCTCCCAGCCATTCCGCCGACAGATTGCGCACCTTCGGGCCGATCGGGACGACGTCGCCGTTCAAGCCATGGCATTCCTTGCACTGGTTCTTGTTCGGCACGCGATAGCTGATCGCCTCGCCTTGCGGCGTCGTTACCTCGACCCGCGCGCCGGCCACCGCTAGCTTCGCTTCGGTCTGCGCTTCGTCCCACAGATAGGGTAGTGCCAGCCAGCCGTCCGAGCGGTGGAGCAGGACGCGCGTCTCGATCAGGCGGCGATCCGGCCCCTCGCCG
>QFNA01000088.1 GCA_003248395.1 Citromicrobium sp.
GCAAAGTCGAAAAACCCATAGCGCACCGCGTGCGGCCCGCGGGTTCGGGCACCGTCGACTTTCCGACGCCTCGCGGCGTCCGAAACTCTGAACGTTAGCCGCCTGTCCGATCTCGGATGGGAAACCCCGGAAAGCCGACATTCTCAGTATCGATTGCGCGTGTCAGCAGCCACAAGGCTTCTTCTCGTATTATTCGTCATCTTGATGGCATAGCCACCTTCGCGTGTGCTTTCGTGGCGGCTCGATCAGATAGCCATGTCGCCGCCCTTGCTGGCCGTGATGGGGGACCGGCGAAGACGGGATTCGCGCAGACGCTTCAGATATATTGGTATGTTCCAGAGAAATTTGAGCGCGCGAGGTGATCTGAATTGAGCAGGGTAATCTCACTAGGGGCCCGGATCTCGTCAGGCATTCGGACGAGAGCGAAACAAGATCGGTCCGTAGGTCAGCAGGCCGAATTCTGCTTCTCCAAGACCCAACAGGGCCTTTAATTCTAAGCCAAGGATCGAGAATATCGTCCAGACAGCAAAGCAGATGGTGAACGCCGCTGTGCTGGTCCAGAGGGCACGGGAGGCCCCGGGAGCAGACGCGGTCGGCGAGGTCACCGGCAATGCTCCGGTGACAGCGCCCGCGTTGCGATCGATGTCCAGTTGTCCGGCAGAAGTCCCCCCCATGCGCTCAATCATCTCTTCGCCTTCTAGACCTTAACCGGTTCCGAGTTCAATTCAATCGAAAGGGCCGCACAAACTGACGGACAAAACCCGGAAAGTCTCCCGTTCTCGGAGAAGCTTTGGCAGCGACCATCATGGCAGGGCCGGCCCGAAACCACATCGGGCCGGCGTCATGCGAGGACTGCCTATGCGGCCAGTATTTCATCGGCGGGGCCGAAGAACTCGTAATGGATGCGATGCGCCGGCACGCCCGCCTGCGAAAGCGCGGTTACGGCGCCTCGGAGGAATGGCTTGGGTCCGCAAATGTAATAATCGGCCTTGGCAGGATCGGTGTTGGCAAGCAGCCACTCGTCGGTGATCAGGCCGGCATGGTCGTAGTCGGCTCGAGTAGCGCGCTTTGACGTAGGCTTCCCTGAGCTTCTCAAACCGCGCGCGATCCTTACGATTGTCGCGTGGCCAGACGTAGGTCAGGCGCGGATCGATGCGTTCGGCTTGTGTGCGGAGGAAACCCAGATTGTGCACGTGCGGAGTGTAGAAAGTACAGACCAAGAGCACGCAGTGATAAAGACGCTCTGTGGATTGGTGCAGAATGAAAGCCGCATCACGCCACTCCTGCTGTTCTAGGAAGAAATGGAACCCCTTCTTTGCGCTGGTTGCAAGTGGAAACCACTCATCGAAATACTCCTGCGCCATCGCCAGCGCCTGTGTCGGCGTCTTGGGCTTGGGCGTGTGCAGCTCGGTGTCGTCGAACTGGTAGAGCGCCACTCCGTCCTGCTTCACGTCCATGAAGAAGTACCGGCCATGGGCAAGGCCATCGTTCACTTCCTGCAGCGTGTGGACGATGAAGTTCACCGGCGTCTTGAGTGTGCCGGTTACACCGTACTCGCGCATCAGTCGGTCATCGAGCTTGGCCCAGTACTTGACCCTGTCCGCGAGCCGTTTGTCATTGACGATTATAAGTAGATCGTAATCCGACTGATAGCCTTTGGCGGTATGCGGCTCATCGACCCAGGTCCCGCGAGCATAGCTTCCGTAGAGAATGACTTTGAGTATCCGGCCGGCCTTCTTCCACTCGTGTTTGGCAAGCGCGAAGGCATCGTCGAACTCTTCGAAGATCAGTTGCACGACGCGTTCGATCTCGCGCTGCTTTTGCGGGGGAAGATGATCAAGGTCGGTCTTCATCGGTCAAACCCTAGCAAGCTGCTGCGTTGCTTGCACCTGCCGAGTGCAGCAGCTCGCGGAGACGGCGCAAACCATGGTGATGGTGAGGTGCGCGGGCGCATGTCATGAAAAGCGCCCCGCCGCTCGGGGGAAACCAAAGCGACGGGGCATACCATCACGGGTCGCAACATGATGGCGTCGAGTTAACAGATTGTCTCATCGACAGTAAAATGAATGGATGTTCATCTCCATCGTTCCTCATAGTTTTATGAGGGCACGCAAGCTGGCGAAGGTAGTGCAGCAGCGCGCGGTGACGGCGCCACCCATAGCGCTGAGGAGCCGCGCGCGGATCGCTCGACGTTAGCAACAATCCGGTAAGGATTGTCGTTAGGATAGTTAAGAGAGGCTGGAGCCCAGCAATCCTGCGGGTTTGCGGCCTGTTTAGGTTCCTAATAGTCCGAACTTTGGGTTCCTGATAGTCCGAACCCTGCGGTTCCCAATAGTCCGAACAGGTCACAGGTTTATCCACAGACGCAGGCATGGCTATGCCTGCGCGAGAGAGTGGAAAAGGCGGCCTTATCGAAGGTGATCTGGATGCTTTATGGTTCGTGGCTTGCTGCACCGGGCTCCGCTCCATCGCATCAGCTTCCCTTGCAGCAATGCGCTGCCCAGTCTTTCATCAGCAGCTTGCGCTTCTCCAGCAGATTGCCGCGCCGGTAGGCTGCCTCAGTCTTGTCCTTCACCACATGCGCCAGCGCTGCTTCTGCGACATCGCTCTGGTGATTGGTCTCCTCGCTCGCCCAGTCGCGGAACGCCGAGCGGAAACCGTGAACCGTGGAACTCTCCTTCATCTCGCGCAGCAGCTTGGTGAGCGTCATATCGGACATCGCCTTCATCCCGCGCATACCGGGAAAGACGAGCTCACAGTTCCTTACGCGCAGTTCCATGCAACGCTCGATGATCCGTACTGCTCGATCACACAGCGGCACGACATGCTCGCGATTGGCTTTCATCCGCTCCTTCGGGATGGTCCATAAGTTCTCATCGAGATCGAACTCGTCGAAGACCGCATGGCGCACCTCGCCCGAGCGGGCAGCGGTCAGGATCGCAAACTCCAGCGCGAGCCTGCTATAGCTTTCACGCTCGCGCAGGCGCGGGATGAAGTCCGGCACTTTGGCATAGGCCATGGCCGCGTAGTGGCCTTCCTTCTTTGGCTGACGCGGCAGGCCCTTGCTGATTGCGCGCATGGGCGCCTCGCTGTCGCGGTATCCCGAGGCATAGGCCCAGTCGAGCACGGTCCCGATCCGCTGGCGTACCCGGCGTGCCGTCTCAGGCTTTGCCAGCCAGATCTCGGCCAGCACATTGCGGATCATCGGTCCCGTGATGTCATTGACCTGCACATTGCCAAGATGGGGGAAGGCATAGGCTTCCAGCGTCCTGATCCATTGCTGCTCGTGTTTCTCGTTGCGCCAGGTCGATCGATGCTGGGCGAGCACCTTGGCGGTGGCTTCCCGGAATGTGGGAATGCCTTCCGCTTTCCGGCGCTCGAACAGCGGGTCCAGTCCCAGTTCGACCCACGTCCTAACCTCGCGTGCCCGCTCGCGTGCGACCGTCAACGAAACCTTCGATGCGCTTCCGAGACCAAAATCGCGGCGATTGCCGTTTTTCTGCACCCGGACCATCCAGCTCTTCGTGCCCGACGCCTTCACCACGAGGTAAAGCCCATCGCCATCGCCTAATCTGCCGGGTCTCGTGGCGGCCTTTACCGCTGTTGCCGAAAGCTTACCCATGGCTGCAAATTCTCCCACATTTATTCCCACAAATCCAATCGGACACCGATGGATGAGCAAGGACTGTGTGGGACCCGAATCACCTGATAAGCCACGCAAATGCTTGGCTTTTTCAGGTCACCGGTGGAAAATGAGGGAAAGGGTGGTGGCGGACAGGGTGGGATTCGAACCCACGAAGGGCTTGCACCCTTGCCGGTTTTCAAGACCGGTGCATTCAACCGCTCTGCCACCTGTCCGCTGGCTGCGCTTCGGCTAGCGATGAAGTCCGGCCTTGTCACCAACCAATGTCGGAACTGGCCAACGCCTTGCCGCGTAGGCCACACATGACATTTGCCATTCATCATTTTCATGCGAGAGAGACCCTATGAAAATATCGCACTTTCTCGCCACTTGTGCTGCTGCCCTCGCTACGTTGCCCGCATCGCCGTCCTTTGCGCAGCAATCGATGTCGTTTGATTCCTACCTTCAGCTCTTGATTGCCCAGGCACGCGCGGAAGGGGTAAGCGAAACGACCCTCCGGCGGATGACGGCCGGGTTGACACCCAACAGCAGGGTCATCGAACTCGATCGCGATCAGCCCGGTTCACCCACGCGCAGCGGCTATCCGCCGCTGGCGCCTTATATCGCGACCCACGTCGATGCTGCGCGGATAAACGGTGGGAGAAGTGCCTATGCGTCCGCTGGCGGGACTCTCGCCGCGATCGAACGCGAATACGGCGTGCCCGGCGAAATTCTCGTCGCGATCTGGGGTCATGAAACCGCATATGGGGCAGTGAAGGGCGGCTTTGACCTGTCGCAGGCCTTGGCCACGCTTGCCTGGGAAGGGCGTCGCCGTGACCTCTTCGCGGGCGAATGGGTCGCGCTGATGAAAATTGCGGATCGAGGATTTTCGCGCAACGAACTCAAGGGGAGCTGGGCGGGCGCATTCGGCAATCCGCAGTTCCTTCCCAGCGTCTACATGCGTTTGGCGACAGACGGCGACGGCGACGGTCGCGCCGATATCATGAACAACCGTTCCGACACGCTCGCGTCGATTGCCAATTATTTCCGCGATGCAGGTTGGCGCGCCGGGCAGCCCTGGGGTGTCAGGGCCTATGTCCCCGCGGGTTTCGATTCCGGCCGCTACCGGACGAAACTGGTCGGGCCGGTCTGCTCGCGCGTGCATGAGCGGCACAGCCAGTACAAGACGGCGGCTGAGTGGCGACAACTCGGCGTGCAGCCGCAGCGTCCGCTCGCCGACAACACGCTGGTGTCCCTTTTCCAGCCCGACGGTCCGGGATCGCCGGCCTGGTTGCTGACATCCAATTATCGGGTGATTCTCGAATACAATTGCTCGAACTATTACGCCATGAGCGTGGGACTGCTCGCGGACGAAATCCGCCGATAGGCCGCGGCACCTTGTGGGATAGTATCGAGCCGCGCTCGCCAAATGACGCGAGTCGGCCTAAGATTATGGCCAAGACATCATCGTGAACCCTCGTGTCAGCAGAGTTCTGCCAGCGGAGCCAACTTGCGACCACTTCTCATTACTCTGGCAGCCTCATTAGCCATAACTGCGCCCGCCACTTTTCCCGCAGCGGGGCAAACGTCGGTGGAAACCTTTGTGCCGCCGCCAGTCGAAGACGCTCCGATTGCGTATCTTCTGGACCTTTCGAGCGGACAGGTGCTGTTCGAACGTGAGGCCGATCGACGCTTCATGCCAGCCTCGATCACGAAGGTCATGACGACCTATCTCGCCTTCGAATGGATGGAGCAAGGCAAGGTCTCGCCCGAGCAGATCTTCGCCATCACTCCCGAGACCTGGCGCGCATGGAATAATGTCGGATCCACGATGTTCCTTCCGCATAATGCGCGCGTTTCCGTGGACGATCTGGTTCATGGCGTCACGACTGTGTCCGCGAATGACGGCGCAGCAATGTTGGCGGTCGGTGCGGCGGGATCGATCGGAGTATGGGTCGACGCCATGAATGCCATGGCGAAACAAATCGGAATGCGCGACAGCCATTTCGGAACGGCCAACGGTTGGATGGACGAAGGGCGCACTTTCGTGACGGCGCGCGATCTTTCCACATTGGCGAGCGCGATGATTGCCCGACACCCGGGGAAATACAGACATTACGTCGGACACAGGGAATTCACCTATCGCGGGATTACCCAGCCTAACCATGATCCGATCAGCGGCTATGTCGCAGGGGCGGACGGGATCAAAACCGGCTTTACGAACCAGTCGGGCTACGGGTTTCTGGGAACGGCAGAAAGAGACGGTAGGCGCCTGATCCTGGTGGTCGCCGCCAGCCCTAACAACGCTGCCCGACGACGAGCCTCGCGCGATCTGCTCGAGTGGGGATTTTCCGCGTTCGAGCACCAGCGTGTCTATGGCCCGCAAAAAACCATTGCCTCTGCAAATGTGCAGGATGGCGATGCAGCGAAGGTGGCGCTCGTTGCGCCCGGTGGGGTATTTCTCGATCGTCCGCGAGGGAAGTCCCCCGATGTCGAGATGGAGGTGCGGTACGAAGGACCTCTGATCGCTCCGATCCGGCAGGGAGAAGAAATCGCACGACTGCATGTGTCGATCGACGGAATGTCTGACTACAGCATCCCGTTGACCGCTGCTCACGCTGTAGAGAAGGCGGGAGTTCTCGACCGCGTCTGGAACGGCGTGCGGGGACTGTTCACATGAGCCGCGGGAAATTCATCACTTTCGAGGGTGGGGAGGGCGTCGGCAAATCGACCCAGGCGAAACTTCTCGCCGACGCGCTGACCAAGGACGGCAGGCAGGTGGAGCTGACGCGCGAGCCGGGAGGCACACCCGGTGCAGAAGCCATTCGTGCACTCTTGCTCGATCCGCCGGGAGACGGGTGGGGCAGCCGTGCCGAGGCCATGCTTTTCGCGGCTGCGCGCGCGGATCACGTAGAGCGCAGGATTCTCCCCGCTCTCGACGAAGGCAAATGGGTCGTTTGCGATCGTTTTGTCGATTCAAGTCGTGCCTATCAGGGCATCGCCGGGCAGCTGGGCGACGGGTCGATTCTCGATTTGCATCGTATCGGCAGCGGCGGCCTGCTCCCCGATATGTCGATTGTCCTGTTTGCTGAAGAAACGTCGACAGCAGAACGTATCGCGCTGCGGGATGGCGATGAAACCGATGCGATTGGCGGGCGTGATAGAGCTTACCATGTCCAGGTTGCCTTGGCATTCCAGGCGTTGTCGCGCGAACATCCGCAACGGTTCAGATTGATCGATGCCAACCGTCCGGTCGAGCTTGTCCATCATGACGTCATGGTGGCAATTGGCAAACTGACCGTGACTGAGGTCGGAAAATGCTGATCGGGCACGAAAACGCTTGGGAAGAGTGGCGCAACGCCCAGTCCGGCGGCAGGATGCATCACGCCTGGTTGCTTGCCGGCAAGAAGGGATTGGGAAAGGCCCGTTTCGCTCAAGCAGCCGCCCGCGAACTAGTAGGCGATGCAAATGCCGGGTTGCAGCACCCTGATATCATCACGCTGACCCACGGTCCGAAGAACAAGGAGGAAGCCAAGAAGCAGGCCGATGGAAAACCGTTCGAGCTGGCCAGGGGCATAAAGGTCGATCAGGTGCGCGCAATCCAGCGTCGACTTGGCACGAGACCGTCGATGGGCGATCGACGGGTCATTATCGTCGATCCTGCGGACGACATGGAAACGGGCGCCTCCAACGCTTTGCTGAAAAGTTTGGAAGAACCGCCGCAAGGTACGTTCTACCTGCTCGTCGCGCATAGCCCCGCGCGCCTTCTGCCGACGATACGCTCCCGTTGCAGAACCTTACGATTTCCCACCGTCCCAGATTACGCAATGGCACAACTGCTCGCGAATATCGTGCCACAGGCCGACGAGCCGACGCGCGAAGCGGCGATTGCGGCTGCAGCAGGTTCGCCCGGTGCCGCTATTGCCTTTGTCGAACTCGAATTGGGAAAAGCAGCCGGGCTCATGCGACAGATCCTGGCTAGCGGCGACCCGGATTTTTCGCTGCGAGGTCAGCTGGCGAGTACGATCGGTACCAAGCAGGACAATGCGAGGATGCAGGCCATGTTCGATCTCGCACGCTCTCTGGTGGCGGAAAATCTGGAAAGCGCTCCGGGAGATGCGGCGCGCCTGATCGAATCGCATGGCGAGCTTGTCAGGCTGAGCGGGGAGCAGCCGACGTATAATTTCGATCCGGGCCTGCTCGGAATGCAAATCGGCACCTTGCTCGCCAATGCATGCGCGGCTAGCGAACGGGTCGATGCCTGACCCCTATTATATAACGACCGCGATCCATTATCCGAATGGCAAGCCGCACATCGGCCACGCGTATGAAACGATTGCTGCCGATGTCATCGCCCGCTTCCAGCGGCTCATGGGGCGTGACGTGCGATTTCAGACCGGGACCGACGAACACGGGCTGAAAATGGCGCAAAAGGCTCGCGATCTTGGTATGACTCCCCGCGAATTGGCGGACGAAATGTCCGGTCATTTCCGTGACCTGTTCGACAAACTGAATATTTCCTACGACCTTTTTATCAGGACGACGGGCGCCGATCACCACCGCGCAAGCCAGTGATGGCGAGAGGCTGTCCCCGCAGGGCACGCCGGTCGAATGGACCGAGGAAGAGACGTGGTTCTTCCGGTTGTCCAGGTTTCAAAAACCTCTGCTGGAACTGTTGCGGACGCCCGGCTTTCTGGAACCGGCCAGCCGACGCAACGAGATGATCGCCTTCATCGAGGGCGGTCTTAATGACCTCTCCGTCAGCCGGACGAGCTTCGATTGGGGGGTCAAGGTGCCCGGTCATGATGATCACGTCATGTATGTCTGGGTGGACGCGCTGACGAATTACATTTCCGGGCTGGGTTATCCGGACGAGGGTGAACTCTGGAACAGGTACTGGCCCGCCAGCCTGCACCTGATCGGCAAGGACATTGTCCGCTTCCACACGATTTACTGGCCTGCGTTTCTGTTAAGTGCGGGCCTGCCCCTTCCCAAGAAGGTGTTCGGCCACGGCTTCTTGCTCAATCGCGGGATCAAGGAGTCGAAATCAGCCGGCAACGTGACCGACCCCAACGAACTCGTCGATCGCTTCGGGGTGGACTCGCTCCGCTACTTTCTGATGGCGGAGGTGACTTTCGGACAAGATGGAAGCTATTCGGCGGAAGCGCTTGTAAACAAAGTGAATGCGGAACTTGCGAACAGTTTCGGCAATCTCGCGCAGCGCACCTTGTCGATGATCCA